>DAINSQ010000035.1:0-33264 GCA_036741235.1 Saprospiraceae bacterium | reverse complement strand
CTCCCCCGACATTTAGTCGGGACTCACTTCGTTCGCTTTCAGTCGCATAACCCCTTTATTTCACCCTCAACTGTTGCCCCAATTGAATATTATTATTCGTCAAATTATTGAGGCGTCGCAATTCGTCTACGGTAGTGCCATAGCGCTGGGAGATATTCCACAGCGTATCGCCTTTAATAACGGTGTGGTATTGGGGCGTATTTTCGTCGGTTGTGGGGGGCGTGACAGGCGTTGCTTCAGGTTCGCCGAAAGGATCTTCATTTTGGGGCGGCGTCACGGTTGATTGTCCGCCCTGAGGCGGCGTGCCGGTTGCCGGCGGCGCAGGGGGCTTTTGAGGTGTAATAACCGGCAGGGAGGGTTCGGGTTCAGCTTGTACGGGGGGAGAATTGTAATTGCCGTTGGGTTTTGTATTGGAATTGGGCTTATTGCCTTCAACTTCCATATCGAGCAGGCCGTCTACGTCTTTGTCTTTGGGCATTTGGTCGGGTACGGGTGCGGGCAGGGCGCCTTCGGTGCTTAGCCGGGGGCGGCTTTTTACCTTGCTGCCCCTGATCTTGATGCGTTCGTTGACGGCGGGTTCGCTGCCCAGGGTCATGCGGTTGCGCTTATATAGTTTGACCAGGTTGAGGGCGTAGTTCATCGAAATATCGCGCATGGTTTCGCCGGCTTTCACATAATGCCAGGTTTGGCGCCCCCGGTATGAACTGCGCTTGGGCTGCAGGAATACTTTAGTACCGGCGGGAATGGCTTTGCCTTCGTCAACTATATGTTCGTTGTAGTGCAGCAGACTGCGCAGGCGCACATCGGTGCGGCGGGCGATATCGGCAAGGGTTTCGCTGGAGTCGGAGAGCACATAACGCACATCATTAACGCTCAAAATGCCAACCATAACTTCTTCGGCGGGCGTTTCGAAATCGATGGTGGAAATTCTGTCGTATTTGTAGAGTTCGTAGCGTTCTATCAGGCTAATGAGTTTTTCGGGATAGGTCGCGCTAGTGGCATAACCGGCGCGCTTGAGTCCGTGCGCCCAGCGCTTGTAATCGGTGGGGTCGATTAGAAAAAGAAAGCCGTAGCGGTTATTTTTGAGGGGGTCGCGCAGAAATTCCGAGTGGGCTACAAAGCTGGCTTCATCCGATTTGTACACGCGGAAGCAGGATTTGACGATTCTGCCGTTGGCGTCGTATTCATCGTCTTCCTGCATGTAAGTTTTTCCCTTCCAGTCGTTGCCGCATTTAATACCAAAATGATTATTAGCATTGCGGGCCAAGGGGCTTTTGCCGGCGTTGGATTCCAGCAGGCCCTGTGCCAGTTTGATACTGGCGGGGATACCTGCGCGCTCCATTTCTCGAACGGCTATATCCTTATATTTTTCGACATAATTGCGAAAATCCTGATCTTGCGACCACACCTGGGCGCTGCTCAACAGGGCGAGGGCCAACCAAATTGCTTTTCTCATTATCTTGAATTATTGGGTCAATGATGCAAAAACGCAGAAAGTGTTAAAATTGCGATAGCGCCGGCCCTAAATTATCATTTTTTTAACCATTAATAGGCCCTTTCGTCGCGGTTTTCCATGTAATTCATAAAAGCCCTGTTGACCACCCGATTTCCGCCGGGGGTGGGATATTTGCCGGAGAAGTACCAGTCGCCGTTGTTATCAGGGCAAGCTTTGCGCAGCGCTTCCACGGTTTGATAAATCACTTCTACCTTGGGTTTGATATGCGGCGGCGTGATAATTTCCGCTATTTTTTGTGAAATCTCCTCATCCGTAAACAAGTCGTAAAGGGCGGATACTTCGTTTTTGATCTGTTCTTTGGGCAGGTTTTCCTGGGCTTTGCAGCGCTCGTAGGCTTCCTGCATGAGGTGCTCGCGGTCCGATTCCCTGAGCAGGGCCACCATGGCCTGGAAAGCCACGAATTCCTTCATTTTCGACATGTCGATGCCGTAGCAGTCGGGGTACCTGATCTGCGGCGCCGACGATACGATGACGATTTTTTTGGGTCGCAGCCGCGATACGATTTTGATGATGCTGTCGCGCAAGGTCGTTCCTCGCACGATAGAGTCGTCGAGCAACACCAGGGTATCTTTTTCATTTTCGACGATACCGTAAGACACATCGTAGACGTGCGACATCATTTCTTCGCGCGAGGAGGTATCGGCGATAAAAGTGCGTTGTTTTTCGTCTTTGACAACGATTTTTTCAACGCGGGCGCGCAAAGTCAGAATCTTTTCGAGTTTGGCAGGTTTGATATCGCTGCCCATCTTCAAGATCTTGTCGCGTTTGATATCGTTGAGCCTGGTTTCAATACCCTGGATAAGTCCGTAAAAAGCGGTTTCGGCAGTATTTGGAATAAACGAGAATACGGTATGTTTGAAATCGTAGTCGACGGCTTTGAGCACGGCGTCGGCCAGAAATTCGCCCAGCCTTTTCCTTTCCATATAGATATCGCGGTCGGTGCCGCGAGAAAAATAGATGCGCTCAAATGAGCATGAGGCGCGCGGGGAGGCCTCGATAAAGGGTTTTTCGGAGATCGTCCCGTTCTTTTTAACGATAAGCGCGTGCCCGGGTTTGAGTTCGCGCACTTTGCTGAAATGCACGTTAAAGGTAGTTTGTATTGCCGGGCGTTCGGAGGCGGCCACGGCAATTTCGTCGTCGCAATAGTAGAAGGCCGGGCGGATGCCGGAGGGGTCGCGCATAACGAAGGCGTCGCCGTGGCCGATCATGCCCACCATCACATAGCCCCCGTCGAATTTTTTGCTGGCGCGCCGCAGCAGGCGCTGAATATCGAGGTGATCATAGATCAGGTTGTTGATTTGCTGGTTGGTGTAGCCGTCGGGTTTAAACCAGGTGTGGAGGCGCTGTACCTCGTCGTCGAGGAAGTGGCCGATTTTTTCCATGACTGTCACCGTGTCGGCTTTTTCTTTGGGGTATTGGCCGAGTTCCACCAGTTCCTGGAAGAGCTCGTCAACATTGGTCAGGTTGAAATTGCCGGCCAGGATGAGGTTGCGGTTTATCCAGTTATTCTGTCGCAGGAAGGGGTGGCAGGTTTCTATACTATTGTCGCCGTGCGTGCCGTAACGCAGGTGCCCCATCAGTACTTCACCCACATAGGGTTTGTTATTTTTCATCCATTCGGGGTCGTGCAACTGCTCGGGTGGCAGGTCCTTGAAATGCCAGTATATCTGGCTGAACAGGTCGTGGAGGTAGTTGGGGGCGTTGCTGCGCTTGCGGCTGATATATTTTGCGCCGGGCACGGGGTCGAGTTTGAGCGTAGCCATGCCTGCGCCGTCCTGTCCGCGGTTGCGCTGTTTTTGCATCATCAGCCGCAGCTTGTTGATGCCGTATAGCGAGGTGCCGTATTTCTCCTCATAGTATGCAAGTGGTTTGAGCAGCCGTATCAAGGCGATACCGCACTCGTGCTTTATAGCTTCGCTCATTGTTTGGCGACTTAAATTGAAGTGCAAAAGTATACTGAAAAAACTACGCTGCCAACCGGAAAGTTGAGTATAATTCAACTTCTGTTAACAAAAGCGCCGTATCTTTTCAGCCGCAAAGCGCAAAACCAATGGAGCCGGCATTTTTTCGCTATAACGAAGATTTTACTTTATTTGGCCAGCAGCACCTGATCATGATGGGGCTAACCTTGCTGGGGTGTATCGCCCTGCCGTATGTGGGCCGGCGCCACCTCAGTGAAAAACAGCAACTCGGCGTTGCCCGCGGCATTAAGGTAGTATTGGCATTCTGGGTGCTGTTCTGGATTGCTGTGCGTATCGCCCAGGGCTATTTTGATCCCGCCACCGACTTGCCTTTCGACTTGTGCAATATGATGTCGCTCGTATTGCCTTTTATGATGTGGCGACCGTCGCACAAGGCTCACGAGATTTTTTATTTCTGGATTTTGGCCGGTACAATCCAGGCTGTTCTTACGCCGCATTTGTACGAAGGTTTTCCCAATTATACTTTTTTTAAATACTGGTTTGTACACGGCGGGCTGGTGATATACGCCATTTATATTACCTCGGTTTTCAAGTTGTACCCCACCTGGCGGAGCGTCTGGCGGGCTTTTGGTTATTTGCAGGCTTATGCCGCTTTTGTGTTAATTGCAAATTTGATTATCGGGTCCAATTATATGTACCTCCTGGGCAAACCGCCGACAGCGTCGCCACTCGATTTTCTGGGGCCCTGGCCCTGGTATTTGCTTATCGTGGAAGCCCTCGCCCTGGCAATGTGCGCATTGGTGTATTTGCCGCTGGCGCTATCCCGCAACCGGGTGGTACGGGGGTGAGGTTGCCGGTTGTCCGTTGTGGGTTGTGGTCCGTCGTTCGTTTATAAGTTTAATAGTTGATAGGTTTATGAATTAGAGTAAACCTATAAAACTCCCGACTTCCCTTCGGTCAGTACGGGACTCCCCCGATTTTCAATCGGGACTCACTTCGTTAGCCTTCGGTCGCATCAGCATCCCGACCTCCTTCCAGTCGGTACGGGACTCACTTCGTTCGCATTAGCAAATCAGCAAATCTGTACATCAACCTACTTCACCGCCTCAAAAGTCATATCCAGTCGGCAGAAATTACTGTAGGGGGTAAAATCATTGAGAAAAAAGACAATCTCCATCCGAAAATCCTGACCGCTGAGCAGCGTTTTCACATTGCGCAGGGTAGGCAATAAATCTACCACCTCATCGGCGCGCCCGCGCAGGTCGTCGATATAAAAAACCTCGTCGGCAAAAGAGCATTCCTCTCCGTTATTAGGGCAGAAGCGCACTGAAATCTGCTCCACAAAATACAAACTCAGGTTATCGAGCGAAGTGATACGCGCAAAAGTGGGATTGATACCATAAATGAGCGAAGGATCCGTATTGCTTTGTTGTAAATAGGCCGCAAAATTGGTATTGATATTGTCGAATTCGAATACCAGCGCGCGGGTGGGGGCAAATCCAGGGGGGATTTCGAAAGTAAAATTGGGATATACCATTTCAAACAAACGCTCTCTGCTGTCTTTGCGGCAACCCGCCCACAAAAGCGCTAACAATACAATGGCAGTGGTTTTATACATAAGGAATGTCGAGTTTTTACAAAGAACGAAAGAAAGCGCCAAAAAAATGCGTTTTATTCAAAATATAACTATCTTACGCCACAAAGTTTCAAATCTATATTTTGAAAGTACCCTAACTTTTTAAATACTATGGGTGAGCAGAAAGTACTATTGGCTACTGATGGGATGGTTATGCAGCGCTTTGTGCGCAACCTGCTCCGGGACGTACGCGCTTTCGAGTATATGTTGAATAACGACTGGTTTGAGAGCGACGTGATTCG
This sequence comes from Saprospiraceae bacterium, assembly GCA_036741235.1. Classification (GTDB taxonomy): domain Bacteria; phylum Bacteroidota; class Bacteroidia; order Chitinophagales; family Saprospiraceae; genus JABWBR01. The sequence goes on along the minus strand of DAINSQ010000035.1, from coordinate 27,948 downwards.
CATCGGCGCTGAGCAAGAGATGTGCATGGTTGACAGCAAGACCTTTAAGCCCGCCACCATCGCCACCGAGGCGCTGAAAAAATTAAAACAATACGAATGGGCGGGTACGGAGTTGGCCAAGTTCAACCTCGAAACCAACCTTACTCCGCTTGTCTTTACGGGCGATTGCCTTAGCAAGCTGGAAGCCGAAAATACATACCAGCAAAAGATTATTCGCGAAAAACTAAAGGGGCTGAATGCCTCGGTAATCCTCACCGGTATATTGCCTACGCTGCGCAAATTCGACCTTGAATTGCACAACCTGACTCCCAAAGAGCGCTATTTTGCGCTGATGGAATCGATCAACAACCAACTGATTGGTTCGGCGTATGAGTTGCGGCTGTCGGGTATCGACGAATTATTGGTGAAGCACGACTCCCCGCTGCTGGAGGCTTGTAATACGAGCTTCCAGGTGCATTTGCAGGTGCCGCCTTCGCGTTTTGTCCAGATGTACAATATTGCGCAAACGCTGGCAGCGCCCGTGCTGGCCATCTCCGCCAATTCGCCCATTGTATTCGGCAAGCGGCTTTGGCACGAGACAAGGATTGCCCTTTTCCAGCAGTCGCTCGATATTCGCACCACGCACGACCACATGCGCGAGCGCAGCCCGCGCGTGAGCTTCGGCTCGGGCTGGCTCGACCAATCCATTCTTGAAATTTACAAAGAAGATATCGCCCGCTTCCGCGTGCTGCTCAGCGCCGACGTGGAGGAAGATTCGCTGGAAATTATTCAGCAAGGGCAGGTGCCAAAACTCAGGGCATTGCAGGTGCACAATTCTACGGTGTACCGCTGGAATCGCCCCTGTTACGGCATCAGCGACAACGGTAAACCTCACCTGCGCATCGAAAACCGGGTGTTGCCGGCAGGCCCCACTATCATAGACGAAGCGGCCAATGCCGCCTTCTGGCTGGGCGCCATGATGGGAATGGCCCAGGAATACCCCGATATTCGCCGGTACCTGCTTTGGGAAGATGTGCGTGACAACTTCAGCAAGGCCGCACAATTCGGTATCGATTCCCAGTTTAACTGGTTTAAAGACAAAAAGGTATCGGCCTGCGACCTGGTGCTCGAAGAATTACTGCCCTTGTCGCGCAAGGGACTGGAAAGCCGCGGCGTGGATACCGCCGATATCGACAAGTATCTGGGCATCATTGAAGCCCGCGCCCGCGAACATATGAACGGCGCTCGCTGGCAATTGCGCGCATTTACCAAACTCAAAAAAGAAGTAGGTCGCGATGAAGCCCTCTCTGTGATGACTTCCGCTATTATTAAAAATCAAACCAAAGGCGATCCTGTGCACAAATGGCCCATGCCCGAGGCGGAAGACCTCGACAATTACCACCCCTCGCAACTGAAGGTGGACGAGTTCATGGAAACCGACTTGTTTACCGTGCAAAAAGACGACTTGCTCGAATTGGTGGCAGAACTCATGGACTGGCGCCGCGTGCGCTATATGCCGGTGGAAGATTCCAAAGGCAATCTCTGCGGTCTGGTCACCTCCCGCTTGCTACTGCGCCATTTTTCGCACTGTAGCCGTACGCAAACCAAAGAAATCGCCACCGTTAAAGATATAATGATCAAAGATCCGATCACCATCACGCCCTCCGCAACCATTCTGGAGGCTATGAAGGTGATGCGCGAAAATAAAATTGGCTGCCTGCCCGTAACCAAAAACGGCGAACTCATCGGCATTATTACCGAAATGGATTTTCTGCGCATCTCCAGCCGGCTTATCGAGCGGCTCGAACGCTGAATTAAGTGAAATTGCGAAAATTCGCTAATTAATCGTACTTTTGCCGCTCAACCGCATCCGGCTATGAATGGCAAAAGTTCCAATGAGAAAATAATTTTTGGCTTAAAGGTCAAGCAATTGCGGCAGCAAAAAGGGCTGTCTTTTGCCGAGTTGGCAGATCAAAGCGGCATGTCGGTGTCGTATCTCAATGAGATAGAAAAAGGCAAAAAATATCCTAAAGAGGATAAAATTCACGTGCTGGCCCATGCGCTGGGCGTCAAACAGGAAGACCTGGTGTCCGACCACCTCAACAGCGCGCTGGCGCCTGTGGGAGAATTGCTGCAATCCAATTTTTTGAATGAATTGCCGCTCGACTTGTTCGGCATCGAATTGTCGAAAGTGGTGCAGATCATAGCCGAGGCGCCGGCCAAAGTCAACGCATTTATTTCTACGCTGCTCGATTTGTCGCGCAATTATGCGCTGCGCGAGGAGAATTTTTACTTCGGCGCACTGCGCTCTTACCTGGAGTTGCACAATAATTATTTTGAAGAAATCGAGAACGCTGTTGACGCTTTTTGCCGGGAATACGGCATACCGCCGGAACGGCCCCTGTCGCCCGATTTGCTCAGGTCTTTATTGGAGCGGTATTTTGGCTACCGTATTGTCGACAACGGGCTCGACGCCCACCCCGAGCTCAGCGAATTGCGCGCGGTATTTGTGCCCGAGAAAAAAGAGTTGCTGCTCAACAGCCAGCTTACGCCGGTTCAGAAATCTTTTCAGTTTGGCAAGGAATTGGGCTTTGCCATTTTACAACTAAAAGAACGGGCGGTAACTTCATCGCTGTTGCGCGGGCGGGTATTTGAGGAGGTGCTCAATCATTCCAAAGCCACCTATTTTTCCGTGGCGCTCCACCTGCCGCTGAAGCCCTTTGTAGTTGATGTTCGCGATTTTTTTGCCAAAGAAAAATGGGACGGCGAGGCTTTCCTGGCTATTATGCGGCGTTATGAAGCTACGCCGGAAATGTTCTTCCACCGTCTCACCAACGTGCTGCCAAAGTTTTTTGAACTGCCCAAGCTCTTTTTCCTTCGGTTTCTTCACGATCCGGCCAATGATTTATTTGAAATAGATAAAGAACTCCACCTGAGCCGCCGTCATCAGCCCCACGGCAACGGCCTTTTCGAACACTACTGCCGCCGCTGGGTGGCCCTGTCGCTGCTCAACGACCTGCACCAGATGCAGCGCGAGGGCAAATTTGTAGACGCTATTGTGAGGGCCCAGCTCTCCCGTTATATCGATACGGATGACGAATACCTGTGTATCACACTGGCCAGGCCTGGTTATCCTTCGCCCAACCGCAATGTGAGCGTCACCCTGGGATTGTTGCTAACCCCCGAGTTACGCCGCCAGGCCGCTTTCCTCGACGATCCCGCAATACAGACCCTCGATGTCAATAAAACCTGCGAACGCTGTCCGCTTGTCGACTGTGCCGAGCGCGCCGCACCCCCGATTGTGGTGGAAAAACGCGAAAAGCTCAGACGTATACAGGCTAAACTGGGAGCGCTGGGCGCGGGGGGATAGGTTGGTAAATTTTCTTATTTTTGCCCAAACTTCACCTATGAAAATACAGCTCCCCTTATGGGCATTTGCGCTGGGAATACTGATACTAGCCGCCTGCAACAACAATCCTGCTCCGACAGATCAACCCGGCAATACGCCGGCTGCGCCTGCTGACACCGCCCAATCGCAGCAGCCCGATACAGAGGGGGTAAGCGAAGATTACGAAAATACCAACCGTGTAATATGGCAAAAACCCGATCTGGTGCTCAACCTGCTGGGCAATTTGAAAGGCAAAACGGTGGCTGATATTGGCGCCGGCACCGGTTTTTTTACATTGCGCCTGGTTCAGAAAGCCGACAAAGTCATCGCCATTGACGTCGACCCACGCTTTACTTCCTATCTCGATAGTGTAAAAGTACTCGAATTGCCCGAGCACTTGCAGGGCAGGCTGGAAACTCGGCTGGCGGCGCCCAACAACCCCAAACTCGGCGCCGAGGAAGTTGATGTGGTTGTTATCGTCAACACCTTTATGTACTTGCCCAACCAGGTGGAGTACCTGCGCACGCTCAAAAAAGGCCTCAAGCCGGGCGGAAAATTGCTGATCATCGATTTCAAGAAAAAACGCACGCCCGTAGGGCCGCCCGTCAACATACGCACCGATCTCTACACGGCGGAAGAAGCGCTGTACCAGGCCGGTTTCCGCAATATTACGGCTAACGATACTACGCTCGACTACCAGTATATTCTCACTGCGCTTAAGTAAGGATTATCAACTGCTCCCGCTCAGGCCCGATAGACACGATACTGACCCTCACGCCGAGGTATTGTTGAAGCCGGGTGAGGAAGAGGCGTATCATGGTTTATATGTCCATCTCACATTTTGTAAGTCCTATCAAGATAAAAACGCATCCCAAATTGGAGTTTTGCAGCACTAATATATGACCTGCATATTGCAAAATAAGGCTAAACGAATGAGTTCTGCAAGGAATATGAGCAAGTATGGCTGGAAATAGTGAAGTTCATTACGTAGATATCATTTTCCAATTCCCCCAATTTTGTCGACAAAAAGGAGAGTATTACAGGAAGACGCTGCGGCCTCTTCCCTCTTTACATATCCCCCACCGAAAACCCCTGAAAAACCAACTCATACCCACTCAGCACTTTCGCAATCTGGTGCGTCTTAGCCTTTAGCTGCGCTTCCGAGTATTGTTTCTCGTTGAGTTTCACCTCGGCAAGGAGGGCTTTTTTTTCTATATGGTTTATGGCGACGATATCGATTTGATTTTGGAAACCGCTTTCCCAATAGCTACCTATTTCAGACCAATCGCCGGAAAGCGATAACTTTTCGATGAAATATTTTTCTAAAAACCTGCCGCTATACATTGGAAAATCCCGGACGATCAGTTTTTTGAGGTAATCAAAATTCCCGATTTCAACGGCGCCCCTGTTTTTATAGATGAACCGAAACCAAAAATGGAGGAAATTATCTTCGATTTCGTATTTGATATTTCTCGAGCCAGGTTTGGCAAAAATCGGCTGGATTTTTCGGATGATCTGGTAATCCGATTCGAGGCGACTTAAATATCCGCCTATATCTTTTTGCAGGATGCTTTCGATCTCGGTTCGGGAGGTTTTTGACGAGGCAAGCAACGACAATATGGAAAAATACGTGGTGTATTCCTTGCCAAATTCTTCAATCAATACATTTTTGCCTTCCTCCAGGAAAAGCGAATTCTCGCGCAGGATTTCCCCCAGCATACCGTCGAAGGTGAGCAGGCTTTTATCCACAAAATTTTCTACGTATTTGGGTACTCCGCCGCTGAATATGTAAAATGCCAGTAGGTCTTTGGGCTCATAGTGCGGATAGTATTCCGAGATGATTGTCTTGAGCGTATCTACTGTAAACGGCCTGACGTATAGCCTCTCGTTGGCGCGCCCAAAGAGGGGTTCTTTGTTACTTTCAAATATTTTTTTCATTAGCGAATAAACCGACCCGCTGAGGATTAGATTCATTTTGGTGCGGTCTTTTTTTCTGTCCCACAAATCCTGTATTTCGCTGTAAACGGCCGGGTTTATCCGGTTGAATTCCTGGAATTCGTCGATAACCAGGGTGAGGGGTTCCCGTTCTGTATAATCCAATAGTAAGCCAAAGATATCACGAAAACGAGTGATTTCGCCATAAACGTTGAGGCCCAACGTTGCGCGGATTTGTTCTGAAAACTCTTCGCAAAGTAGCCTTTCGTCTTTTCGGGCTACAAAAAAGTAGAGATACTTTTCTTTTTTCAGGCTTTCGACAATTAACCGGGTTTTGCCGATACGCCGCCGACCAACGACTACAGTCATCTGCGACGATTTACTTGCCGACATCTGCCGGGTGGCATTTAGCAGCTTGAGTTCTGTTTTTCTATCTGTGAATTTCATTTTGCAAAGGTAATAAAAATATCGTAACGGCTGTTACCGTAACCTATGTTACGATAATTTTACGACATACACACCTCATATATTATGATGGTGGAGATTCCCTTTACCGGCGAGCGCCGTGTGCGCATAACTATTCCTTTTTTGTCTTTCCCGAAGGGAATCTGCAACATCGCGCTAACACTTGCCCATTCAAGCGTTTCGCGTGTAGATGCCCTTGCGGGCATGACAACCAAAAAACATCCTTCAATCATCCTTTCCCCATCTCCATAATCCTGGTTGCCAATTTTCCGCAGCAGAACTGGGCATTACACCAAGCCCTTTCACCCAGTTCCCCCTTCACCACCCCCCAGCGCCTGAAAAAACTGGTGAGCCTCACATATCCCCCACCGACCCCCTCCGAAAAACCAACTCATGCCCAACCAGCTAACATTTAACGCTTAAGGTTCAAAGCATAATTCATAATCAATACGACCAAATCATCATCAACGCTTGTTGTCTTAATTATACGAAAATTAATTTCTATTGAAAATAAATTCGAATGAGAACTTCATATTCGCCATTATTTTCGCCCACTGGAGGACTGTCTACTCTTGAAAAGTCGGATCGAGGTACACTTCGCCCCAATCTAATGCTTGTCGTTTGTAACCCGTCCGTCCCGCCTTATTATTATTTAGTACTCATTGAGGGGGGCTTTTATGATTTAGCGCCACACAAATTTTCGTCTTGAGTGGATTTTTTCTCTTATTGAGGGTTTAGACGTTATGTATCAACTGCTCCCGCTCAGGCCCGATAGACACGATACTGATTCTCACGCCGAGGTATTGTTGAAGGCGGGTGAGGAAGAGGCGTGCCTGGTGGGGCAGGTCGTCAAAATTGCGGGTCTCATTCAGCGGTTGTTGCCAGCCGGCGAATGATTCGTATACCGGAGTAATATCGGTCTGGCACATATCGTAGGGCAATTGCGAGGTCTCCTGCCCGTCGTAGCGATAGGCCACGGCAGCCCTAATTTCATCAAAAATATTGAGCACATCGATTTTGGTCACTACCAACTGCGTAACGCCGTTGAGCAGCAGGCTGTAGCGCAGTTGGGGCAGGTCGATCCAGCCGCAGCGCCGGGGGCGGCCCGTGGTAGAGCCGAATTCGTGGCCTTCGGTGCGCAGCTTGTCACCGGTGGCGTCGAGCAACTCGGTGGGGAACGGCCCGCCGCCTACCCTGGTACAATAGGCCTTGGTAATGCCGATCACCTCTCTGATCTGGGAAGGCGCAACGCCCAGTCCGGTGCATACGCCGGCAGTAATCGTATTGGAGGAAGTCACATAGGGATAAGTGCCGAAATCGATATCGAGCATAGAACCCTGTGCGCCTTCGGCCAATATACGTTTGCCATTTGCGATAGCGTCATTGATATAATATTCGCAATCAACCAATTGCAGTGATTTGAATAGCTCGATACACTCCATCCAGCGTTTTTCTTCGGCTTCGAGGTCGAAATCGATAGGGGGGTAGAGCGTGGCGAGTACCAGGTGTTTGGCCTTGAGTGCGGCGTATTTGGCGGCGAAGTCGGGCGACATCAAATCGCCCACGCGCAGGCCGTTGCGGCCGGTTTTATCCATGTAGGTAGGGCCGATGCCTTTCAGTGTGGAGCCGATTTTCTCTTTGCCTTTGGCGTTTTCCGAGGCAGCATCGATATAGCGGTGGGTGGGCAGGATGAGGTGGGCTTTGCGGGCCACCAGCAATTGCCTGCGATAATCGACGCCCGCTTTTTCCAGAAAGTCGAGTTCACGCGCCAGCGTAATAGGGTCGATCACCACGCCATTGCCGATGAGGTTGACCAGTTCGGGGCGGAAAATGCCGGAGGGTATGGTGTGCAACACGAATTTTTGTCCGTCAAATTTCAGGGTATGGCCGGCATTGGGCCCGCCCTGGAAACGCGCAATGATATCGTAATCGGGCGCCAGGTAGTCTACTACTTTGCCTTTCCCTTCGTCGCCCCATTGCAGGCCGATAAGCACATCTACAGCCATTGTTTTTAATCTGATAGTTTAAGAAATTACACTCCCTCCCTCTCTCCCTCTTTCACTCTTCCTCCTCTGCCAAAAGCAGCTGCATTGCCGACTCCATATCGGGGGCAATGAGGAACATCGACTTTAACTTGGTGACTTCCAGTAGTTGGAGTACTTTGGCCGACACATTGGCCAATGCCATTTTGCCGCCGGCTTCTTTAGCCCTCAACATCAGGTGGATGAGCACATTCAGCCCTACGCTATTGATAAAAGGCGCATCCGACAGGTCGACGACAAAGGTAGTAAATCCCTGGTCAATTCCGCTTTGAACGGCGTTGAGAATTTCTTTGTTGATTGTTTCGCTCAGCAGGTGGTGGACGTACACAATCAGTACGCCTGGGCGTTCAACGATAGTAAAATCGCTTTGCATACATCAGGGTTTCGACAGCTCTGCTTCTTGTTCAACGATCTCGGGTTGGGGCTTGCGGTCGCAGGCGCCGTTACATTGCCCGTAGAGGTTGAGGGAGTGGTGGGTAATGTGAAATTTGAGCAGATCGCCCATCATATCCTTGATTTGTTGAATGCGGGGGTCGCAAAACTCGAGTACCCGCCCGCAATCCACGCAAATGAGGTGGTCGTGTTGTTTGAAGCCGTACGATTTTTCGTATTGCGCCAGGTTTTTGCCAAACTGGTGTTTTTTTACCAGGTCGCAGTTGACCAGCAGCTCCAGGGTGTTGTAAACCGTGGCCCGGCTGACGCGGTAGTTCTGGTTTTTCATATGGATATAGAGGGCTTCGGCGTCAAAGTGATCGCTGCGCCGGTATATCTCTTCCAGGATTGCAAAGCGTTCCGGTGTTTTTCGAAAACCGTTGCTTTCGAGGTGTGCGGCAAAAATGTTTTTTACTTCCTTGATGATGTCGTCCATTGGCTATTAATCTTCTACTCTGGTAACACTTGAGATGTTCTTCAGGTTTTTGAGGGCTTTGATGGCCTGGTTCAATTGGTCGGTATTGGCCACAAAAAGGCTGATTTTGCCTTCAAAATACCCCTGATCGCCGGCAATTGAGAACTGGCGGATATTGAGGCCCAACTCGCTGGATATATGGCGGGTGAGGCGTTCGATAACGCCGGGGCCGTCGTCAACGCCGGTTATCAGCAGGTCGGCCACAAAGTTAGTACCGGTGGTAGCCACCCAGTCGGCGCGCAAAATCCGGTAGCCGTAATTGGCCATCAGATTATTGGCGTTGGGACAATTGACGCGGTGGATTTTCAGGCCGGCGTTGGAGGTCAGGTAGGCGAAAACTGCGTCGCCTTGAACGGGGTTGCAGCAAGTGGCGAACACGTAGTCGTAGCGCTCGGCGGGTTCGCCGTTGATCAGCAGGCGCGGTTTGCCGATGATTTTTTTGCCGATTCCGGGTTTGAGGGCCTTGTCTTCACCGGTCTCGCCGGTTTTGGGTATCTCAATGGCCGTGAGGTGGCCGTTTTCCACGCGAAATTGAGTGAAAATTTCAGCGGGGCTGAATTTTTCGGTCATAATGGCGTGGTAGAGGTCGAGCCGGGAATTAAACCCGAAAAACCTGGTAACCAGGTCGACGGCTTCGTCGAAATAATCGACTTTTTGTTTTTTAAACTTGCGCTCCAGTTCTTCTTTGCCCAACTCGGTTTGATGGCGGCGTTCTTCTTTGAGCAGCGACCTGATTTTGCCTCGGGCTTTGCCGGTAATGACGATTTTCACCCAGTCTTCGCTGGGTTTTTGGCGTTTATCGGTAATGACCTGCACCTGATCGCCGTTGTGGAGTTCATGGCCCAGGGGTACGAGCAGGTTGTTAACTTTAACGGCTTTGCAGTGATAGCCTACGTCGGTGTGGATGCTAAACGCAAAGTCGAGCGCGGTAGCGCCTTTGGGCAGTATGCGCATATCGCCTTTGGGGGTAAAGACGTACACCTCGTCGTTGAACAGGTTATTCGATTTAAAATCGAACAAAAACTCAACGGCGTCGCTGTTGTTGGTATCGAGCGTTTCGCGCACGCTGTCGAGCCAGCGCTCGTACACGTCCGATTGGTTGCCTACGCCTTTATATTTCCAGTGGGCGGCGAAACCGCGTTCGGCGATTTCGTCCATGCGTTCGGTGCGGATTTGGACTTCCACAAAGCGGCCTTTGGGGCCGATTACGGTAGTGTGCAGCGATTCGTAGCCATTGGATTTGGGAATGGAAATCCAGTCTTTGAGTCGCTCGGGAATCGGTCTGTAAACATCGGTAACGATAGAATACACCTGCCAGCACATTGATTTTTCTTGTTCGGGCGGCACATCCAGTACGATTCGCACGGCGAAGAGGTCGTAGATCTCCTCGAAGGGTACGTGTTTGGTTTTGAGTTTATTCCAGACCGAATAAATAGACTTGGAGCGGCCAAAGCTGTCATAGGCCAATTTGTGATTGCCGAGTTGGAGGGTATCCAGTTTTTCATTGATCGGCGCGAGGAACTCCTTAATATACTTCTCGCGCGAGCGTTTGGTATCCTGGAGTTTGCGGGCGATTTCGTTGTATTGATCGCGATCTGTGATTTTCATACACAGATCGAGGAATTCGGTTTTAAAATTGTAAAGCCCCAGCCGGTGGGCAAGCGGGGCATAGATATAGCTGGTTTCGGCGGCTATTTTGAGTTGTTTATGCAAGGGCATAGCGCCTAGGGTTCGCATATTGTGGAGGCGGTCGGCCATTTTTATCAGCACGATACGCACATCTTCCACCAGCGTGCTCAGCACCTTTTTGAAATTTTCGGCTTGGGGGCTTTCGGCGTTGTAGGCGCTGTCCAATTTGGTGAGGCCGTTCACCATTTTAGCGATATGGGGTCCGAATTTGGCTTTGATATCGTCGAGGGTCACGTCGGTATCTTCCACCACATCGTGTAATAATGCCGCGACCACGGCTGTGGGGCCCAGCCCGATCTCTTCGGCGCAAATGCGGGCTACTGCGATAGGGTGGAGAATATAGGGCTCGCCCGACTTTCGGCGTTGTTTGCTGTGCGCCTCCACGGCAAGATCGTAGGCCATCCGGATATTGCGCCGGTCGGTGGCGTCCATTTCCGACTTTATAGAGCGGAGCAATTTGCGGTAGGCTTTTTGAATAAGCTTACGTTCCTCCTCTTCGCTCATGGGAAAAGAATATTTTATCTGCTTGTCATTCTCATGCTGTTGCAGTTCCTCCTCTTCGCGTTCCTTTTCCTGGTCGGCCTGAGGCGCTGTCGTATTGGCTGTCGTAATCATAAACCGCGCGAATTATACTCCATCTTCTACAAAAATAACACTTTTTTGCCGAATCCAATCGTTTGGACGGGCTTTGAGGTTGTTCTTTTTTTTAAGAATGCAACTTTAATTACCTCAAAAGGTTATATATTTGCCTCGCTTTTACAAAAAGTGTTAATAAAAATGCGGGTGTGGCGAAATTGGTAGACGTACCAGACTTAGGATCTGGCGCCGCGAGGCATGGGGGTTCGAGTCCCTCCACCCGCACCTTCTTTGGTCAACCGGTTATTGGGTTTTCGAATAGCCGAATAACCGGTTTAGCCGAATAACCAATCTTATTTTCAAATTCATCACCCACAATCATACAGCACATGCCAAAAGTTGTCAGGGAAGATATTGACAATCTGAACATCCTGTTAAACGTCACTATTGAAAAAGCAGATTATTTGTCGCAACTCGACCAGCAGCTCGACAAATACCGCCGGGAGGCTCACCTGCGCGGTTTCCGCAAAGGCAAGGCGCCGGCGGGGCTGGTGCGCAAGATGTTTGGGCAAAGCTTGCTCGCCGATATTGTAACCAGACAACTCCAGCACGAACTTCAGGAGTACTTGACCACAACCGATGATGATTTCATCGGACAGCCTCTGCCTAAAGAAGATCAGGAGAAGATCGATTTTGACATGGGCAACCTCCGCGATTACGAGTTCCAGTTTGAACTCGGGCTCAGCCCTGTATTTGAGGTAAAGGGCCTCGATGGGAATGAGGAATTTGAGTTGCTTGAGGTGGAAGTGTCAGATGAAATGGCGGCTGACGAGCTCAATGAGATGCGACGTCGCGCCTCGCAGAATATAGCGGTAGAACAGGCCGGCAAGGACAACGACTCCCTCTATCTCGAATTCCAGGAAATGGATGGCGACGCTATTAAAGAAGACGGTATTGTTTTCAGCTTCCGCACCCTGTGGCAAGACCTCACGCCCGAAAGCCAGGCGGCGCTTGGCGCAATCAAGGCAGGGGAAAAAATCGTGATGAATCCCTTTGCGCTCTGGCAGGACAAAAACGAGCAATACGTGCGCCGTTATGCCCTGGGGCTGGAAGACAACGATACCCGGGAGATCAACCCCGATGCTTTTGAACTGGCCCTGCATGAGGTATCCCGCTTTGAACTGAGGACGCTTGATCAGGAGTTTTTTGATCTTGCTTTCGGGGAGGGCAAAGTGACTTCAGAAGCGGAGGCGCTGGAAGAAATTCGCAGCGATATTCGCAATTATTATTCGCAGGACGCTTACAATTTGTTGTTCCTGCAGTTGCAAGACCGCCTGCTCGACCTCAACGATATTCCCCTGCCCGACGATTTCCTCAAGCGCTGGATTTTGGCCAGTGATGAAAGAAATACCGCTGAACAGCTGGAAAAGGAATATCCCTCTTTCGCCAAAGGCTTTCAATGGACTTTGATCAAAAACAAGTTGATCAAGCAATTCAATATTGACGTTACAGAAGAAGAAATCAAATCGCGTATTGCCGACGGTATTCGCAACATTTTGGGCAATAGCCCGTATCTAACCCCGGATCTTATCGAAAGTCTGACAGCTCGCCGCATGGAAGACGAAAAAGAAGTCAACAGGGTGATTGACGGCTTATACCTCGACAAATTGAGCAAAGCAACCCGCGATTTGGTGAAAACCAAACCCAAGCGGGTCAAACTCGAAGATTACGAAGCTGCCCGCAAGGAAATCCACGACGCCATTGAAGCCAAGCGAAAATTGCTTGAGCCTCAGGAAGAGGAAGATATGCAGGAAGAACAGCAATAAACGCTTCCCATTCAACCTGGGCGTTTTCCAGGTGTTATAATATTCGATCGAGCCTTAAGGCAATTTATTACACCACAAAGGAAATACCTTATGTATCCAAAAGACGAATTTTTCCGATTCGCCACCCGGCATATGGGCATGAGCAGCATGCACCTGGAGCATTATGCCAATAAAACAGCCGTCAGCGTTCCGAATATCGGCAATTTCACCCCTGCCGTCATCGAAGAACGCCCGTTGAACGCTACGGCAATTGACGTATTTTCGCGTTTGATGATGGACCGCATCATTTTCATGGGCGTACCGGTTGACGATTATGTGGCCAACGTGATTCAGGCCCAGCTGCTCTTCCTGGAATCGAGCGACCCCAAACGCGATATCCAGATGTTTATCAATAGCCCGGGCGGCTCCGTTATAGCGGGTCTGGGTATTTACGATACCATGCAGTATGTTGCTCCCGATATCAGCACCATCTGCACAGGCCTGGCAGCCTCTATGGGCGCCGTGTTGCTCGCTGCGGGCACTACCGGCAAACGCTCCTGCCTTTTTCACAGCCGCGTTATGATCCACCAGCCGTTGGGCGGTATGCAGGGTCAGGTGACGGAAATGGAGATTTATTACAAGTTGGTAAAGGAGCAGCAAAAAGCGCTGTACGATATCCTGGCTTATCACACGGGCAAAACCTACGAAGTGATTGAAAAAGATTGCGATCGCGACAACTGGATGACCGGCCATCAGGCTAAGGAATACGGCCTGGTTGACGAAGTTCTCGAACGCAATAATCCCAAAAAGGGAAAATAAACTCTGACAGCGCATGAAGCGTACAAAACAAGACTACCGTTGTTCTTTTTGCGGAAGAGACAAATCGGAAACGCTCTTTCTCATCGCCGGCATCGACGGCCATATCTGTGATATGTGCGTAGAGCAAGCCAGCGAGATCATCCGCGAAGAACTCTACGGCGGCGCCAAACGCGAGGATGCCAAACCCGGCCATTTTCATATGCCGGAAACGGTGACGCCGCGCGATATCAAAAACTACCTTGACCAATATATTATTGGCCAGGATGAAGCCAAAAAGATCTTGTCTGTAGCGGTTTACAATCACTACAAACGCTTGCGCCAGCAACGCCAGGGTGAAATTGAAATAGAAAAGTCAAATATTCTTTTTGTAGGTCAAACCGGCACCGGTAAAACGCTGCTGGCCAAAACCATCGCCAAGTTTCTCAACGTGCCCTTCGCCATCGTAGACGCAACCGTATTTACCGAAGCCGGCTACGTTGGCGAAGACGTTGAGAGTATCCTCACGCGTCTGCTTCAGGTTTGCGACTATGACGTGTCGGCTGCCGAACGCGGCATTGTGTATATTGACGAAATTGATAAAATAGCGCGCAAGGGCGATAATCCTTCGATAACCCGCGATGTATCGGGCGAGGGCGTCCAGCAAGCGCTACTCAAAATGTTGGAAGGCACCGATGTGAATGTGCCGCCCCAGGGTGGCCGCAAACACCCCGAGCAGAAACTGGTGAAGGTTAATACGGAGAATATCCTCTTTATCTGTGGCGGCGCTTTCGACGGTATCGATAAGCTCATCGCCAAACGCGTCAATACGCAGGTGATCGGCTTTAAATCGGAAGATGTGATGATGGTTGACAAGGAGAACCTGCTGCAATACATTTCCCACCAGGATCTCAGGCGCTTCGGCCTTATCCCCGAACTCATAGGCCGACTGCCCGTGCTCGCTTATCTCGATCCGCTGGACCAGGTCACGTTGCGTCGCATCCTGACAGAACCCAAAAATTCGCTGCTCAAACAGTACAAGAAGCTGTTTGAACTGGAGGGTATTGAACTTACCTTTACAGAGGAGGCCATTGATTTTGTAGCTGAAAAAGCGCTGGAATTCAGTCTGGGCGCCCGTGGTTTGCGCTCGATCTGCGAAGCTATTATGACCGACGCCATGTTTGAGCTGCCCTCTAATAAAGATGTCCGCCATTTCGAAGTCACAGCCGAATATGCTGCCGAGAAACTGGGCCGTGCCAAGTTGACACAGTTGAAGGCCGCGTAAGGTAGTTCGCTTATTGAGCGGAGTCAAAACGGGCATTCCCGTCATTTGGCAGTCAGGTTGCTACAAAATTCCCATCTGATAAGCTCGCTTGACGGCTTCGGAAGAATTGGTCGCATTTAATTTGGCAATAATGCGCTGCCGGTGCGTATTAACCGTCTTTTCGCTGATAAAAAGCCGGCCTGCAATTTCTTTGCTGATCAGGCCCTGGGCAATACACTTCAATATCTCTGTTTCGCGATTGGTAAGGGCCTCGGTATTCATATGCTCGGGGTTGGGCAATTCGATAATCTTGCCACTGAGGGTGTGCACCATACAAGCTCCAAAGGCAGCGCTGCCATCGTAGGAGGCGGAGACATCCAGGAGCGATAATACCAGCCACACATTGTTCCTGCTGTCGAACTCCATGGGCGACGACTGCTCAACCACTCTCACATACCGGCCTGAAGCGTCGAAAGTACGATAGCTGGATACCATTTTATAGTGCTTGCGTTCCGCAGGAGGGGTGTCGAGTATGTATTTTACAAAATAAACGCCTGAGCGCAGCATACTCACCAAATCTTCAGGATGTACGCGTTCGTCCATATACGCGGTTCCCTCATCTTCGCCGGCCTTTTCTACATCCCATCCAAGCATATGCTCAAATTTGTGAGAAACTACAATATGTTTCCGCTGGAAGCAATCAAATATCGATACGCAACTACTGGTATATTGCTCAATAGCGTGAAGATATGGGAAGTGCTTGTCGAGGATACCATAATCCAATTCCTCCGGCCGGAATAACTGCCTGCTTAGCTGGTATTGGTATTCTTTGTAGAGCGCTGTTAATTCCGGGTGCATGAGTTGAGCGGGTTTGGACATCGTTGACAACAGGATGCTTTTTTTCATTTCTCACCCCTATTTTTCAAAAAAGTAATGATTTATCAGTATTGCAAGCGGGCGGCTGCGGGGAGCATTTTTGCCTTATCGTCGACGATGTGTACAAAACCATTTTTCAGCAAAAAACTCCTTTTCTATGCTTCCCATGTTGTTGGTGTTATTCGTAAAATGGCTGAGAAAATTCAGACATTTTGAGCCTCCCCAGAATGCTTTTACCTTGATCACCGGCGCCAGTTCGGGGTTGGGGCGAGCGCTGGCGTATGCTTGTGCCCGGCGCGGTTATCCGCTTGTGCTGGTATCATTACCCGGAGAAGGTCTTGATGCCGTAGCTTCGTATTTGCGCAGGCACTACGGTATTGCGGTACATACTTATGAAACAGACCTGACACAGCGGTCTGCTGTATATGACTTGTATTCGTGGTTGCAGCTCCACAACCTGCAGGTCAGCACCCTGATCAACAACGCCGGAGTTGGCGGTTCCCGAACCTTTGACAGTGCTGAGCCGGACTATCTGGATCGCATTATCGGATTGAATATCAGGGCATTGACCTTGCTTACCCGCATGCTCCTTCCGCAACTGGCAGCTTGCCCCAGGGCTTATATCCTTAACGTGTCGAGTATTGCTGCTTTTGCTCCTATTCCATACAAAACCGTCTACCCGGCATCCAAGGCATTTGTATATGCTTTTTCGCTGGCTTTGCGCCAGGAGTTGCGCTGTACTCCGGTAAGCGTGAGCGTATTGCACCCGGGGCCTATGGCTACTAATGCCGACGTCAATAGCCGCCTGGGCGCCCATGGTAGTATGGCCAGGTGGAGTACGCTGAGTGTCGGGCAAGTAGCTGAAATTGCGCTACGGGGCATGTTTGGCGGCAAAGCCGTTATTGTGCCTGGATTGCTCAACCGCATCAGCCGTTCGCTTATGGCGCTATTGCCTGATGTTATTGTATTGCCCGTTGTGGCGCGTATTTTTTCAAAAGAAATTCAACAACAAAAATTAACCGATGAAACGCGTACTGATTACCGGAGCGAGTGGATTGCTGGGTAGCAACACAGTTGCGGCATTACTGAAAAGCGGTTACGACGTGCGGGCAATGATTCGCCGGAATAGCCGCACCACTGCATTAGGCGGGCTTGATGTTGAACATGTTTACGGTGATTTGTCTGATGAGGCATCCATATACAGGGCCGTTCGCGGATGTCAGGTTGTTGTACACGCCGCTGCCAATACCCGCCAGCGGGGGGGCGTTGCTGCTGATTATCAGCGAGATAATATTGATGCTGTTGATAAAATAAGCGCTGCCGTTTTGCAAAATGGAGTAGAACGTTTTATCTTCGTGAGCACAGCCAATGTGTTTCAGCCCGGCGATGCCTCTTGTCCGGGCGATGAAACAACGGCGGTTGCTCCTGCACTATCTGACTCGCTGTATATCTCCAGTAAAATAGAAGCAGAACGGCTCATTTTGGAAAAAGTGAGGCGGGAACATCTACCCGCAATAATCGTCAACCCGACTTTCATGATTGGTCCGCGTGATGCGCAGCCGAGTTCGGGGCGATTACTGTTGCACGGTTTGCGCAATGGCATAATCGTTTGTCCTGCCGGCGGTAAAAATTTCATTGACGTGCGCGATGTAGCGGCGGGCATTGTTGCTGCAATTACCAGCGGCAGAATAGGGCAGAACTATTTGCTGGCGAATGAAAATTTGTCGTATGCAGGTTTTTTTGAAAAAGTGGCCGAGGTTGCCGGAATGCGCAAACATCAATTGCTTATACCGCCGGGGGTACTGAGCAGTGCGGCCAGGTTGGGGGAAGTCTGGAAAAAATGCAGTGGCCGTCAGCCCCCTCTGACTAATACAAACGCCTTATTGCTCAATCGCAATTGCTACTACACCGGGGCAAAAGCCGTGCGGGAACTTGGTTTGCCGCAAACCCCGATTGAAAGCGCTATTGCTGCAGCCGTGGAGTGGTTTGCCCTTTTTAATTATTGGCAGCCGCCCGGAAATAGTATTTATTCACCCATTATAACGCTTCGACCATGAATCTATCCATTTTTGCAAGCCTGTGTTACCTGTTGTGGCTCCTACCCTGGAATGGGGCGCCTGCCCAGTCGCTCAAATACGATATATATGTCGGTAAAAAAGTAATGGGTACACTAGAGGCGCATTGTAGCGAAAAGCAAGACAAAACCCGTTTTTACAAGCTGGAGACGCACATCAAATGGCCCTTACTGCACATATCGTCACTTATCCAGGCCAATTATGATGCAAAAGGTATGAGTACGGCGAGTGTTAAGCAGTGGCTCAATAAAAGTTTGCGGGAGTCGGCAGTTGTAGAAAAAGGCGGACAGGGCTACCGCATTGAGTTTCCGATGAAAGACGAACAGCGCAATTTTGCGGGACACATCAACTACAGCGTATCGTGTTTATATCACCACGAACCTGTACATCAGCAAAACGTATTTTCGGAGCGTTTCGGGGAGTATTGCATATTAAAACGCCTTGGCGAGGGCCGCTACGAACTCACCATGCCCGACGGCATAAGCGCCAGATACACTTACGAAAAAGGGGTATGCGTGCAAATGGAAACCCGACAAATGGGGCGGGACATCATCATGAAAAAAGTGAGTAAGTAAACAAAATGGTCGGTTGGGGCATTAATACATGTTCAATCCGCTTCGACCATGACCCGAAAAGAGATCCTTTTGCTGCTTGTATTGGCGTCCATACAATTCCTGCACATTGTCGATTTTATGATTATCATGCCGCTGGGCTCGCAATTCATGCGAATATTCGAGGTGTCGCCCCAGCAGTTTAGCCTGATTGTTTCAGTGTATGCTTTTAGCGCTTTTCTGGCGGGATTGGTGAGCGCCATGTTTATCGACCGTTACGATCGCAAAAGTGCGTTATTGATACTCAATATTGGATTTACTGTGGGCACCCTGATTTGCGCCGTGGCGCCCAATTATCCATTGCTGTTGGCGGCCAGGGCTTTTACCGGCGCGTTTGGCGGCACGTTGGGGGCAGTTGTATTGGCCACTGTAAGCGATGTTATCCCGCTTGAGCGGCGGGCTACAGCGATGGGATACGTCATGACCTCATTTTCGGTAGCGTCGGTAGTGGGTGTACCGACGGGCATCTACCTGGCTGCTACATTTTCGTGGCAGGCGCCGTTTATTGTAATCGGGGCGCTCGCTTTCCTGGCAACACTGCTCATCTTTTTTGCCGTGCCTTCGCTGCGCCGGCATCTCGAAAGCGGGGGCGCCCACGGGCATCCTTTAAAGGCCTTGGGCGACGTGTTGCGCGATCGCAACCAGTTAACCGCCCTTGCTTTCACGCTTATTTTGATGCTGGGGCATTTCACGATCATTCCGTTTATTGCGCCGTACATGCAATTTAATGTAGGTTTCAGCGATCACCAAATTGCTTATATATATACGTTGGGCGGCGTAGTAACGGTAGTGCTCATGCCCTTGTTCGGGCGCTTGTCGGATCGCTTCGGGCCTGCCCGGATTTTTGCGCTGGCCAGCTTTTTTGCACTGTTCAGCATTTTTGCCATCACCAATCTGCCCCATGTGTCATTGGTACTGGCTTTGTGCGCTACTTCTTCCTTTTTTGCAGTGGCCAGCGGGCGCAACGTGCCGGCTATGACCATGGCCACAGCGGTGGTGCGCCCCGAGCGCCGGGGCAGTTTTATGAGCGTGCGCGGCTCGGTCAACGAAATGTCGCTGGCGCTGGCATCTCTGATATCGGGATTTATTGTAGTAAAAAACCCCGACGGCTCGTTGGGCAATTATCCATACGTAGGATATCTGGCCATCGCCATGAGTATTGTGGCGGTGCTGGTATCGCGGCGCTTGAAGGTGGTAGAGGGCGCTTGATTATTGCCGCTTACCCACAGGTCTTATTTGTAGTGTAATACGTTTTATGCCCGGCAGCGGATCAACCCGCATAAATTGCTCGAGCGTAATGAGGTAAGCGCCGGCTTCATTAAAATAGGCGCCTTGCTGAATCGGTATTTTCAGCGTGCACGATTTTCTGCTGCAATCGCCGGCCCAAACGCCGGCTTTATCCGCCAATTCCAGGGAAAGCTGTTTCTGTAGTCGCTGACCGGAGGGAAAGCGGGTAGAGATGAGCGTGTACATATTTTGATAAGGAAAATCGGCATCATGCGCTACCGCAATTTCCAGGTCGTACAATTGGGTAGTATCGGTGATTTCGAAGGCAAAGTCGATGGTGTCTTTATAAGCCCAGCCCGACGCATCGATTTCACGGCTTTCTTTAACAAGATAATCTGGTCCGCAGGCGCTGAAGGCCAAAACGGCCAGAGCAAAGGCAAAAGCGAATTTTGTCATGGCGAAACGGGCTGGTTAATCATTTAAAATAGTCGCGCATTTTCTCAAAAAAAGTGCGTTCCGATTTGCCTGGTTGAGGGTGGAAATTGGGCATTGTTCGCATTTTTTCGAGCAATTCGCGTTCATCGTCGTTTAATTTCTTGGGTGTCCACACGCTAACGTGGATGAGTTGGTCGCCGCGTTCGTGGCTTTGGACTACGGGCAGGCCTTTGTCTTTGAGGCGGAAGATTTTTCCCGACTGGGTGCCCGGGGGGATTTTGATTTTCACTTTGCCATCGAGGGTCGGCACATCGATAGTAGCGCCCAGCGAGGCGTCGGCGAAGTTGACGAACAGTTCGAATACCAGGTTCATTCCGTCGCGTTGGAGCGTTTCGTGGGGGATTTCCTCGATGGTCACAAACAGGTCGCCGGCGGGGCCGCCTTTGGCGCCGGCGTGGCCTCTGCCGCGCATTGAGAGCTGCATGCCCTCTTCCATACCTGCCGGGATATCGATTTCGATAGTCTCTTCGCCTTGCACGCGGCCGTGGCCGTGGCATTTAGCGCAAGCGGAGGTAATTGTTTGGCCGGTGCCGCCGCAAGAGGGGCAGGTTGTAATGGTCTGCATTTGGCCCATAAACGTACTGCGCACCTGGCGTACTTGACCGGCGCCGCGGCAAGTGGCGCAGGTTTGAACCGAGGAGCTGTCTTTAGCGCCGCTGCCGCCGCAGGCGTCGCAGACCACTTGTTTTTTCACTTTAATTTTTTTGGATACGCCGCCGGCGATTTCCTCCAGGGTGAGGTTGACCTTAACGCGCAGGTTGCTGCCGCGTTCGCCGGTGGGGCGTGAAGTGCGGGCTCTGCCGCCTCCGAAGAAATCGCCGAAGGGGCTATCGTTGCCGAAGATATCGCCGAATTGCTGGAAGATATCGTCCATCGTCATGCCGCCTGAGAAACCGCCGCCCCCGTGGCTTTGATCCACGGCGGCATGGCCGTAGCGGTCGTAGCGGGCCTTCTTATCGGCGTCGCTGAGCACTTCGTAAGCTTCGGCGGCTTCTTTGAATTTTTCCTCGGCCTCCTTGTTTCCCGGATTTTTATCGGGGTGGTACTGCAAAGCCATTTTGCGGTACGCTTTTTTGATCTCTTCCGGCGAGGCACTGCGTTGCACGCCGAGGATATCGTAATAATCTCTTTTTGCCATTGCTTGAAAATTGCCGGTGTTATTTGCCTACCACTACTTTGGCAAAGCGGATGATTTTGTCACCGAGTGTAAAACCTTTTTCGATGGTATCGATTACTTTTCCTTTCATATCTTCTGAAGGCGCGGGGATTTCCGTTACGGCTTCGTGCAACTCGGGATCAAAAGGTTGACCGTTGGATTCCATGGACTCAAGGCCTTTTTGCTTGAGTGTTTGGATGAGTTTGTGGTATACCAGTTGTACGCCCTCGCTGAAAGATTCGTTTTTGGCAGCCCTGTCAAAATCGTCAAGAACGGGCAATAGGGCTGTCATTGTGTCTTGTGCCGCCGATTTCATCAGGTCGACTTTTTCTTTGATGGTGCGCCTTTTGTAATTTTCAAATTCGGCGTATTGACGCAGGAATTTGTCCTTGAGTTCGTCGTATTGGGCCTTGAGGGCGGCAAGCTCATCGCCTTGAGCGGCTGGATTGTCGCTATCGGCGGGCATTTCAGCTGTTGTATTGACTGTTGCCTTATCTTCTCCGGCTGCCTGATCGTTCAGGGCGAGGTCTTCTTGTTCGAGTTCTTCTTTCTTGCTCATTGTGTAAATTGCTTTTTAACAAGGGCTACGTGGAAATAATTCAGCAATAACTTTGCCATTGTGCGGATATTGTCATTTTGTCAGTCGACTCGAAAGCCATTCCTGTACCTGTTGAGGCGAGAGGTTGACGCCGGCGATATTTCCTCTGTCATCAACGAGTACATTGCCTGGCAATTGTTTGATGCCGTATAATTTTGAAACCGGAGCATTAAAAAAGCGATAACTGGCCGTAAGGTCCAGAATATGATATCGCCAAAAGAGGCCGTCGTTATCGATGGCTCTTTCCCAGCGGCCCCGGTCGCGTTCAATGCCGATATTTACAATAACGAAACCGCCGGCGTCGTCAAATTTTGCCCGGCTAAAGGTGTTGTATAATTGCACCCAGGCTGGGTTTTCAGCGCGGCACGGGCCGCACCAACTGCCCCAGAAATCGAGCAGTACGTATTGGCCGCGCAAGTCGTTCAGTCTGAAAGTCGACCCGTCGCGCAAAACGGCTTCGAAAGCCGGCGCTTTTTCGCCGCCGTCGAATCGGGGCAAAAAATAGAAATATCTAACACTCCAGAAGACGCCCAGGGCAATAATCAACATGAGCGGGAACTGTAAAAAAGAAGGTATTTTCATGAGCATTAAACTATTATTACCTTTGCGAAGAACAAATCAATCACCGCGCGGTTGCGCGTTAACAGCATATTATGACATTAAAGGCTAACGATCCTACCCTGCGCACCTGGGTTGATGTGCCTGCAGGTAGCGACTTTCCTATTCAGAACCTGCCGTTTGGGATTTTTCGCAAAGATGGTGAAAACCCCGCATTGTGCAGCGCCATAGGCAATTATGTGATTAATCTGCCCGTATTGGCTGCGCATGGTTTTTTTGACGATCTGGGTATTGACAGGGCAGTTTTTTCGCGGCCTGCGCTCAATGATTTTATTGCGTTAGGCAAAGAAAAAACCAGTGCCGTACGCCTGCGCTTGTCGGATATTCTCGACGACGATCGCGAGAGTTGGGATGCCAAAGAGCTAGCCGAGTATTTTCTCCTTCCTATGAAAGAGGCGGAGCTATTACTACCGCTGGATATCGGCGATTACACCGATTTTTACTCCAGCCTGGAACACGCCACCAACGTAGGTATTATGTTTCGAGGACCCGATAACGCCCTCATGCCCAACTGGCGCCACCTGCCCGTAGGTTACCACGGAAGAGCTTCGTCTATTGTAGTCTCGGGCACGCCGGTGCGCCGGCCCAAGGGGCAAATGCTGCCGCCCGGCGCCGATCAGCCGGTATTTGGCGCTAGTAAACGCCTCGATTTCGAGTTGGAAATGGCTTTTGTGGTGGGCAAAAATTCGGCATGGGGACACCCTGTTCCGGCCGGGCAAGCCGAAGATTATATTTTCGGAATGGCCCTGTTCAACGACTGGTCGGCTCGCGATATACAGCAGTGGGAATACGTGCCGCTGGGGCCTTTCCTGGGCAAAAACTTCGCCTCTACGCTGTCGCCCTGGATCGTTACCCTCGAAGCGCTTGAGCCTTTCCGGGTGGAAGGCCCCGCGCAAAACCCCGCGGTGCTGCCGTATTTGCATACAAACGGCCCCCGCAATTACGATATCCATCTGGAGGTAGCCATAAGGCCGGAAAACGGCCCCGAACATACGGTGAGCCGCTCCAATTATAAATACATGTATTGGAATATGTGTCAGCAATTGGCACACCATACGGTCAACGGCTGTAATGTCCGCATCGGCGATCTGATGGCCAGCGGTACGATCAGCGGTCCCGATGCCGATAGTTACGGCTCTATGCTGGAGCTGGCCTGGCGCGGGGAACGCCCTATTGCTATGCCCGACGGCAGCAGCCGCGTTTTTATTGAAGACGGCGATGAGGTGATTATGCGGGGCTGGGCTGAAAAAGACGGCGTACGCATTGGCTTTGGAACGGCGGCAGGAAAGGTTGTTGATTTTTAATTGTTTATGTTGGATGTTTGATTTACGAATATCCAACATCAAAAAAGGCGCCCCGGATTGTCAACCCAAGGCGCCCTTGTATTTTGCCTAAATTAGCAAACAATTGTTTAACACAAAAACAGATAAAAGGCTAGACGTCTTACCTTTGCTATATGGTTGGGTAAACTAACAAATAATTCATCTGATGAAAAAAATAATACTGCTTGCCTCGACGTGCATATTGATTTCGCTCACCGCATCGGCCCAGGTGGTGCTGGCTGAATTATTAGGTCGTTGGGATCGCGAGGAACTGGTGGGATCCAGCGCCTATAATAACACCTACAACGACGTATGGGGCGTAGCAGTCAATGGCCGGGAATATGCCGTAATGGGGTCTACCGCGGGCACGCATTTCATTGACGTTACCAACCCGGTTCAGCCTGTTGAGGTGGCTTTTGTTCCCGGCGCTGCCCAGGGCGGACAGATCATTCACCGAGATTTTAAAAATTACGGCTGTTATGTCTATGGCGTCTGTGATGAGGGCCCCAGTACTTTACAGATAATGGACGTATCATACCTGCCCGACTCGGTGCGTGTGGTATATGACTCAGGCGAATCGCTGGTGCGGGCGCACAATATATTTGTTGACACCGCCAATGCCGTTTTGTACTGTTTTTCGGCATTTGGCGGACCGCAGGGATTTTCTCCCATGCGGGTTTACAGCCTGGCCAACCCCGAATTACCTGAATTTATTGGAGAATACGGAACCTTTGGCATGCAGGTCGGCCATGTTCACGATGGTTATGTGCGCAATGGCATAGCCTACCTGAATTGCGGATTTAATGGATTTGCCATTGTCGATTTTACCGATCCGTACCAGCCGGTTACCCTGGGCACGCTCATCGATTACCCTTTTGCCGGCTATAATCATTCGGGTTGGGGCAGCCAGGATGGCGAATACTACTACATGGCCGATGAAAACCACGGCTTTAAAATCAAGGCGCTGCGGGTGAGCGATCCATCAAATATCGAAGTGTCGGCAACTTTTAATGCGGCATCGTCGTCGCAGCAGAGTATCCCGCACAACCAACTGGTGGCCTGTGATTACTTGTATGTTTCGTATTATTACGACGGACTTCAAGTTTACGACATCAGCAACCCCGCAGATCCTCAGCGGGTGATGTATTACCCTACCTCTACGCTCAATAATAACGGCAGTTACGCCGGCGCCTGGGGGGTATACCCGTATCTGCCATCCGGCAATATACTGGTGGCCGATATGCAAAATGGCCTGTTTGTAGTGGCAGGACCCAGCGGTCAATGCGCGGACAAAGAAGTAACCATACTCAACTGCCAGACGGCAACCGCAACGAATGACCTGGTCGATATGCAGGATTGGCGAATATTTCCACAGCCTGCCCGGCACGAGTTGAATATGCAATTATTCTGGAATGAAAGCCAACAAAAGGTTAAGTTTCAATTGCTGGATATGACAGGCAGAGTGGTTTGTCGTTTTTCCGATCAGCTGCTCGTGCCCGGTGAAAATTTAATCCAATTAGCGCTTCCGACAGCGCCGGCCCGCGGAATGTATGTGTTGCAGTTGCAAAGTGAGGTGGGGACTACGGTGCGGAAAGCACTGCTGGGGGAGTGAAAAGGTAAAGCCCCCAACTTACTCGTTTTCTTTTAATTAATCGAATGGACGCCCACTGTGTTGCTGTTACTCTTTTCATCGCCAAAAAAGTAACCAAAAAGGCTAGGCAAATTTATCCACACTATTTGAGCCACCGGCTCAAGCCATTTCGTGCTAAATTTGCCGGCTCTCGCGCGCCAGGATTGATTAATCTTCAATTTGTTATTGTATGATGTGATGGCTATGGAGCATGAGGGAGTACCTTTTTTATTTTTCTGTAAAAAAATCACATTGGAGGGGTTGAGCAAAATATGTAAAGGGGTTATCATCATCGGGATATTATGCCTGGTGGTGGTTAACGGCTGGGGGCAGCGCCCTGGGAGGACAGAGACTACCACGCCTCCGCCGGGGGTAGGCGGTACGCCTGCCGCTACCGGCAGCGACGAGCAGCAGGCGGGGCAGTCGCGCGCGCAAGACCGGTACGACGACCGCGACACCTTTGGGGTTTTTGAATTTAATGCCGTCAATCCTTTGCTGGAGAAGCCCTTCGGCGATTCCCTGCTCGGCAATTATTTTCAGCAATACGACCCAACGCGTCACCGCGATCTCGACTGGATGCAACTCGGCATTCTGGGGTCGGCGCACCAGCCGATTGTGTACCAGCCGTTGCGGAGGCAGGGCTTTGATGTGGGTTTGCACCAGTACGAATTGTACTATACGCAGGCTAAAGACCTGCATTTCTATCGCTTGCAGAAAGCCTATACCAACTTGTCGTATACCCAGGGCTCGGAGCAGGCCGACGGTTTTATCACTGCCCAATTCAGCCGCAATTTTGCCAAAGGAATCAATTATACGCTTGATTACAAGCGCATCAACCAGTTGGGCTCCACTGCGCAATATCCCAATCAGAACAACCGTCACACTACTTTTACAACGGGATTGTGGTGGCACAGCGCCAATGGTCGCTACGACGGCTTCCTGGCTTATGCGGCCAATACCAGCGACCACGAAGACAATGGAGGTCTTGAAAGCGAACCGCCCCAGGGAGGCGAATTCAACAGCGCCAGTTCTGCTGATGTTTTTCTCAATGACGCCCGCACCCGTCATGCCCGCCGAGAGTGGAGTTATACTCAGCATTATCGCGTTGGCGGCGGCGCGGATACCACGGGCCGGCAGCGACGCGCTTATACCCTGGCGCACCAGTTGACCTACGAAAATAGCACTTATAAATATCACGATGCCTTCGCCACCAGCGATACGGCCTTCTATAACCGTTTTCCGACGCTGCTCACTGACGAGCGCGGCGTGCGTTATTTTCTGCGCCACCAGCGTATAGAAAACAGCTTCAGGATCAGCACTTTTAAATTGAGCGCTACCGACAGGCAAAACAAAGCCCGAAGCCAGAAAGACCTGCTCGAAGTGGGGCTGCGCCACGCTTACCACCGGCTGCGGCAAGAACCCGGCGATACGGCACTCAACAACCTCTTTCTGGAAGGTAAAGCCGGCTTCCATCCCAGCGACCGCATTGATATTCAGGCCGAGGCGCAACTGGGCCTCCTGTGGGCTAATGCCGGCGACTACCGGGCGGCCGGCGCCCTGTTTTTTGACGCCGGCAAACTGGGGCGCCTCTCCGCCAACCTTAGCAATCAACTCTATAGCCCCACACTCATGCAAAGCGAGCTGTGGCTGTCACAGCGCCCGGTATGGGACAACGACTTTAAGAAAACGCTCGAAACCAACCTGAGTGTTACCTACGCCCTGCCCGCCTGGAAATTCGAAGTAACAGGAGGTTACCATTTGCTCAATAACCTCATCTACTTTGACAGTACCGCCCAACCCCGGCAGACGGGCGCCCCTGTAAGTATCCTGCAACTCGTGGTGAAAAAAGATTTCCGCGTTTGGAGATTGCACCTCGACAATGTTGTAGCCCTGCAGCAAGCCTCTGAAGACGTTGTGCGCTTGCCTCAGCTTTTTGCCAAACACAGTTTTTACTATGCCGGCCGCTGGTTCAAAGTGCTTGACGTGCGCCTGGGTGTCGACCTGCGCTATACCACCGACTATTACGCCAACTACTATAACCCGGTTATCGGGCAATTCCAGTTGCAAAACAGCTTCAACGTACTCCTGTATCCCGCACTAGACGCCTACTTCAGTATGCGGGTTACGCGGCTGCGGGCCTTTATCAAGTGGGAAAATTTTAGCAGCCTGTTTGTCGAAGACCGCTTGTTTTATCAGTCGGCATACTACGCCCAGCCCAGCGCAGGCATACGCTGGGGATTAAAGTGGCGGCTTGTAAATTAATTTTTGGCTATAGGATTGCGCAATAATAGAGAATAGATTATCTTTGCATCCGCTCTTTTGGGGGTATAGCTCAGCTGGCTAGAGCGTCCCGACACGACGTGTCGGGAAGGTCAGATGTTCGACTCCCCTTACCTCCACAGAGAGGCAAAAAGAAGAGGCTCAAAAGAGAGTGAATATAATGGGGGTATAGATAAGATGGCTAGAGCGCTTGCATGGCATGCAAGAGGTAAGGG
>DAINSQ010000034.1:0-33511 GCA_036741235.1 Saprospiraceae bacterium | reverse complement strand
AGTTGTTAACAACTCGTTTCTGTCAACTTTTTCCGGGCAGCACCAGTTGTAGGTTTGGGTTGTAGGTTGTAGGTTGTGGGTTTAAAGATAGAAAAGAACTTACAACCTACAACTTACAACTTACAACTTACAACAAAACACACCTTATCACTCCCTGTAACTGGATTGAAACATCAGTCTTGCATTGAGGCCGATAGAATAGAGATTGCGGTTGAGGTCATTTTCCTTGAGCACGCCGCGCATCCAGAACTTAAAAGTAGGGGTAAGCACCATCATCAGACGGTCGTTGAACATATGTTCCCAGCCCATACCGGTTTGGAAAGCATAATTAATCGTTCGGAAGTCGTCGGAGTCGTCTTGACGGTGAAGGCCGGTGATGCGTTCGCCGCTGTAGTACAGGGAGTCGTAGCGGTTGCTGAGGTTAGCGCTGATCGCGGCGCCCATCATAAAATAAAAGGCGTTGCGTTCGCCCAGCGATTGGTAGAAATTCACCTCGGCGGGAATTTCGAGGTAGCTGTTTTGGAAAGCGAATCGCCGTTCGAAGCCCAGGGGGATATTGGGATCATTTTCGGGAGTGGGTTCCTTCACGGTGCGGTAGCCGGCATCCATGAAATTAATGCCGGTATGGAAGCCCAGCTTTTCGCCGCGCCAGCCCACTGTTACTCCTGCTGAAAAGGAGGGGCGGCTCACTTCTCGTTTTTCAATAGAATCGATAGCCGGCTGGGAAATATTGCTCAGGGCAATCAGCCGCCGGTGCGTGAGGTTGGGGTACAGGTTGATGCCCCAACGAAATGTACTTTGGGCCTGCAACGCCGTAGCGGCGGCCAGTAGTAGCGCTACTGCAATGAGAGGTTTCTTCATACAAATGGTGTTTTCTTTCCCATTAAGTACGGGAAGAAAACGGGTTTATTGCGCCTTAACGCTCCGGTGAAAGGTTAAGATGCGTGCATATAAGAGCGCAGCGACTCGATTGTATCCTCCTGGCTTTGGATGATGGCCTTCACCAGGTCGCCGATAGAAACGATACCCACGATCTGGTCGTTGCTTACCACAGGCAGGTGGCGCGTAAACTTGTTGGTCATCAGTTCCATCGCAGAGGTGACGGAATCTTCGGGCGAGACGCTGGGTGGCTGCGCGCTCATCACCTCGGCTACTTGCGTTTCCCTGGAAGAGCGGCCCTGTAGCGCTATTTTGCGCGAATAGTCGCGTTCGGTGATGAGTCCGCACAACTTGCCGTGATTATCGAGTACCACCAGCGAGCCCACATTTCTGGCGATTAATTCCTCCAGCGCCGAATAAACGGTAGCCGTTTGTTCAATACTATATATATCGTACCCCTTGTGGTAGAGTACGTCTTTGATGCGAAGCATGGTATGATAATTTATGGAGGTCAGTATGTTAATGATAACTCCCAAATATATCAGATTTTATGAAAAAATCAAAATTATAGGTAGCTGTTTTTTGGTAAATGAAATAGGCTGTATTGGGAATTCAATCGATAACCTCATACAAATCAACGTTGTGATTTATCCCGGTTTGCTTCTGATTTTTTTTGAAAAATAATTCAAAATAAAATTTTGAAGCTTTGTACCTTTGGCGGCTTTTTTTGAAAACAGCCATATAAGCCCCCACAGTGCGCCACAGTGAAAAAAAGCCTAAACCAAAAGCAAAAACAACTGTTAGTGTATTACCAACAATATCTATGAACATGCAAACGCCGGACAGTTACCTTCCCATCATGTTGCAAAGCGCCGTGGCGGCGGGTTTTGTCATTTTGACCTTGATATTGAGTTACTTACTAGGGCCGCGCCGTTCAGCCAAAGGCAAGGACATCAACTTCGAATGCGGGGTGGAGTCGCAGGGCAATGCCCGTTTTCCGGTTTCTGTGAAGTATTTCATGACGGCCATCCTCTTTGTATTGTTCGACGTTGAAATCGTATTTTTTTACCCGTATGCCGTCAATTTCAAAGAAATGGGCATGCAGGGTTTTCTGGCTGTTGTTGCGTTTGTTGCCGTCTTTCTGAGCGGCTTTTTTTACGTATTAAAGAAAGGTGCTTTAGAGTGGGACAAATGATTGCCCATTTTTTGAAGTCGCAATAAAATTTAATTTTAAAAAACAAAGTCGCAAAAAATACCCGTTTTTAAAATGGACAATTTGCGAAAAAGCCAATAAATACAAGGGTATGCCGGATCTAAAATTAGCTGAAAAACCGGAAGGATACGAGGGTCAGGGTTTTTTCGCCACCCGCCTCGACCACGTCATTGGACTTGCAAGGGCAAATTCTATTTGGCCGCTGCCCTTCGCTACCTCGTGTTGCGGTATTGAATTCATGGCTACAATGGGTACCAACTACGACCTGGCGCGCTTCGGCATGGAGCGACTGAGCTTTTCGCCCCGCCAGGCCGACTTGCTGATGGTGATGGGCACCATCGCCAAAAAGATGGGGCCCGTGCTCAAGCAGGTCTACGAACAAATGGCCGAACCGCGCTGGGTAATCGCCGTGGGCGCTTGCGCTTCCAGCGGCGGTATTTTCGACACCTACAGCGTGTTACAGGGTATCGACAAGGTGATCCCGGTAGATGTGTACGTCCCCGGCTGTCCGCCGCGCCCCGAGCAGATCATCGACGGCATCCTGCAAATACAGGACCTCGTGAAAAACGAGTCGCTGCGCCGCCGCCATACGCCCGAATACCAGGAATTGCTGGCCTCATACGACATACACTAATCCCATGCACATGTTGATCGAACGACTTTCCCGGCAATTCCCCGGCATAGAGTGGCGGGCTGCCGAATCCTACGGCATGCCGGGCATCGAAGTCCCCGCCGAAATGATCATCCCGGTAGTCGAATTCCTGAAAAACGACCCCGTTTTGCAGATGAACTTCCTCACCGACCTCACCGCGGTGCATTACCCCGACGAAAAAGGCCGGGAATTGGCGGTGGTGTACCATCTCCACGGCTTTGTCAACAACCTGCGCTTGCGCATCAAAGCGTTTATACCCGTTGCCAACCCCGAAATCGACTCCCTGACGGGGCTGTTTTCGGCGGCCAACTGGATGGAGCGGGAGACCTACGACTTCTTCGGCGTTCAGTTTAAGGGCCATCCCGACCTGCGGCGCATTTTGAATGTTGACGACATGGACTATTTCCCCTTGCGCAAAGAATACCCACTGGAAGATGCTACCCGTAAAGACAAAGACGACCGCTTTTTCGGCCGGCAGGGCCACGAGGGCGTAGAATTTGACAAAAGAGTTGATCGCCGATAAATCATACAGACGTGGAAAGTTATTTCAAATCATACGATACCGTAGACGGCGAACTGGCCACCGTCAACCTGGGGCCTACCCACCCGGCTACTCACGGCGTTTTTCAGAATGTGCTCAAAATGGACGGCGAGCGCATCGTTTCTGCCGAACCTACCATCGGCTATATTCATCGCGCTTTTGAAAAACTGGCCGAAAGGCGCCCCTTTTACCAGGTGACGCCCATCACCGACCGCCTCAACTACTGCTCGGCCCCAATCAACAACATCGGCTGGCAAATGACGGTAGAAAAACTTGCAGGCATTGAAGTGCCCAAGCGCGTGCAGTATATGCGGGTCATCATCATGGAACTGGCCCGTATTGCCGACCACCTGATCTGCAACAGCGTTATCGGCGTGGATACCGGCGCTTTGACCGGTTTTACCTATATGTTCCAGGAGCGCGAGCGCATCTACGAAATGTACGAAGAATTGTGCGGCGCCCGCCTCACTACCAATATCGGCCGCATCGGCGGCTTCGAACGCGATTTTAGTCCGGAGTTTGTTAAAAAACTCAAGTCATTCCTTAAAGAATTCCCGGCCCGTTTCGAGGAATTCAACAGCTTGCTGGAGCGCAACCGTATTTTCATGGACCGCACGATCAAGGCCGGCCCTATCAGCCCCGAACGCGCGCTCAACTACGGATTTACGGGGCCCAACCTGCGCGCTACCGGCGTCGATTACGACGTACGCGTAATGCAACCCTATTCCGGCTACGAAGATTTCGATTTTATTATACCGGTGGGGCTGAATGGCGATACCTACGACCGTTTTATGGTGCGCCAGGAGGAGATCCGGCAGAGTCTCCACATCATCCGCCAGGCTTTCGACAACCTGCCCAAGGGCAGCCACCACGCCGATGTGCCGGCGTATTACCTGCCCGACAAAGAGGAGGTGTATACCAGTATGGAGGCCCTGATTTACCACTTTAAAATCGTGATGGGCGAGACGCCCATTCCTCAAGGCGAAGTATACCATTGTGTGGAAGGGGCCAATGGCGAACTGGGCTATTACCTGATCAGCGACGGCGGCAGGCAACCCTACCGCTTGCATTTCAGGCGCCCCTGTTTTATTTATTACCAGGCTTTCCCCGAGATGATCCAGGGCGCGTTGCTCTCCGATGCGGTGCTGACGATGAGCAGCCTTAATGTGATTGCGGGGGAGTTGGATGCGTGATTTTTTTGGGTGACAAGGTGACAAGGTGACAAGGTGACAAGGTGACAAGGTGACATGCTAAATCAAACTTACAACTTACTACCTGCAACAATGAAATACAACAATCAAGACATCACATTTTCGCGGGAAATGATGGCCGAAGTTGAGCGTATCAAACGCCAGTTTCCGGAAGGAAAACAAAAAAGCGCGTTGTTGCGGGTATTGCACCTGGCGCAGGAAGAAACCGGCGGTTGGTTGCAGATACCGGTGATGGACCGCATAGCGGACATGCTGGGTATTCAACCCATAGAAGTATATGAGGTAGCCACCTTCTACACCATGTACAACCTCGAGCCGGTGGGCAAATACGTGTTGGAAGTATGCCATACGGGCCCTTGCGCCATTGAGGGGGCGGAGCGCATCATCGCCTATATAAAGCAAAAGCTGGGCATTGAAGTTGGGCAGACCACGCCCGACGGGATGTTCACCCTCAAAACCGTAGAATGCATGGGCGCCTGTGGTTATGCGCCGATGATGCAGGTAGGCGAATTTTACCATGAAAAATTGACGGAAGAAAAAATCGACCGTTTTCTCGACGACTGCCGGGCCGGCAAGGTCAACCTGGGTACCTGGAAGCTGGACAAACTGCCCGCTTGATTTTGATATCTGAAATACATCGATAGCTATGTCGACCAGAAAAATATTACTAGCCAACGACCACATCCCCGGCATCCATACCTACGAGGTATATCGCCGGCAGGGAGGTTACCGCGCTGTAGAAAAAGCCCTGAAAACCATGTCGCCCGACGATGTGGTAGAGGAGGTCAAGCGCTCCGGATTGCGGGGTAGGGGAGGCGCCGGTTTTCCCACGGGCATGAAATGGAGTTTCCTGGCCAAACCCGAAGGCGTGCCGCGCTACCTGTTGTGCAATGCCGACGAAAGCGAACCCGGCACCTTCAAAGACCGCTATCTGATGGAGCGCATCCCGCACCTGCTCATTGAAGGTATGATTTGCGCCAGTTATGCTTTGGGTTGCCACACCTCTTATATCTACATCCGTGGCGAATACAAGTGGATCGTCAAAATCCTGGAGCGGGCTATCGCCGAAGCCTACGCCAACGGCTGGCTGGGGAAGAACATCCTGGGCACAGGTTATTCGCTCGACCTGTACGTAGCGCCCGGCGCCGGCGCCTACATCTGCGGTGAAGAAACCGCCCTCATCGAATCGCTGGAGGGCAAGCGCGGCAATCCGCGGCTCAAACCGCCGTTTCCGGCGGTCAAAGGGTTGTGGGACTGCCCCACGGTGGTCAACAACGTCGAATCGCTGTGTGCGGTGGCGCCGGTCGTCAATGACGGCGCCGAGGCCTATGCGGCGGTTGGCCTGGGCAAAAGCGCCGGCACCAAGTTGATTTCCGCCTGCGGCAATATCAACCGGCCGGGGGTTTACGAAATTGAACTCGGCTTACCGGTTGAAGAATTTATTTACTCCGACGAATATTGCGGCGGCATCAAAAACGGCAAGCAACTCAAAGCCGTAGTGCCGGGGGGCTCATCGGTGCCCATCCTGCCGGCGCACCTCATCCTGAAAACTGCCAACGGCGAAGAGCGTCTGCTGACCTACGAATCGCTGGCCGACGGCGGCTTCCAGTCGGGCTCGATGCTCGGCTCGGGCGGATTTATCGTATACGACGAAGACCAGTGCATTGTACGCAATACCTGGAATTTTGCGCGTTTTTACCACCACGAAAGTTGCGGTCAGTGCAGCCCCTGCCGCGAGGGTACGGGCTGGATGGAAAAAGTACTTCACCGCCTGGAACACGGCCACGGCCGTTGGCACGACATCGACTTGCTGGTGGACATTGCCGGCAAAATCGAAGGCAATACCATCTGCCCCCTGGGCGATGCGGCTGCCTGGCCGGTGGCCTCCGCAATCCGGCATTTCCGCGACGAATTTGAATGGCACGTGCGCGAACCACAACTTAGTCAGCAACGCAATTACGGAATAGCTTCACCTGAACTATCAATAGCATAAAACCTTGTCACCTTGTCACCTTGTCACCTTGTCACCTTGTCACCTTGTCACCTTGTCACCAACTTGTATTAAACCCGTAAAACATGATCAAAGTAAAAATAGATGGTTTTGAAATAGCGGTAGAACCCGGTACTACCATCCTCCAGGCGGCGCGCCAGATTGGCGGCGACATTGTTCCGCCGGCCATGTGCTACTACAGCTCGTTAAAAGGCAGCGGCGGCAAATGCCGTACTTGTCTGGTGAAGGTGGCCAAATCGTCGGAAAAAGACCCCCGGCCCATGCCCAAGCTCGTGGCGTCGTGTTCTACCCCTGTACAAGACGGCATGGAAGTTGAAAACATCACCAATCCGGCAGTAATAGAAGCCCGCAAGGCCGTCGTTGAGTTTCTGCTCATCAACCACCCGCTCGATTGCCCGGTGTGCGACCAGGCCGGCGAATGTAAATTGCAGGACCTCGCCTTCGAACACGGAACCAGTCAGACGCGCTACGAAGAAGAACGCCGCACCTTCGAACCTGTAGACATCGGCCCGTATATCCAGTTGCATATGAACCGGTGCATCTTGTGTTATCGCTGCGTATACACTGCCGACCAGCTCACCGACGGCCGGGTGCACGGCGTACTAAACCGCGGCGATGCCGCTGAAATCGGCACCTACATTGAAAACAGCATCGACAACGACATGTCGGGCAACGTCATCGACGTATGCCCCGTAGGCGCTTTGACCGACAAAACCTTCCGCTTCAAAAGCCGGGTATGGTTCCTTAACCCCATGGATGCCCACCGCGACTGCGACAAGTGCAGCGGCAGGGCCACCGTGTGGATGTTCGGCAATGAAATATACCGCGTCACCGCCCGCAAAGACGAATACGGCGAGGTCGCCGAATTCATCTGCAATACCTGCCGTTACGAGAAAAAAGACCCATCGGATTGGGTAATCGAAGGGCCTCGCCATATTGAGCGAACCTCGGTCATCAGTCAAAATCATTACGAAAGAACCGCCGGCGTCATGCCCGGCAACAGCCAGGAGAATTGAGATGGTAGCTGAAAAAATGATATTCATACTGGTCATCTTCGGCGTCACCCTGCTCATCGCCACCTATCTGACGTACTTTGAGCGCAAGGTAGCCGCTTTTTTGCAGGACCGCGTGGGGCCCAACCGGGCAGGGCCGTTGGGATTACTTCAGCCTTTGGCCGATGCCGGCAAGATGTTTTTCAAAGAAGACTTCACGCCCTCGGCTGCCGAACGCGCCTTATTTGTTCTGGGCCCCGGCATTGCCATGTTTACCGCCTGCATGACCGGCGCCGTCATACCCTGGGGCGACAGCCTGCACTTGTTTGGTCGCGATGTAAGCCTGCAAATTGCCGATGTAGACATTGGGCTGCTCTACATTGTGGGGTTTGTTTCTGTGGGCGTATACGGCATCATGGTTGGCGGCTGGGCCTCCAACAACAAATACTCCCTGTTTGGCGCCATCAGGGCCTCTTCGCAGATGATCAGCTACGAATTGGCGATGGGCATTTCGTTGATCGCGGTGATCATGATGACCGGTTCGCTAAGCATCCGGGAGATTGTCGAGCAGCAATCGGACGGATGGAACATCCTTTATCAGCCTGTCGGTTTCCTCATCTTTTTCACCTGTGCCCTGGCCGAGTGCAACCGCGCGCCATTCGATTTGCCGGAGTGCGAAACCGAGTTGATCGGCGGTTATCACACCGAATACAGCAGCATGAAACTGGGTTTTTTCCTGTTTGCAGAATATATCAATATGTTCATTTCTGCGGCGGTGATCTCCACCGTTTTCTTCGGGGGGTATCATTTTCCGTTTATGAACGACCTGGGTTTGTCTTCCAACGCCGTGAGCCTGCTGGGGGTATTGGCCCTGTTTCTGAAGATCTTCTTTTTCCTGTTCGTTTTCATGTGGATTCGCTGGACCCTGCCGCGATTCCGCTACGACCAGCTCATGCATTTGGGTTGGAAAGTACTTATTCCGCTGGCTATTATTAATATGTTGTTTACCGGCGGTTTCATGTTGGTAAAAGATTATTGGTTTTAAAAAAAACAAGACAGATGCAGTCGCTGTCCAACAGATCGAAAGTAGTAGTTAATAAACAAATGACGTTTTGGGAACGCATGTACCTGCCGGCGATTTTTGGCGGCATGTGGATCACCCTGCGCCATTTTTTCAAGAAAAAAAATACGATCAACTACCCCGAGGTAAAAAGGCCTTTTAGTCCGGTATACCGCGGCTTACACGTCTTA
Organism: Saprospiraceae bacterium; assembly: GCA_036741235.1. GTDB lineage: Bacteria > Bacteroidota > Bacteroidia > Chitinophagales > Saprospiraceae > JABWBR01. The sequence goes on along the minus strand of DAINSQ010000034.1, from coordinate 24,761 downwards.
AAGCGCGACGAAAACGGCGCCGAGCGTTGCACTGCGTGCGGGCTTTGTGCAGTGGCTTGTCCTGCCGAAGCTATATCTATGGTAGCTGCCGAGCGCAAATCAGACGAAAAGCACTTGTACCGGGAGGAGAAATATGCGGCCACCTACGAAATCAACATGCTGCGCTGTATTTTCTGCGGTTTGTGCGAAGAGGCTTGTCCAAAAGAAGCCATCTTCCTCACCGACCGCATTGTGCCGGCATCGTTGGAGCGGGAAGACTTCATTTTTGGAAAAGACAAACTGGTAGAGCGCGTTGATCAGCGCATCGACATAAGCCAACGCCAGATCAAAACATACCCTCAATAGTTCGCCATGGTCAGTTTTCTGTTTTACCTGTTATCAGCGGTAGCCATCATTTGCGCCTTATTGGTCGTATTGGCCCGCAACCCGGTACATAGCGTATTATTTCTCATCATTGCCTTTTTCGCCATTGCCGGGCATTATGTATTGCTCAACGCGCAGTTTTTGGCCATCGTGCACGTCATTGTATATGCGGGCGCCATCATGGTATTGTTTCTTTTTGTGTTAATGCTGCTCAACCTGAATTTGGCAGAGCACAAGCGGCAGACAACGCTCATCAAGATCATCGGCGCCATATCCGGCGGTTTGTTGCTGATCACGCTGGTAGCGTCGCTAAAGCAGGTAGCCGTCCAGCCGGTTGAGGGGGTAGTAAATGGCGAAATCGGGTTGGTAAAAAACCTGGGCAAGGCCCTGTTTACCCAATACCTGGCGCCGTTTGAGCTATCGGCCATACTCTTTTTAGCCGCCATGGTAGGGGCGGTCACCATCGGCATGCGCAACAAAAAAGACAACAGTTCGACCATCACCACCTTGTAAAGACTCATAGCATTCAGCGATATGAATACAGCAATTCCAGTTTTAGAAGTTATTCCCGTCGACCACTTTGTGTGGCTCAGCGCCATATTATTTTCCATCGGCGTGGCGGGTGTATTGATGCGTCGCAATTCCATCGTATTGCTCATGTGCATCGAATTGATGCTCAACGCGGTCAACCTGCTTTTTACTGCCTTTTCTACCTATCTGGGCGATGAGGCGGGGCAGATCATGGTCTTTTTCATCATGGTGGTAGCCGCAGCCGAAGCCTCAATAGGACTGGCTATTCTGGTGATGATCTACCGCAATCACAAAACTGTAGACGTTAGTTTTTTGGATAAACTCAGGGGGTGATTATCGGTTGTCAGTTGTCGGTTATCGTAACCCACAACCCACAACCGACAACCCACAACCCACATCCGACAACAAATTCAACATCGTGCAACAACTCATACCAACCATATTACTGCTGCCGCTGCTTGGCTTTTTAATTGCGGGGCTGTTGGGCAACCGCTTATCGAAATCGGTAGTGGGCGCTGTGGCGTCTTTGGCGGTACTAGGCGCCTTTATGGGCAGCTTGTACCTGTTTGGCCAGACCGGCAGGCAGCCGGTATTGACCGCCGAGATATTCCAGTGGATGTCGGTCGGCGATTTTCATATTAGTATGGGGCTATTGGTCGATCGGCTGTCGGTGTGGATGATGATGATCATCACCGGCATCGGTTTTCTCATTCACGTATACGCCATTGGCTACATGCATGACGACGAGGGATTTGCGCGGTTTTTTGCCTACCTCAATCTGTTTGTATTCTTTATGTTGCTGTTGGTGATGGCCGACAACTACCTGGTATTGTTTTTTGGCTGGGAAGGCGTGGGCTTGTGCTCGTATCTGCTGATCGGTTTTTGGCATCAAAACGAATCATACGGCAAGGCGGCCCGCAAAGCCTTCATTATGAACCGCATAGGGGATTTGGGCTTGTTGATCGGCATTTTCATGTTGTTTCAATTATTTGGCTCGCTCAACTACCTGGAAATATTTGATCGTTTGCCGGCGATGCGTCTTGCAGAAGGAGCGCTGACGGTTGTAACTATATTGTTGTTTATCGGCGCCATTGGCAAAAGCGCGCAAATACCGCTATATACCTGGTTGCCCGACGCCATGGCCGGCCCTACGCCCGTATCGGCCCTCATCCATGCCGCTACCATGGTTACCGCCGGCATCTATTTGCTTGTGCGCTCCAGCGTTTTATTCGAGCTCGCGCCGGTCACCCTTGAAATTGTAGCCATTGTTGGTTTAGCCACGGCAATTTTTGCAGCGCTTATAGGCTTGCGCCAAAACGACATCAAAAAAGTGCTGGCCTATTCAACCGTAAGCCAGTTGGGATTGATGTTCTTAGCGCTGGGAGTTGGCGCGTACACTTCCGCCATGTTTCACCTCACCACGCACGCCTTTTTCAAAGCCTTGCTATTCCTCGGCGCCGGCAGTGTCATTCACGCCATGAGCGGCGAGCAAGACATCAGGCGTATGGGTGGGTTGCGGGCTGCGCTGCCTATTACCTATTGGACATTTGCGGCCGGCACGCTGGCTATCGCCGGTTTTCCGCTGTTGTCGGGCTTTTTTTCCAAAGACGAAATACTTGCGCAGGTATTTGCGCATAGTCCTGTGTTGTGGGCATTAGCACTAATGAGCTCGGCCATTACCGTCATCTACATGATGCGTTTATTCTTCCTTACCTTTTACGGCGAGTTTCGGGGTACGGCTGAGCAGCGCAGCCATTTGCACGAATCGCCGGCGGTCATGACCTGGCCGTTGATAGCGCTGGCTGTACTTTCCGTTATTGGCGGTGTCATCAACCTGCCCGCCTTCATCGTGGGCGAGAACGGACAGTGGTTATCGCAGTGGTACCACACCTTGCCGGGTTTATCGGGCGGCCATAGCCATCATCTGTCGCATGCCGCTGAATGGGCGCTTATGGGGTTGACCACGGTCGTTGTCCTGGCCGTCATAGGGATATGCTACAGGCTGTACGTTACCCGGAAGCGCCTGCCTTCGCCCGACGAGCAATTATCAGGCTGGGAATTGTGGGCTTCGCGCAAATTTTACATCGATGAACTATATGAAGCCGCAATAGTAAAGCCATTGGAACAAACATCGGGCTTCATATACCGCATTGCAGAAATCAGGATCATCGATGGCATCGTCAATCTGACAGGCGTTGTATTGACCAGGTTAAGCCAACTATTCCGACTCGTACAGAACGGCAATATCTCATATTACCTGTTCGGCATGGTATTGGGGTTGATCCTGATCCTCTTGTTGAATTTTATTATTTAAAAAAAGACATAAACAATAGACCGTGGGAATGTTGATACTACCCCTGTTGGGCGCCATTGCAATCGGCATCTTCTTTAGGGGGGAAAATGCACGGCATGCTGCCCTGGTTACCGCCCTGGTTACACTGGCGGCCAATACAGGCTACCTGGCCGGCTTTGATACAGGCGGCGCCTTCCAATGGATAGTTGATCTACCCTGGATACCCCAGGCCGGTATTCAGTTCAAACTCGGCTATGATGGCATCAGCCTGCTTTTGGTTAGTTTGACCAACCTGTTGGTTCCCATCATCATATTAAGTAGCTACGACAAGCCATACCGGGGAAGCTACTATTCCCTCGTGTTAGTCATGCAAATGGCCCTGCAAGGCGTATTCACCGCCATAGACGGCATTGCTTTTTACGTATTCTGGGAATTGGCATTAATACCCATCTACTTCATATGCGCCATTTGGGGTGGCGAGCGAAGGATCGGCGTGACCCTCAAGTTTTTCATTTACACCTTTGCCGGCAGCGTATTGATGTTACTTTCGCTCTTGTATTTATACGGCAAAACGCCCAACGGTTCCTTTGACTGGGCGCAATTGCAGGCGGTGCAACTCAGCTCTGCCGAAGCTTTCTGGGTATCGTTGGGACTATTCATCGCATTTGCCATCAAAATGCCTTTGTTCCCCTTTCACACCTGGCAGCCCGACACCTACACCGAGTCGCCTGTCGGCGGTACCATGCTGCTGAGCGGTATCATGTTAAAAATGGGCATATACGGCGTCATCAGGTGGATGTTGCCCCTGACGCCCGAGGCAGGTCATCTCTCGCCCGTTTATATGGCACTGGCTGTGGTTGGTATTGTCTATGCTTCGATTATCGCCATGCGCCTGCACGATATCAAGCGCATCATCGCCTATTCCTCTATTGCCCACGTGGGGTTAATAGCGGCGGGCGTATTGACCTTCCAAACTGTAGGTATACAGGGGGGGCTCGTACAGATGCTCAGCCACGGCGTCAACGTAGTCGGGTTATTCCTGGCGGCAGACATCATCGAAAAACGCGTATCAACGCGCCGGCTCGACGAATTGGGTGGAATAGCCAGGCAGGCGCCGGTATTTGCCACTTTATTCATGATCATACTGCTGGGCACGGTCGCTGTGCCGTTCACCAATGGTTTTGTAGGCGAATTGCTCTTGCTCAAAAGTTTGTACAGTTATCAGGCCTGGGTAGCGGCTACTGCGGGTTTGACCATCATCTTTTGCGCCGTCTATATGTTTCGGGTATACCAATTTGCCATGTTTGGCGAAGCCCGGCAGCGCACCGTAGCATTTACAGATATCAAAGGCGCCGAATTGGCTGCGATGGTTGTGTTGGCGGTATTAGTTATTTTAATTGGCGTATATCCGCAGCCGATATTTGATTTAACAGCCGCATCGGTAGAACAACTCATTCAATTGAAATAAGCAACCTAAACATAACATCGGCATGAAAGCTTTATTGATCGTATTTATCACCGGCTTGTTGGCTTTGTTTTTGGGGTTGCGAACCGAAAAGCGCCCGGTTGTGCAGGCGCTGGTATTAGCCGGATTAACAGCTGCGCTGGGGGGTACCTGCTACGATTGGTTGGTAGGGACTTCGCATTTTCAGTTGGCAGGCATGATCCAATTTGATCATTTTGCGCTGTCATTCAGCGGAGTCGCCATACTGGCCACTTTGTTAATAGCCCTAATGAGCGACCGCAGTTACCAGGGGAGCGATGAAAACTACGGCGATTACTTTGCACTGATACTCTTTAGTTTGTGCGGTGCGTTTTGTTTATTTTCATTTGATAACCTCATCATGTTATTTTTGGGTATAGAAATTTTGTCCATACCCCTGTATGCATTGGCGGGCGCCCAAAAAGACAAAGCCGCGTCAAATGAAGCGGCGATAAAATACTTTTTGATGGGGGCTTTTGCCACAGGCATATTATTATTCGGAATAGCATTGGTATACGGCGCCACGGCGAGTTTCAGCGTGCCGGAGATAGCTGCGGCTATTCAGTCCAAAGGCGAGCAGTTGCCCATGTTTATGTATATTGGTCTCATCATGATCGTCGTGGGGTTGAGTTTCAAGATAGGGGCGGCGCCGTTTCATTTTTGGGGTCCGGACGTATACGAGGGCAGTCCCAACCTGGTCACAGCATTTATGTCTACTGTTGTAAAAATGGCGGCATTTGGCGCGTTTTTCAGGCTTTTTGCGGGTAGTTTTGCCGGGTTGAGCGAGCACTGGGCGCCTACATTGGCAGTAATAGCGCTGCTCACAATGACATTGGGCAACATCACGGCCATTTTGCAATCGGGATTCAAGCGAATGATGGCCTATTCGAGTATTGCGCATGCAGGCTACCTGCTGTTGGGGGTGCTCAGCAGTCCGGGCGGCGGCGGCGGCGCTATGCTGGTTTACTTGTTGTCATACGCTGTGGCTACCATTAGCGCATTTGCGGTATATATGGCGTTACACAATGGAACGGGAGCTACCGGTCTGTCGATTTTCAGGGGGCTATCGCGCCGCGATGGCTGGAGTGCGGCGGTTATGGCGGTAGCTTTATTGTCGCTGGCGGGCATTCCGCCCACGGCGGGATTTTTTGGTAAATACTTTTTGTTTGCGCAGGCCTTTCCGGACTATCCGCTGCTGGTATTGGCCGCGGTGGTAAATTCTGCTATCAGTGTATATTATTACTTTAAAATAATCATAGAAATGTACTTCACTGCTCCCTCGGTTGAAGCGGAAGCAACCGATGTTGCGTTTGGCCGCAATTACCGGGTGGTATTGGCGGCGGGTCTGATCATACTGCTGGGGTTGAGTTTGGCTCCGGGGTGGCTGCTATAGGGGCATTTTGGGGCAAGTTGGGGCAAATTGGGGCGCTTTTCAAATGTCATGTGTAGAATCGTTTAAATTTGGGTATTTCACCAAAAAGCGATTGAAAACATGAACTTTGAAGAACACGGCGTATACCACGTATACAACCAGGGTAACAACAGGCGGCGGATTTTTTTTAAAGAGGAGAACTACCGCTATTTTATTCGCAAAATGCGAACCCACCTATTGCCATATGGCGATCTACTTGCATACTGTTTGATGCCCAATCACTTTCACTGGTTAATACACGTCAGACCGGAGGCGTGTGTTCTGCTCGAAAAAGCAAGGCAGCAACGTTTGTCCAGGTCCATCGGCACGCTATTGAGCTCTTATTCTCAAGGTATTAACAAGCAGAACAACTCTTCCGGGTCGCTATTCAGGGCCAAGACAAAATCGAAAGACGGAGATATCGAGAGCAAGCTGATTACCTTCCTGCACGATTCCGACGGCGTAATGGTGCCGCTATATGCCGACATGCTATACGTCAGGCATTGCATCAATTACATCCACGAAAATCCGGTAGAGGCAGGTTTGGTCAGGAATGCGGAAGATTGGCCTTACTCTTCGGCCGGGGGGGATTGGCTGCCGGTGCTGCGGTTGCCGGGGGTACCGGGGGTACCGGGGGTACCGGGGGTACCGGGGGTACCGGTCTGACCGCTGCCAGCGGTCAGACCGGTATACTGAGTGGAGACGGCGAGAGTCGAACTCGCGTCCAGAGAAAGCACCCGATGGCTTTCTACATGCTTAGCTTTCCATTAGAGTCTCGGCGCCGGGGGAGGTCGGATAGCTTACCCAAACCCGGAGCCCAGCCCTGGATCTCGAATGCTGCGTCGGGCCAACGCAGTATTCCAGCCTGAGTGTGGTTGATGTACGGACGCGGCCCCAGTCAGGCGGAAGGCGAGGCGCACGTAGCGCGGGCGTCGGCGTACAATGGCATTCTAATTCCTGGAATTAGGCAGCCATAGCAAAAGAAGTGTTGCCACTTATGGTTTGACAGTCATTTGTTGACGGAGTGAACTATCGTGCTCCGGCATGCTTACCAACAGATTCACTTACCTGTCGATTCCAGTACGTCCCCATGTTCAAGTTGTACAAGCGCCGTTTGCGCTTGTTGTTCGAGTTTATGACGCGGGCTGCGGGCTTTTGTCACTTGCTCGATTCGTAAAGATAACTTCATACGAGTTAAAAAAGTTTCCTTGCGCGAAAAAATTATTCATCGTCGTCGCCGGCGTCGGCTTGTAGCGGTTCAACGGCGGCCAATCTTGATTTGCGCGTTTTCTTTTGCTCATTATTACTTTCGTAGATGCAGTAGTTTTCGTATTTCACCGTGTCGCGTTCGGCCCAGATATCTTTGCCGATATCGCACAGCACTACGAGTTCCTGATATAGTTTGTTGCCCCTTTCAATGCGGCGTTCCACGGCGATATCGCGGTCGGCTACTTTATCCTGTTGAATATTCAGGGCGTTTTCGAAGTCGGCGCAGGCGTCGGTGATTTTTTTGATGACGTTTTCATTGACGCCCACTTCGGCCAGGAAGTCTATTTGTTGGCGGGCTACGCGGGCCACCCGCCTGCCGCAAAACAGCAGTTGCGCGTCGGTCATGTCGCCCATTTTGGCCGTGCCGAATTTGCGGTACCGCCCGCTGCGGTTGTTGTATTTCATGGCCACCCTGGTCATCAGGCTCCGGATAGCGCTTTTGAGGCGCTCGGCTGCAGCGTCTTTTTTTTCGGTGGCCAGCATCTGGTCGCCTACGATTTCGTCGTCGTCGGGCAGGGCGCGGAATTTGTCGCACAGGTTTTTGAACCCGGCCAGCCGCCCCGCATCATAACCGTATTGCTGAAAATGCACCTGGTCGCGCTGCGCGTATTTGATGCGCTCCATACACTGTACGTATAGATCGGCATCCGGAAAATTATATTGCCGGTGAACGGCTTGCTTTTTCATACGCCTTAGTTATAGGTATGTTTTACAAAATTAATCATTTTATTTTCTAAAACAAAAAATGTAGTAACCAGGATCATTTTTACTTATTTAAAAAAATCCCTTTTAAAAACTGTACTTTCACGCCCTCACCCCAACCCGCACCCGATCTTCTCCCACTTTTTCCCACCAAAATCGCAATTATCTCAATGTGCGGATTATTATGCTGTTTTTCAGCAGTTTCAGGTTTGTCAAATCGTTGGGGTAGGGGAGTTCGACTTGGTTTTTGTCAACATGATATTGCCATTCTTTCACCAAAACAATGACAATTTAGCTTAAAAATTGAGTTTTAGCGCTTTGTGGAAAACTTTTTTTGAAAAAATGGTGGGAAAAAGTGGTAAAATGTGTCAAAACCCTTTACTTTTGAATAATGAAAGGTGAAGTGTAACATGGAAAACAAACAACTGCTCGGCGAATATGAGTGCAAGCTGGACCCAAAGGGGCGCTTGCGACTGCCCAGCGCGCTGCTCGCGCGCCTGGGAGAAGCCGGTCAGTATCGCTTTGTGATCAATCGCGGTTTTGAAAAATGCCTGATGTTATATCCCGAAACCATCTGGCAATCAATTACACTGGAAGTTAATCAGTTAAATATCTACAACAAGAAGAACCGCGATTTCGTACGCTACTTCTATCGCGGCGCACAGGAACTGGAAACGGATAGCGCCGACCGCATCCTGCTCCCGAAACGCCTGCTGGAATACGCCGGAATTGATAAAGACATTATTCTGTCGGCCTACAACGGCCGCATTGAAATATGGTCGCAGGAAGAATACGATCGCATGCTGGAAGAAGAACCCGGCGATTTTTCAGACCTGGCCGAAGACGTACTGGGCAAATTGGATAACCCCCATCCAAACCTGTAACCATGGCTTACCATGTTCCCGTCCTCGCCGCTGAATCAATAGACGCGCTCCGTATCCAACCCGACGGTATCTACGTAGATGCCACCTTTGGAGGCGGCGGGCACGCAGCCCTGATCCTCCAAAACCTGGGCGACAAAGGTCGCCTGCTGGGGTTTGACCAGGACGAAGACGCTCAGGCCAATATTCCCCCCGATAAACGCCTGACTTTTATACCGCACAATTTTCGCAACCTGCAACAGTGGCTGCGCGTGTACGGTATTGCTCAGGTAGACGGCATCCTTGCCGACCTCGGCGTTTCATCGCACCAGTTTGACGAGGGCGAACGCGGCTTTTCCTACCGCTTCGACGCCTCGCTCGATATGCGCATGAACCGCCAAGCGACACTCACCGCCGCCGATGTGCTTAATGCTTATTCCGCCGATGAACTCCAACGGGTATTCGGAGAATGGGGCGAGGTGCGCAATACCAAAACGCTTGCCGCCGCCGTCGTAACGGCTAGAAATTACCACCGCTTTCAGTCGGTAAGCGACCTGCTGGCAGTGGCCGAACCCCTGGCCCGCGGCGAACGCATCCGCTACCTGTCGCAAGTGTTCCAGGCTCTACGTATCGCCGTCAATGACGAAATGGGCGCCCTCGAAGACTTCCTCAGGCAGTCTGTAGCGGCGCTCAAACCCGGCGGCAGGCTGGTAGTGATCAGCTACCACTCGTTGGAAGACAGAATGGTGAAGCATTTTCTCAAAGCTGGTAATGCAGCAGGCATACCCGACAAAGATTTTTACGGGCATATTTCTCGCCCTTTTGAATTGGTGAACAAAAAACCCCTGCTGCCGTCCAATGAGGAAATCAAACAAAACCCCCGCGCCCGAAGCGCAAAACTCAGAGCCGGTGAACGTACTAACGAATTAATAACCCCTCATAACCCCTCATAACCCCTCATAACCCCTTCCCGACTTCCCTTTGGTCAGTACGGGACTCCTTTCAGTCGCATAACCCCTCATAACCCCTAAATAAAAAAAATGGCAAAAAAAGGACTGACATGGAATAACCTGGGCTTTATGGCCTCCGACCTCATCCTCAACAACCTGGCGTTTATCGCTTTTCTGGGGATGCTGGCCACTATCTATATTGCCAATGCGCATTACGCCGAACGCAACGTGCGCAATGTGCAATTGCTGCAAAAAGAAATCAAGGACCTGCGCTGGGAGTTTATGTCCCTGCAGTCTGAAAATATGTATAATAGCATGCAGTCTATCGTCGCTGACAGGGTTAAAGACGAAGGGCTACGCATGTTTCGCAGTAAACCCAATAAAATCGTAGTGGAACAAGATTAATTGCCGTTAGCATGGATGTTAAAAACGAAGTTCTGTATCGCGTGTATTTCCTGCTTTTCGGAATGGTGATTCCGGCGGCTATTGTTTTGATTTACAGAACGATTGATATCGCTATTATTGACGGCGAACGCTGGCGCGCAGAAGGGCAAGACAGCTATGTGCGCGAACGCGAAATCGAAGCCGAACGCGGTAATATCCTGGCTACTGACGGCAGCCTGCTGGCTACTTCGGTTCCGTTCTTTGACATTTATTTCGACCCCTATGCCCCCAGCGAAGAGGATTTTCAGAAAAATGTCGACTCGCTGGCGTATTGTATGGCCACTTATGTCGACCGCTCTTATACGGTGGGCGGCATGCGGCAATTCCTGGCCGAACTGCGCGACACGAATATTAATCGCAACCGCCATATTTTAATTAAAAAACAGGCGACCTATACCGAGAAAAAACGCATCGAGCAGTTTCCGCTGTTTAACCTCGGCAAATACAAGGGCGGACTGATCGCCGAAAAAAGAAGCGAGCGCAAACGCCCATTCGGACTGCTGGCCCGCCGTACAATCGGCTATGTGCGCGCCGACGCCCAGCCTATCGGCCTGGAAGGGTATTATGACGATATATTGGGCGGACAACCCGGCAAGGAATTTATGGTTTGCGTGGATCGCAAGCACGACCTGTGGATCCCCACCGAAGATTTGACGTCAATTGAACCCAAAAGCGGCGACGATATTGTCACGACTATTGACGTCAATATCCAGGATATTACCGAAAACGCATTGCTCCGCGCACTCCAATACCACAATGCCGATTGGGGTACCGCCGTGGTGATGGAGGTGAAAACAGGCGCTATCCGCGCTATTGCCAATTTAGGCAAAAATGAAGAAGGCTGGTTTGAAACATACAATTATGCCATAGGCTTCGCAACCGAACCCGGCTCTACTTTCAAGCTGGCTTCCATGATGGCATTGCTGGAGGATAACCTGATCAACCTGGAAGACTCCGTGTCAATAGAACACGGCGTGACACAGTACTACGAGGAGGTGCTGGAAGACTCTTCGCCGGAAAGCAAGGAACTGGATACCATTACCGTGCGCAAGGCCTTTGAGATGTCTTCTAATGTGGGGGTTTCCAAATTGGTTACCAAGGCCTACGGCGAGCGCAATTCGCTCAACGGCAACGAGGGCGCCGCACGCTATATCGCGCATATGAAGGAGTTTAACCTCCACTTGCCCACGGGTATTGACATTGAAGGAGAAGCGGCGCCTTATATCAAGGAGGCTTATAGCGAAAAAGATTCCTGGAGCGGCACTACGCTGCCCTGGATGTCGATAGGTTATGAATCGCGAATTACGCCGCTGCAACTGCTCACTTTTTACAATGCGGTTGCCAATAACGGCGAAATGATGAAACCCATGCTGGTGGAAGAGATCAGGCGTTTCGGCCATACCCAGCAGTCGTTTAAACCTACCGTGATAAAACGCCGGATCGCTTCAAAACGCACTATCCAGAAAGCAAAAGAGCTGCTGGAAGGCGTAGTGCTTCGCGGTACTGCCGCCAAACTGGCTACTGATCAGTATCGCTTTGCAGGAAAGACGGGCACCGCACAGCTCAATTACCGACGCCGCAGAGGCGGAGGCAATACGATAGGCGGCTATCAGGCCTCCTTTGTAGGGTATTTTCCTGCGGAGGCGCCCATGTATTCCTGTATAGTGATGATCAACCGTCCGCGTCAGCACGGTATCTATGGCAGCGACGTGGCAGGCCCGGTGTTCCGCGAAATCGCCGACAAATGTTATTATTCGATCGTTGAATTGCACGACCCCCTGAATAACGGCCCGCGCCCCGTATTGGCGGGCGCTAACCTGCCGGGCGGAAATGCAGGCAATTCAAAGGAGTTGCTGAGCATACTCGATTTTCTGGAACTGCCTTATTACGGCACTGTCGATGGCGAAATGGCGGTAGTCAGAGCGCAATCCGATAGCCTGATTATCGAAAATAGAAGACTACCCGAGGATAAAGTGCCCAGCGTTATCGGAATGGGACTTCGCGACGCACTTTATGCTTTGGAAAATCGCGGACTGCGCGTCAGAATCAGCGGGGTGGGCAAGGTCGTTTCCCAGTCTGTTATGCCGGGCACAAGAGCCCGCGGGCAAACGGTCGCTATCAGATTGAATTGAAGTGATTTACGTTAAGTAGCACAGCAGGAAACATGCTTTTACAGGCAATCATTCAAGGCCTTTTGCTAAAAGAAGTAATAGGCGATCTGGACCGGGAAGTCAGCCGTATCGACTTCGACTCCCGGCAGGTTATTGAAAATGGCGTTTTTGTGGCAGTTCGAGGTACGCACGTCGACGGGCACGCTTTTATTGAAAAAGCAATCGCCCAGGGCGCCGCTGCTATAGTAGCTGAAACACTTCCCGCAGTCTTGCACCCGGGCGTAACATACCTGCAGGTAGACGACAGCGCTTCGGCATTGGGGTGGATGGCGGCCAACCGGTATGGGCATCCCTCTCGCAGGCTCCGACTGGTGGGCGTCACCGGTACCAATGGCAAAACGACGACGGCTACGCTGCTGTACGAACTGTTTAAGGCATTGGGGTATAAAACAGGACTGTTATCTACTATCGAAAATAAAATAGGCGATACGGTCATACCCTCCACCCATACTACGCCCGATGCGCTGAGTATCAACCAACTGCTGGCCGATATGGCCCAGGCAGGTTGCGACTACGCCTTTATGGAGGTCAGCTCGCACGCCGCCGATCAACGGCGCATTGACGGACTGGAGTTTGCCGGCGCCATTTTTACCAATATTACGCATGATCATTTAGATTATCATAAAACGTTTCAGGCCTATATAACGGCCAAAAAAAGGTTCTTTGACATATTGCCCAGGACGGCTTTTGCACTGATCAATATTGACGACAAACGAGGCGAGGTGATGATCCAGAATACCGCCGCCAAAGCGTATCGCTACAGTCTGCACGCTATGGCTGATTTCAGGGCCAGGGTGCTCGACAACGGTATCGGCGGATTACACCTCAGCATTAATGGTCAGCAAGTTCATACCCGTCTGATAGGGGAATTTAACGCCTATAATTTACTGGCGGTTTATGCCACTGCTACGCTGCTGGGCCAGGATAGCACCGAAACGCTGGTTGCGCTCAGCCAATTGCGCGCTGCCGAGGGCCGTTTCGACTACCTGCAGGATCCCGCCAGAAATATCGCGGCTATCGTCGATTATGCCCACACGCCCGACGCCCTCGAAAAGGTGCTGGATACCATCTTGCAGTTGCGCAAGGGCAATTCGAGGATCATCACGGTAGTTGGTTGCGGCGGCGACCGCGACCGCGCCAAGCGACCCGAGATGGCCAAAGTAGCCTGCCGGCTCAGCGATCAGGTAATTCTGACCTCCGATAACCCGAGAACGGAACCGCCGGCGCAAATCCTGGCAGATATGCAGGCAGGCATTCCCGCCGAGGCAGTCCGCAAAACGCTGACGCTGGAAGACCGGCGTACAGCCATACAAACGGCCTGCCGTATGGCAACCGATGGCGACATCATCCTGGTTGCCGGTAAAGGCCACGAAAAATACCAGGAAATCAACGGCGTGAAGTATCCTTTTGACGATAAAGAAATATTGCGAAACGAACTTGTCGGCGATCACACGCAACCCGGCTGATTTGCTATATTTAGCGCCTAAAAAGCACGATTATGCTGATTGAACTCGTAGAATGGCTCAATTCAATTTTCGGAAAAATTCCGGGCTCGGGTTTGTTCCAATATATCACGTTTCGCGCGGGCGTGGCTACTATCCTTTCGCTGATCATTTCTATGCTTTTCGGCGGGCGCATCATTAATTACATGCGCCGGCTGCAAATCGGCGAAAGCGTGCGCGACCTCGGCCTGCACGGCCAAAAACAAAAGGAAGGAACCCCCACTATGGGCGGCGTGATCATTATTATGGCTATTCTGATCCCCTGCCTGCTCATGGCCAAACTCGATAACGTGTATATCATCCTCATGGTGATCAGCACTACATGGATGGGGCTCATCGGCTTTATCGACGATTATATCAAGGTGTTTCGTAAAAATAAGGCGGGTTTGAGCGGAAAGTTTAAAATTTTGGGACAGGTAGTACTCGGCCTTATTATCAGCGTTACCATGATTATGAACGAGCAGGTGGTGGTGCGCATGAACGTCAGCGAAGCGGAATCGCTTAAAATTGATCAGTTCCAGGTTGGCAATACCAGGGTGGTGAAATCGCTGGAAGGCACATGGGAAACCAAAGGCGATTATAAAACCAACCTGACCAACGTGCCCTTTGTAAAAGGCAATCACCTCGATTATGCCTGGTTGATTCCTGCAAAAAGCGAATCTACCTCCCACAAATGGGTATGGCTGCTTTTTATTCCGCTGGTAATTTTTGTGGTGACCGCCGTGTCTAACGCCGCCAACCTCACCGACGGACTTGACGGACTGGCCACCGGCGTATCAGGTATTATCGGCGTCACGCTGGGAATTTTTGCCTATGTGTCGGGTAACGCTATCGCCGCCAATTATCTCAGCATCCTGCACCTGCCGGGTACCGGCGAATTGGTGATCTTTGCTGCGTGTTTTATAGGCGCCTGCCTTGGATTTCTTTGGTATAACTCGTTCCCCGCCCAGATTTTTATGGGCGATACCGGCAGCTTGACCCTTGGCGGTATCATCGCCGCTATGGCTATTTTGTTGAGAAAAGAACTGCTTATACCGATACTCTGCGGAATTTTTTTGGTAGAAAATTTATCGGTGGTATTGCAGGTAGCCTATTTTAAATATACCAAACGCAAATACGGCGAAGGCCGGCGCATCTTCCTGATGTCGCCCCTCCATCACCACTACCAGAAGAAAGGCATGGCCGAGACAAAAATCGTGACGCGCTTCTGGATTGTGGGCGTTTTGCTGGCGGTTATTACGATTATTACCCTGAAAATCCGATAAACAGCCAGGTATGAAAATAGTCATTTTAGGAGCGGCAGAAAGTGGGGTAGGCGCGGCAATCCTGGCGCAACAACTGGGTTTCGACCTGTTTGTGTCTGACAAAGGTCAGATCAAAGATCATTATAAAAAGGAACTCGAGGCCAGGGCTATTCCTTTCGAGGAAGGACGGCACACCTGGGAGAAGATGGCCGATGCCGACGAAGTGGTCAAAAGCCCGGGCATACCCGACAAGGCGCCGCTGGTGAAAGAATTTGTAGCGCTGGGTATTCCGGTTATCTCTGAAATTGAATTCGCCGCCCGCTATACCAGCTCGAAGTTGCTGGCAATTACCGGCAGCAACGGCAAAACGACTACGACGATGCTCACTTACCACCTGGTAAAAACAGGCGGTATCGATGCGGTTATGGCCGGCAATGTAGGCCTCAGCTTTGCCGCCTGCGTAGCCGAGCAGCGCCAGCCCGATTGGTATGTGTTGGAGGTGAGTAGTTTTCAGCTCGACGGCATTCGTTCGTTCCGCCCCAATGTGGCCATGCTGCTCAATATCACGGCAGACCACCTCGACAGGTACGATTATCAGTTGGAAAACTATGTGCGGTCAAAGTTCCGCATTTTGATGAATCAACAGGCGCAGGATATCTTCCTGTACAACAGTGACGATGTCAATACGATGGCGTTTATGAAGGACAAATCCTTTGCGCCTCAGCTCGTAGCCCTGCACCGGCATTTGATAGACGGAAAAATATTGCGCGTCGGCGATCACCGTTTCGACCTGGGCAATACCCAACTTAAAGGCATCCACAATGCTATGAATGCATTGTTTGCCATCAGGGGCGCCCTCGAAATGGGGGTAACGCCCGAGGATATCCAGCGCGGACTCGAATCGTTTGTGCCGGTGCCTCACCGCCTCGAAAAAGTGGCGGAGATTGACGGCGTGGAATATATCAACGACAGCAAGGCGACCAACGTAGACTCCGTCTATTTCGCCTTGCAGGCCATGGAAAAGCCCGTGGTCTGGATAGTTGGCGGACAGGATAAAGGCAATGATTACGCCCCCCTGTTGCCATTTGTGAAAGAAAAGGTCAAAGCCGTGGTTTGCCTCGGCGTCGACAACGCCAGGTTGTTCCAGGTTTTCAACGAACCGGTCAACGGCACATTAGTCGATACCAAAAGCATGGCCGAAGCCGTCGCCGCCGCCCGCGACCTGGCCGCCCGCGGCGACGTCGTGCTGCTGTCGCCGGCCTGCGCAAGTTTCGACCTTTTCAAAAACTACGAAGACAGAGGAGACCAGTTTAGAAACGAAGTACTTAAATTGTTATCAGAGTAATTATGTCCACATTTGCTGCACGAATTTATGCCGAACTCAGAGGAGACCGAACCATCTGGGCGATCATCGCCGTGATGTCTATCTTCTCTTTGCTGGCGGTTTACAGCTCTACCGGCATGCTCGCATACCGGGAGCGCGGCGGCAATACCGAAGCTTTCCTGCTCAAACACGGGCTGATTCTGGTGGTGGGGCTGTTTCTTACTTATGTCTGTCACTTGATCCATTACATGCGCTATTCGCGCTGGGCGCCCGTGCTGATCACGGTTGCCGTGCCGCTGTTGATTTATACAGTGGCTTTCGGCCCCGATATCAACGAAGCCCGGCGTTGGATCATGCTGCCCTTTGTGGGCCTCACGATTCAAACATCCGATTTCGCCAAGCTGGCGCTGATCATTTATGTGGCGCGGGCTATTTCAACAAAACAAGACTACATCAAGGATTTTAACAGCGCCTTTTTGCCCATTATTGTGCCGGTGTTGCTCATATGTGGACTGATAGCGCCCAGCGACTTGTCTACCGCAGGCATTTTATTCGCTGCCTGTCTGGGCATGATGTTTGTCGGCAGGGTAGCCCTAAAATACATCATTTTGCTCATTATGCTGGGCATTGTAGTTTTTGCCATGTTGTTTTTGATGGGGAGTTTTTTCCCCGATTTCATTCGCTCAACGACCTGGACTTCGCGTATTCAGGATTTCCTCACCAATCCCGACGGCGTTTACCAGGTACAACAGGCTAAAATTGCCATCGCCAACGGCGGTTGGTTGGGCGAAGGCCCCGGCAATAGCATTCAGCGCAATTTTTTGCCTTCGTCTTATGCCGACTTTATCTACGCCATCATTTGCGAAGAATACGGCGTATTCGGCGGGGCCATCCTGATTTCGCTGTATACCCTGCTGTTTTTCAGGGTAACGAGGCTGGTCACCAAAAGCCCCAAAGCTTTCGGCGCCATGTTGGCCATGGGATTGAGTATACTGCTTGTTTTACAGGCGTTTATCAATATTGCCGTGGCTGTTCACCTGGCGCCGGTTACGGGTATTACCCTTCCCTTTATCAGTATGGGGGGGACGTCCATTATTTTTACTTGTATCTCATTGGGAATTATTCTCAGCGTGAGCAAGTATATAGAAACGGTAGCCGTCGTTCCGGCTGAAGAAGAATAAAGTAGTTTGTGCTTTGAAAAAAACAAACGACATATCGCGCCCCTTGCGGGTTTTGATCAGCGGAGGAGGCACCGGCGGCCACATCTTCCCGGCGATAGCTATTGCCGACGCCATCAGGGAAAAAGCGCCCGATGCCGAGATTTTGTTTGTGGGCGCAAAAGGCAAAATGGAAATGGAAAAGGTCCCGAAAGCGGGATATCCCATAGAAGGCTTGTGGATCAGCGGTTTTCACCGCAGTCTGGACTGGCGCAATCTGCTGTTTCCGATAAAACTGATTTCCAGCATGTGGAAAGCAGCGGCCATTGTGCGCCGGTTCAAACCCGATGTGGCAGTGGGCGTGGGCGGTTACGCCAGCGGTCCTATCCTGCGGGTAGCATCGCGTAG
This sequence comes from Saprospiraceae bacterium, assembly GCA_036741235.1. Lineage (GTDB taxonomy): Bacteria > Bacteroidota > Bacteroidia > Chitinophagales > Saprospiraceae > JABWBR01. The sequence continues at coordinate 6,649 of DAINSQ010000034.1, read as the reverse complement.
CGGCATCCCTTGCCTGATTCAGGAGCAAAATTCGTATGCCGGCGTTACCAATCGCCTGCTGGCAGCAAAAGTGTCGCGTATCTGTGTGGCCTACGATCAGATGGAGCGCTATTTTCCGAAGGAAAAAATTGTGCTTACCGGCAACCCTGTACGCCGCGATTTGAGAGATGCACAACCGGATAAAGCCGAAGCGGCCCGGTATTATGACTTGACACCCGGCGTGCCTGTGATTTTTGTCTTCGGCGGCAGCCTCGGCGCCCTGCGCCTCAACGAGGCCATGGCCGCCAACGCCGCACTGCTGGCCCGGCATCCGGAAGTGCAGGTACTCTGGCAAGCGGGCAGCTTGTATTACGAGCGCTTTAAAGAAAGCGATACGGCAAAATTGAACAACGTACGCATCCGGCCTTTTATTGAGCGGATGGACCTGGCATACGCGCTGGCCGACGTAGCCATCTGCCGCGCCGGCGCCCTTACAATTTCCGAATTGTGCCTGCTGGGGCAACCGGCCATCCTGGTGCCTTCGCCAAATGTGGCGGAAGACCACCAGACTAAAAACGCCAAGGCGCTGGCGAACCACAACGCTGCACTGATGATCAGCGATAACGAGGCCGCTGAAAAAATGATTGTTGAAGCGCTGCGCTTGCTGGATGATAAAGCACAACTGAAAGCGTTAAGCGATAATGCTCGCAAATTGGCGCACCCCGACGCCGCCGCGCAAATCGCCGGCGAAGTGCTGCAATTGGCTAACAAAAGGTGAACTTTTGATATAAACGAAAATGAATCTGCAGGATTTACATAAAGTGTATTTTATCGGAATCGGCGGCATCGGCATGAGCGCCCTGGCCCGGTATTTCCTGAGCCGCGGCGTAGCTGTATTCGGTTACGACCGCACGGAGACGGACCTCACCCGCGCACTCGTAGCCGAAGGCGCAGCCATTCACTATACCGACGATCCTGCTTTTATACCCCAGGGAGTTGACCTTGTGATTTACACCCCCGCCATTCCGGCTACTCACAGTGAACTGGTCTACTTCCAGTCGCACGACTACCCTATCAAAAAACGCGCGGAAGTGCTGGGTATCATCAGCCGGGGAATGAAAACGGCGGCCATTGCCGGAACGCACGGCAAAACGACCACCTCGTCGATGACGGCCCACCTGCTCCGCAGCGGCGGTATTGACTGTACGGCGTTTTTGGGCGGTATCGTCAAAAATTTCCAGTCCAATTTCCTGATTGGAAAAAGCGACTGGGTAGTGGTAGAAGCCGACGAATACGACCGTTCGTTCTTGCACCTGTCGCCTGATATTGCCGTCATCCTCTCTATGGATGCCGACCACCTCGACATCTACGGCGACCGGCAGACCCTGCTCGATACGGGTTTTTTGGCCTTCGCCCGCCAGGTAAAACCCGGCGGACGGCTGTGGGTGCAAAACGGACTGTTGCCCCAGTTTGCCGGGTTTACCAATACTAACGGCTTCGGTATCGAACAAGGAGAACGCCAGGCCAGGAATATCGGCGTCGAAAACGGGTTTTTTGTTTTCGATTATGTAGGTGAAAATATGACTATTGAACGTTTGCGGCTGCCGATGCCCGGCAGGCACAACGTCGAAAACGCCACGGCAGCCATAACGATAGCCCTGCACGTCGGCGTATCGCCTGAAGCCATACGGGAAGGACTCGCCACCTTCGGCGGCGTCAAACGCCGCTTTGAGGTGATCTACCGCGATGAAAACCGGGTGTATATCGACGACTATGCGCATCACCCCACTGAAATCAAAGCGGTAGTGCAAGCTGCACGGCAGCTATTTCCGGGTAGAAAACTCACCGGCGTCTTTCAGCCGCACCTGTTTTCCCGCACCCGCGATTTTGCCGCCGAATTCGCCGAAGCGCTCGATGGGTTTGATGAAATATTGCTGCTAGACATATACCCGGCAAGGGAATTGCCCATACCCGGGGTCACCGCTGATATGTTGTTGAATTTGATGAAAAACCCCAACAAGCAACTGCTCGACAAAAGCAACCTGGTAGAAACGCTGGCACGGCGCCAACTCGACGTGCTCATGACCATCGGCGCCGGCGATATTGATACCTTGATTAACCCTATTGAAACCATGCTGGCCGCTACAAAAGGGGCCCTAAACACTACTGCAAGATGACGGCTGAATTAACCTTAATGCTTAAGCGTCTCACCGGCGTCGCACTGCTCTTCGCAGCAGGCGTGATGGTTATTTCTGCGGTGGAACGCAAAAAAGCCGGCGACGTAGCCGAGGTTAAAGTCAATATAGCCCCATTGGTAAGCGGCAATTCGCTGCTTCAGGACAAAGACATCCTCAATACCATCGAGCGCAGCTTCGGCTATCCGCTCACCGCCCTGCCCGTAGGCGAGGTTGATATTGAGCGATTGGAAAAAGTACTCGAAGACGACCCCATTATTGCCAATGCCGACGCTTTTATCGGCGCCGACAATACCATCACCATCGACATCGAGCAACGCGAACCCCTGGTGCGCATCATCGACAAAAACGGGCTCAACTATTACCTTGACGCCAATGGCGCCAAAATGCCGCTGTCAAAACACTTTGCCCCGCGAGTATTGGTGGCAACCGGCAATATTCCGCCCCATACTCCCGACTTTATGCAGCGCAAACGGCACTTGCTCAAGGATTTGTTCGAGCTCACCCTGATCATTCGAAACGACGAATTGCTTCAGGCTTTGGTTGAACAAATTCACCTCAACAACCGGGGCGAATTTACCCTGGCGCCTAAAGTGGGCGACCACCTGATTCAACTGGGCAGGAAACACGATATGGAAGACAAACTCAACAGACTCAAAATCTTTTATAAAGAAGGTATGCCTTATGAGGGCTGGCGTAAATACAACGTCATTGACCTGCGGTATAAAGGACAAGTAGTCTGTAGAAAATAATGGACAAACTATATTTTTTGTGCGGATAACCCCGCGCATGACCAAAACATGTTTATGATGGAAACCAATGCTTTCAAAACGGATGTTGTTGTCGCCCTGGACATAGGAACGACAAAAGTGTGCGCCATCGCCGGGCGCCGCAACGAATACGGCAAACTGGAGATCCTCGGGGTCGGCAAAGTCGACTCGGAGGGCGTGCTTCGCGGCGTCGTTTCGAATATCGAAAAAACGGTGAATGCCATCTCCGACGCCGTCGGTATCGTGCGGCGCAGCGCCGGCGTTGATGCCAGGGTGGTGCACGTTGGTATTGCGGGCCAACACATCAAAAGCCTGCAACACCGCGGGATTCTCACCCGTGACAATGACCACACGGAAATCAGCCAGCGCGATATCGACAGGCTGATCACCGATATGCACAAATTGGTGCTGCCGCCCGGCGACAAGATCCTGCACGTGATTCCCCAGGAATACACGGTAGACAACGAGCAGGGCATCCTCGACCCCATCGGCATGTCGGGCATCCGGATGGAAGCTAATTTCCATATCATAACCGGACAAATTACCGCTTCCAATAATATTCACCGCTGCGTGGAGCGCTCGGGTATGCGCGTCGCCAATATGACGCTCGAACCAATCGCATCCGCCGCTGCCGTGCTCAGTGAAGAGGAAAAAGAAGCCGGCGTAGCCCTGGTTGATATCGGCGGAGGCACTACCGATATCACGATTTTCCAGGACGGTATCATCCGCCATACCGCGGTGGTGCCCTTCGGCGGCAATGTAATTACCAAGGATATCAAAGACGGCTGCAATGTAATGGTACAGCAAGCCGAAAAACTGAAAGTCAAATTCGGCTCCGCAATGGCCGACGAGGTTTACGACAACCGCATTATTACTATACCCGGGCTGAAAGGCCGCGACCCGAAGGAAATCTCCGAGAAAAACCTCGCACGCATTATCCAGGCGCGCGTGGAAGAGATCCTCGATTATGTGGTATGGGAAATACGCCGCTCGGGGTACGAGCGCAAACTCATCGGCGGTATCGTGCTCACCGGCGGCGGCGCCCTGCTCAACCACATCGACAAGCTTTCGGAATACCACACGGGCCTGCCAACCCGTATCGGCATCCCCATCGAACACCTGGCGCATGGCTACAATGAACAACTGAGCAACCCGATCTTTGCTACGGCCATCGGCCTCCTGCTCAAGGGCATTGAAGACCTCCAGGCCGGCAAGGTGCGCATAGAAACCGCGCCGGTACAGGAAAAACAACCTGCCCAGGAAGAAGAGGAAGCCACCGCGGAAGCCGGCGGAAAATGGTACGAACAATTGTTCCGCAAAACCAAGGAGTGGTTTGAAGCCGAACCCGATTCGGAATTCTGACCGGGCGCTATCGGGGCCGCCAAAGGGCGCCCCGGCGAGTTGAACTTTTGATTTTTTTTGCCAATGGATGCCCTCGCTTACTGATACTAATATAAATGCGGACATCCCGGGCTGTATTCACAAAAAACAGCAGTCATGTTATTCGATTTGCCAAAAGGAGAAAGTCCTATCATAAAATTAATAGGCGTAGGCGGCGGCGGAAGTAACGCAGTCACCCACATGTTTAAACAAGGTATCGTCGGCGTTGATTTCGCCATCTGTAATACCGATTCTCAGGCCATGGAAATGAGCCCGGTGCCCACTAAAATCCAGTTGGGGCCCTTCCTCACCGAAGGCCGCGGCGCCGGCTCCAAGCCCAATATCGGCAAGCTGGCCTGCGAAGAATCTATTGAAGATGTGCGCAAGTATCTCGAAAATAATTGCCGCATGTTGTTTATCACCGCAGGCATGGGCGGCGGCACCGGCACCGGCGCGGCGCCGATTATCGCCAAAACGGCCCGCGAGATGGACATCCTCACGGTGGGTATTATTACGCTGCCGTTTACTTTCGAAGGACGCCGTCGTACCGAGCAAGGCACCGACGGCCTGGCCGAGTTGCGCAAACACGTAGATACGCTGATCGTGATCTCTAACGATAAATTGCGCCAGATATACGGCAACCTCTCGATCTCCGAAGCCTTCGCCCAGGCCGATAATATCCTGACGACCGCCGCAAAAGGTATCGCCGAGATTATTACAGTGCCAGGGTATGTGAACGTCGACTTCGAAGACGTGAATACCGTTATGCGCGATAGCGGCGTGGCTATCATGGGCACCGCTACGGCTGCCGGCGAAGACCGCGCCAAACGCGCCGTGGACGAGGCCCTGCATTCGCCCCTGCTCGAAGATAACCATATCAAAGGCGCCCAGCACATCCTGCTCAATATTTCGTCGGGTACCAAAGAGGTTACTATGGACGAAATCTTTGAAATTACGGAGTTTGTCCAGGAAGAAGCCGGCTACGGTACCGACCTGATCTGGGGTAACTGCTACGACGAATCGCTGGGCGATAAGATCAGCGTGACGGTCATCGCTACCGGCTTTGAACACAACGATAACCAAAAAGCGCAAAAAACGACCAACAGCGATCGCATTATTGTATCGCTCGACGACGATGAAAAAAAAAGGAATAACCCGGAGCAGCGCATAACGCTGTCGGATATTGGCTTCGAACAAAATGACAAACCCGATGCAACTACCTTCGAGTTTGACAATATTCGAAATGCCTACGACAAGTACCACCAGCGCCACCATTATTCCTATGAAGAACCCTACGTGCGCAAGGAAGAAACGGATAAGGAGCGATTGGAAGAAGAACGCCGCAAGCAGGAAGAACGCGACGCCAAACGCCGCGAGAAATTGCGCGTGCAAACGCCAAAACTCAATAATCCACAGACGATCAACGAACTGGAAAGCGAGCCCGCCTACCTGCGCCGCGGCGTTCGACTCGACGATGTGCCCAATTCCGGCGACCACGCTATGTCCCGCTGGGTGATTAGCGATGACGAAGAACCCGAGTTCCGGGAAGGCAATTCTTACTTACACGACAATGTAGATTAGTCCAGAATAAGCATTGGATATTCATCAGGGGCTGTACTTCCGGGTATAGCCCTTATTTTTTATAAAAAATACCCCTCCCCCCCCCGCCTTGTCACCTAAAAAAGCCAGTTCAACTACCAAAAATTACCGTTCATAGAAAAAAAGTGGCGAAAAACTGTAACACAACCCAACTTTGTGGTATTAATTGATTGTCTGGTACTTGCTGAATGATCTGTATTAATAAGTTTTAACATTACTTTAAATGGTCGCCAAGCAACATCCGGAGAAAAAAATCAGTTCTTAAGGTAAAGACGACGAATAATTCCCATGCACCCTAAAACATATCCCGATTATGAACAGCCGAAAAATTAAACTGGCCTTGACCGTGGGCCTGATGAACGCGGAAGCAAGCAACAACGCGATCCACTTTGTCAAAGAAGTGATGCAGGGATTTCAGGAAGTAGGCGCTTTCCTGGGCCTCGCACTGAAAGATAAAGCCGAGTTGAATACTAACCATATCCGCCAAACGTATGCCGTGCAATTCGAAAATTGCACTGTCAACCTGGACCTGGTTTCCAACCCACATACCCATTACCAGTACGTGCAAGGTTTCCAGCTGAATTAACCGACATCTATTGCTGTTAACATATCCAAAGCATGCCAAGGGGCGGCGCCTTCACCGGGCCGCCTTTTGTGTTTGTATGGACTTGTATTGCTGGGAATAGACTGAGTTTGAGGGTGGGAGGGTGAGAGAGTGGGAGGGAG
>DAINSQ010000033.1:0-33526 GCA_036741235.1 Saprospiraceae bacterium | reverse complement strand
GGTCCCGGCACTTGTGTCGGGACGCTCTACCAGCTGAGCTACATCCGCATTTATTATTTCTGGCAGTTTTGAGGACTGGGGGACGAGATTCGAACCCGCGACCTCAACCTTGGTCCCGGCACTTGTGTCGGGACGCTCTACCAGCTGAGCTACATCCGCATTTATTATTTCTGGCAGTTTTGAGGACTGGGGGACGAGATTCGAACCCGCGACCTCAACCTTGGTCCCGGCACTTGTGTCGGGACGCTCTACCAGCTGAGCTACATCCGCATTTATTTTTGTAGTGATCGTTTTCACTAAAGCGATGCAAATATAAGGGCATTCAATTTATTTATCCAAATATTTTTTGAGCTTTTTTTTTGATTTGGTCATTCGGTTATTCGGTTAAATGAAAGCCGGGGCTCAAATAACCGAATAACCAAACAACCAAATCTTCAAACCTTACCAGCCTTCATTTTGCTGAGCGGCCAACACGGGGTTGGTGTTCAGTTCTTCTTGCGGGATAGGCCATACGAAACGGAAGTTATCGTAGGGAATAGCCGTAGAAGCGTTGAGTGTACCGATGTAGGTTTCATTAGCGTCGTAGTTAACGCCGTAGCCCCAGCTGGCGATCGTCGTATTGCCGAAAGCCACCTTGGCGGGTACGCCGCCGGTGCTATACTTAGAGTCGAGCGCCAGGCGGTGGATATCCGGGAAGCGGCGGCCTTCGCCCAGGAACTCGATGCGGCGTTCGCGCAGGATAGCGCGTACCAGTGCATCGGCATCGGCGAAATCGCCGGCTTCAAACTGGAGAGCCGGGTCGGTTACCGAGCGGTTGCGCACCTGGTTGAGCAGGTCGAGCGCGGGGCCAGTACTGCCCTGGCGAGCCTGGGCTTCGGCCAGGTTCAGCAATACTTCCGCATAGCGGATGATCGGGTTGGCGTCGTCCTGTGTAGCAATCTTGCGATACTTGTTGGAGAAATAGCCGTTGGCGGCCATCTTCGTCAACTGAGAGCGGCGCAGGTCAGACTCCAGCCACCAGGGAGCGTTGAACATAATGGGGCTGATAGCCACCAAAGCGCGACCTGGAGCAACACTGTACATCACCGGCAGAGCGCCGTTAACGCCCGGGTTGTCGGTAGCGGCATTTTCAATTGAGAAAACAGACTCGGTGTTGCTGGTGTTGTTGGCAAAGGGACCTTCGGGCGTAGCCGTGAGGGCATAACCGCCCAGGCCACCCGTCAGTTTCTGCGCTTCCGTAATCACGTTAGCCCAGTCGCCTTTGTGCTGATAAACGCGGGTTTTCAGCGCGATAGCGGCGCCTTTGGTAGCGCGCGTAATCTTGAGCGCGCCCGTGCGAGTTTCCGGCAGGTTGGTTTCGGCAAAGTTGAGATCTTCGATCAGGAAATCGTAGCACTCTTTCACCGAATTGCGGCCCTGGGCCTCGGCTTCTAACTGACGAGCAGGCGTATTAACTGCCAGACGGCGGTAGGGTACGCCGAAGTGGGTGGCGCCTGCCGTGTGGGCATACGGACGAGCGAAGTGGATCAACAACTCGTGGTGAGCCAATGCGCGCAGGAAGCGAAGTTCGCCTTCGTATGCAAGACCGGTAGCCTCAGTAATCGTACCATCGGCAACTGCTTTCTGGATGCCTTCGATAACGATGTTGGCTTTGTTGATCATGCCATACAGCGTCTGCCACATAAAGCCGTTGTTGGGCGTAGTCGGGTTGTACGTGCCATCGTAGGTAAAAGCGTAAAAAGCAGCTACGTTGAGCATATCTTCGCCGCGCATATCGCCTTGTTGTACGTTGGCAGCGCCAAACGGATAACCGCGCACCTGGCCGCCCAGGTAGAAGCCGCTTTGGGCAGCATCATAAACGCCAATAACGGCCAGCGCACAGCGCTCAGGAGTAGCAAAAGCTGACGCTTCCGACAAGCGATCGAAAGGCTCCAGTTCCGTTACCTCTTTTTCGCAGGAAGTTGCCAGCAGCATCCCTGCAACCAGTACAGGGAGGATGAGAGCTTTATGAATGAAATTATTTTTCATGTCTCTGATATTTTTGAATTAGAAACCAAGGTTAATACCGGCAGAAATCACGCGCTGTTGCGGGTTGCCGTTGAAATCTTCACCAAAGCCGGCGCCAGTGCTGAAGTTGGTAGAAGTTTCGGGATCAAGACCGGAGTATTCCGTGAAAGTCAGCAGGTTCTGGGCCTGTACGAAAACGCGCAGGCTTTCGATGTTGGCTTTGTTCAACAGAGACTTGGGAAGCGAATAACCCAGTGAAATATTCTGCAACCTCAGGAAGTCGCCTTTTTCCACCCAGCGGGTAGAAGCGAAGTCAGGCTGGTTGATGAAGTTATCGCGGTTGAGCCATACGCGGGGCGTCTGGCCGTCGCCGGGGTTGTCAGCGCTTACCCAGCGGCCCATGATTTCAGCGCCGTTGTTGTTAAAGCCTTGGTTCAGTAATTCAATGCGCGTGCGGTTCATAATAACGTTACCGCCCGAGAAACGGAAGAAGATGTTCAGGTCGAAGCCTTTCCAGGTAAAGTTGTTGTCGAAACCGCCAAACCAGGTAGGCAGTGCAGAACCCAGTACGCGACGGTCGCTGGCAGCAGACAGCGAGCTGGCGGCGCCAAGTTCAGCCGGGTTTTCCGGGTTGTAACCTACATAAGTTTGCGTCGGGATGTTAGCCTGGATGAGCGTGCCGTCAGCCTTGCGGTAGATCGGGTTGCCATTGGCAGTGTTTACGCCTACATAATCAAAGCCGTAGATAGCGCGAATAGGCTCGCCTACGCGGATGATGTTGTATGCGGTGATAATGTCCTGATTGTTAACCAGTTCAAGTACTTCGTTGTTCTGCGTAGAGAAGTTGATAGAAGTATTCCAGCGGAAATCGCCTGCACGAACTACGTCGGCGTCCAAAGTAACTTCAATACCCTGGCCTTTAACGCGACCTACGTTTTTGTTGATCACGTTGCCCGGGATACCGAGCGAAGGCGCCGTAGGAGCTTGCAGGATGATGTCGGCGTTGTCCTGAATCCAGTAAGCAACCGAGATGTTGTAGCGGTTGTTAAACAAGCCGATGTCCAAGCCTACGTCGGTTTTCTTCTGAGATTCCCACTTCAACTCGTTGTTGCCGAAGTTGTTGTATGCAATACCGTTTTGAGTACCGTACAAAGCAGAGCCGTACGAACCGATATACGGATAGTTGCCAATGCTGGTGTTACCCGTTTCAGCATAAGAACCGCGGATACGCAGGTCGGAAACGACGTCGCGCAAACCTTCCCAGAAACCTTCTTCAGAGATACGATAAGCGAAAGAGAAGCCGGGGAAGTAACCCACGCGGCCGTCTTCGGGCAATGCAGACAAAGCGTCGCGACGGATCAGGGCGCTGATGTAATACTTGTTGGCGAAGTTGTAGTTCAAACGAGCCAGGTAAGAGTTCAAGCCGTTTTCTTCCAGGTCGCCGGCAGCAGTCGGCGTAACGAACGTACCGGAGATGATGTTCTCTTGATAGAAGCGGTCAGCCAGGTTGGTAACAGTAGACTGGAAAAAGCGCGAACGTTCTTTCTGGCTTTCCTGTACCAAAGTAATGCCGATGTTGTGGTTGTCGGCAATGGTTTTGTTGTAAGACAAGATGTTCTGCCAGTTCCAGCGAACAAACGGGCTGTAGGCCTGCGAGATCACGCCGTTGGCCGAGAAGCCGTCGCCGTGGCGGGGATCGTTGAAAACGTAGTCGTCAACGAGGCTACCGTCAATACCCACTTGCGAGCGGAAGGTAAGGCCTTCCATCAGGTTAAACTCGATGTAAGTATTGCCGAGCAGACGCCAGGAGTCAGACTGGCGGCGGTCGTTGTCCAATACAAAACGCTGGTTGGGAATACCGTTGGAAATAACGTCTACGTTGGCGCCGCGGCCCAGTGAGCGCGGGTTGGCATCGTCGATGTTGTAACCCGTAGGATCGTTGGGGTCGTAAACTTCAACGTTCGGCAACATACGGATCACTGCGAAGGTGTTACCGGAGAGGTTGTTAGAGCCGGTCAGCGGGCCTCTGTTGCGCTGTTGCGTAACGCCGCTGTTGAAACCTACTTTCAGCCAGTTGTTAACTTTCTGCTCCAGGTTGGCGCGGAAAGAATAACGGCGCAGGTCGTTGGAAACAGCAATACCCTGCTGATCGGTGAAGCCCAGAGACAGGAAGTAGCTGAGTTTGTCAGTACCGCCGGTAACAGAGAAAGAGTGGCTCTGTTGAGCGCCCGAGCGGAATACTTCATCCTGCCAATTGGTGTTAACGATGCTGCCGTCGGGGCGGGTTTGCAGGTTGGCAACCGGGTTGGCGCCCGAGTTGGTGTACTTTTCGTTGTTGATCGTCACGAAGTCTTCTGCTTCCAACAGATCGAACAATTGTACTGCTTTTGCACTACCGTAGAAAGCATCGTAGTTGAACTTGGCCTTACCCGACTTACCGCGCTTGGTGGTGATCAGGATAACGCCGTTGGCAGCGCGTGAGCCGTAGATAGCCGTAGCGGCGCCGTCTTTCAGTACTTCGAAAGATTCAATGTCGTTCGGGTTGATGTCGGCCAAAGCGTTGGCAGGCGTAAAACCGCCCACGTTGCCGCTGATAGCAGGCACACCGTCAATAACGATCAACGGCTGCGTACCCGAAGAAATCGAGTTAACGCCGCGCACGCGAATCTGAGGCGCAGCGCCCAGGATACCCGAGGTGTTCTGTACCTGCACGCCGGCGGCGCGGCCGGCCAATTGCTGTACAAAGCTGGGCGAAGCCAGGTTGGCGATACTCTCTCCCTTGACCTTGGAAATCGAGCCGGTTACGTCTCTTTTAGCCTGAGCGCCATAACCTACTACCACCACTTCATCCAGGCCGATACCGGAAGCCAGTTTGACATCGATGATGTTGGAGGCGCCGATAGCCACTTCCTGCGTGGTGAAGCCGGTGTAGCTCACAACAAGAGTGGTAGCATCAGCCGGAACGTTAACGGAGTACTTACCGTCAACATCGGTGACCGTACCGGAGGTCGTACCTTTCACCAGGATGCTGGCGCCGATCAACGGCTGTCCATCCTGGTCAGATACTGAGCCGGTTATCGTGCGCTGAGCCAGGGTGATAGTGGCACAGCACAGGATCAGCGCAAAACTGAATAAGAGTTTTTTCATAATTAATCCATAATTTGGTTAACTAATTTGGAAAATGAGCAACATCATAAATAGATGGCTGCTACTTATATACTTACAGCAAACCCGACTATCGAGCCTGCCGGTTGTATATCCAAACAAAAGTAGTGTCGCACTCGCTGAAACCTGCATTGCGAGGCGTTGATGTTCACGGGATTATGTTCAAAAACAATAAGAATGGCCAAGGATATCCTTGTTTTGCCGCATGCCCTTGAGTGGGGCTTCATTTTGGCGCGGCTTTGACTCACTTTTCATCAACAATTCAACAGTAAAACAAACATTCGTTTGTAAGCGTGTCCACCAAAGTTAAAACTTTTTTATGACTCCGCCCGCTTTGTTTTATATTAATTCCCGGGGTTAGACAAACGCCAATCTGATTGAAAACGATCGCAAAATTAAAAGTGCTGCCTGTATTTTGCAATGATTTCCGCGCCCGCTCGGCTGATAGTTTTACTATTACATTGATTATGTGCGTTTTCTATTTGCAAAAAAGTTGGCGCTTTTTACATTTCCATGACAATTCAAACGCTGCCGTCAGTCTACTTTAATGGTTTTGACCTCGCCGGTGGGGGTCAACCACACAAATTCTTTTTTAACCTGGGTCTTCACTGCCGGCTGACGCTCGGGCAAGGTGAAACGCGCCACCAGGTTGTATGAAAACTGAATAGCGGGCTCCAGAATTTCGGGATTGACTACAATATCATAGTCATTGGCCGGTACGGCATTGTAAAAGCGCAGCACGGGTTTATCAGCCGTTTGTATGATAGCGTTGCTTTTTTCCATGTAATCCAGTCCTTGCGCGGAATAGGCCTGGTAGGTTTCATAACGATTGATGGGATAGGCCACCCAGGCATTTTCGGCCGTGATCAGGTAGGCCGAGTCGAGTTGCAAACCAATAAGCCGGTATTGCGCCGTTATGGTTTTGAGGTAATCAAAGGTGAGTTTGCGCAATTGGGTATACACCGACTGCTGATCTTTGATGAAATAATCAACTTTGACAATGTCATAGATTTCCTGCCGGGCGGCGGCGGTTACGATCTGCTCCAGCAAAGCAGGGTTGGCGTATCGAATGTGGATATTTTTTTGAAGTTCAAATCCTTTGGGTATTTCGGTGTAGGTTTTTTTTGAAAATATTTTTTTGCTGACATCGTATTCGTATTTGGGCAGGAAGTTGACCATGTCGACGTACAGGTCGGATTCGGCAATACCCAGGCCTTTCAATGCCGCTATCAACCCGTTGAGTCTTGTGTTTAATAATTCGTTGGTTTCTTCAGCGGTTTTTCCCGTTTGCGATAAAGTAAATATCGCCGTATAAGCTTCTGCCTGGCGGTTATACAAGGAGTTGATGCTGATTTCCATTACGTTGCCGTCGAGTATGGCGGCAGCTTTGGGGACTCCTCTGTATTGGGCATTGACGTTGATGTTCTGGTATGTTTGTTGCTGCTGTGCATAATTGCCCATGACCTGGGCATTCACCATTGCTACTGTAAGCTGGCAAACAAGCGCTAATAACAAATTACGGGTTTTCATGATGCTTATTATTTGTATGCAAGATAGCCATTTTTGGAGAAGTAATTATCTATGGCAGACGGTTCATCCCAACATCCATCATCTTACATCCTACTCCTCCGTAACCGGATCGTAATTTAACACCGGCGCCAGCCAGCGTTCGGCGGTAGCGGCAATCATACCTTTGCGGCGTGCGTAGTCTTCCGCTTGATCTTTGCCAATTTGTCCCAATCCAAAATAGGCGGACTGTGGGTGGGCAAAATACCATCCGCTAACCGAAGCCGCGGGATACATGGCGCAGCTTTCGGTAAGTTGCATACCAATGCGCGCTTCTACATCCAGCAATGTCCACAAAGTGCGTTTTTCGGTGTGTTCCGGGCAGGCCGGATAGCCGGGAGCGGGGCGGATACCCTGGTATTGTTCGTCGATGAGGGCGTTGTTGTCGAGGTTTTCCAGAGAGGCATACCCCCAGTATTCGCGGCGCACCCGTTCGTGCATACGTTCGGCCAGGGCTTCGGCCAGGCGATCGGCCAGGGCTTTGAGCATGATGGCGTGGTAGTCGTCGTGTTGGCTTTCAAACTGCTCGATCCATTTTTCGATACCGATGCCGGCGGTGACGGCAAAAGCGCCGATATAGTCGCCGGGGCCGCCGGCTTTGGGCGCAACAAAATCGCTCAGGCAAAAATTGGGCCGGCCCTCGGCTTTTTGTACCTGCTGGCGCAAATGGTGCAACGTAGCCAGCACAGTTGTTCGCGAATCATCGCTATAGAGTTCAATATCGTCGCCGATACTGTTGGCGGGGAACAGGCCGACTACTGCCCGGGCCGTCAGCCATTTTTCGTCGACAATTCGTTGTAGCAGCTTGCGCGCATCGTTGTATAATTTTCGGGCTTCAACGCCAATCACATCATCTTCAAAAATAGCGGGATATTTGCCTGCCAATTGCCAGGAGGAGAAAAACGGCGTCCAGTCGATATAGTCGACGAGTTCAGCCAGGGAATAGTCTTCAAATGTCGTAATGCCCATCCTGGCCGGGCGCGGGGGCTGGTACCCCTGCCAGTCAATTTTTACCCGGTTTTCGCGGGCTTGTTCCAGGGTTAGAAAATTTTTCCCCGACTGGCGGCGGGCGCGTTGCTCCCTGATGAGGGCATAATCTGCTTTGGTATCGAGAATGTAGTTGCTGCGGGTATTCTCGTCGGCGCTGAGCAGCGCGCCGGCCACGGCTACGCTGCGCGAGGCGTCGAGTACGTGTATGACGGGACCGCTGTACTGCGGTTCTATTTTAACGGCGGTATGCGTTTTTGAGGTAGTTGCCCCGCCTATGAGCAGGGGAACCTTAAATCCGCGGCGCTCCATTTCGCGGGCGACATGCACCATTTCGTCGAGCGAAGGGGTGATGAGGCCGCTGAGCCCGATGATGTCGGCCTGGCGTTCAATAGCGGCGTCGAGGATGCGGTCGGCAGGGGTCATTACACCCAGATCGATGATTTCGTAGTTGTTGCAACCCAGCACCACGCCGACGATATTTTTACCGATGTCGTGCACATCGCCTTTAACAGTGGCCAGCAATATCCGTCCTTTGGCCGAACTGCCGCCGGCGGCTTTTTCCGCTTCGATAAAAGGGGTGAGGTAACCCACGGCTTTTTTCATGACCCGGGCGCTTTTGACTACTTGAGGCAGGAACATTTTGCCTTCGCCGAACAAGTCGCCGACCACGTTCATTCCATCCATCAGGGGGCCTTCGATGACGGCCAGCGGGGAGGGATAGTGCAGGCGGGCTTCTTCCACATCTTCTTCGATATAATCGGTAATACCTTTCACCAGTGCGTGGGTGATGCGCTGCGCCACCGGGTGCTCGCGCCAGGCGAGGTCTTTGTGGAGCGTGCGGCCGCCGTCGTCTTTTACCTGTTCTGCATAAGCGGTGAGGCGCTCTGTGGCGTCGGGGCGGCGGTTAAACAGCACGTCTTCTACGAGTTCGAGCAGGTCCTTTGGAATTTCTTCGTACACGTCGATCATACCTGCATTGACGATGCCCATGTCCATGCCGGCATGAATAGCGTGGTATAGGAAGGCGGAATGCATGGCCTCCCGCACCCTGTCGTTGCCGCGATAGGAAAACGAAATATTGCTGACGCCGCCGCTGATTTTAGCGCCGGGGCACAATTGTTTGATACGGCGCGTAGCCTCGATATAGTACAGCGCGTAATTGTTGTGTTCTTCAATACCTGTGGCTACTGCAAAAATATTGGGGTCAAAAATGATATCCTGCGGTTTGAACCCTACTTGCTGAGTAAGAATGCGATACGCCCGCACGCAAATGTCTACTTTGCGCTCAATGGTATCGGCCTGCCCTGCTTCATCGAAGGCCATCACAATCACGGCTGCTCCATAGCGGCGCACCAGTTTGGCCTGGCGGATAAACTCGGCTTCGCCTTCTTTGAGGGAAATCGAGTTGACCACGCTTTTGCCCTGTACGCATTTGAGGCCGGCTTCAATGACGGGGAACTTCGAAGAATCGATCATAATGGGCAGTTTGGCAATATCGGGTTCGGACATGACCAGGTTCAGAAAGTCGGCCATAGCCTTTTCCGAATCGAGCATGCCCTCGTCCATGTTGACGTCGATGATCTGTGCGCCGCCTTCCACCTGATGCTGGGCGACTGCCAGCGCCGCCGCATAGTCGCCCGATTTGATAAGTCGGGCAAACTGCCTTGAGCCGGTTACGTTGGTGCGCTCGCCTACATTGACGAAGTTGGTATTGGGTCGAATAATAAGCGGCTCCATACCGCTGAGCATGGTATACGCCGGCTGTGTGGGGATGACGCGGGGCGGCAGACCTTTGACGCCCTCGCACATGGCCCTGATGTGGTCGGGGGTGGTGCCGCAACAGCCGCCGATAATATTGACAAACCCGCTGAGCGCAAAATCGCGGATATAAGCCTTCATTTCCTCGGCGCCCTGGTCGTAAGCGCCAAACTCGTTGGGTAGCCCGGCATTGGGGTAGGCGCTGACAAAGCAATCGGCTATCATTGATAGCGATTCGAGGTGGGGGCGCATCTCTTTGGCGCCCAGGGCGCAGTTGAGGCCCACGCTGAGCAGTCGGGCATGGCTGATGGATATCCAGAATGCTTCCACGGTTTGCCCCGATAAAGTGCGGCCGCTTGCGTCGGTGATCGTGCCCGAAATCATCAGGGGCATATCGAGCCCGCGTTCTTCCATCAGTTGGTCGATGGCAAAAATGGCGGCTTTTGCGTTAAGCGTATCAAAAATCGTTTCTACAAGCAAAATATCGGCCCCGCCGTCGACGAGTCCGCGGGCCTGTTCATAATACGCCGCTTTGATCTCGTCGAAACCAACTGCGCGAAAGCCGGGGTTATTCACATCGGGCGAGAGTGAAGCCGTTTTATTGGTAGGCCCCAATGCGCCGGCCACAAATCGAGGTTTGGAGGGATCTTTTTGCATAAAATCATCCGCCTCTCGCCGGGCAATGCGGGCGGCCTCCAGGTTGAGCTCGTATACGTATTCTTCCATGCCGTAATCGGCCTGTGAAATTGACGTCGCGTTGAAGGTATTGGTCTCGATAATATCAGCGCCGGCTTCGAGGTAAGCCCGGTGTATTTCGCCGATGATCTGGGGCTGCGTCAAACAGAGGATATCATTGTTGCCCTTGATATCGCGGTGATAATCGGCAAAGCGCTGCCCCCGGTAATCCGATTCGCCGAGTTTATAGCGTTGAATCATCGTGCCCATGGCGCCGTCGAGCACCAATATGCGTTCGCGAAGTAGTTGTTCCAGCGTAGCTTTTGCGGAAGAAGCAGACATATTCACAGATTATAGTGATTTGCAGGATGTACAGGATTAATTAACTTGAATACACATGTATACCTGTTGTTATCGCAAAGCACTTTATGTTTTGTTGCCTTTTAAAAAATGATAATACCCGGGGTTAAAAATGCATAAAGAGGCTAGTAAGTTTATTGCCCACGCGGCAAAGTTACATTATCTCCCCAAAAACACGAATATGCATGCCATTCACGGAAAACGATCTTCCTTTTCGGGGATTTTTATGAAATTTGCCGCACGAATTCAACAGGCATGTTAGCAGAAGATTTTATTCCCGTAGGTTTTGTCCGCAAAGCGCACGGCGTTTACGGCGAGATGCGGTTGCAGGTGCGCGAGGTCTTCATCGACGATGTGCTGGAAGCGAAAGTATTGTTTATTCGTCGCCAGGGCCGGCCTGCTCCTTATTTTATCGAATCAATCCGCGATGCAGGCAATATCATTGTCAAACTTGAGGGCGTCAATACGCCCGAAGCCGCTAAAACCCTCAACGGCAGCGAGTTGCTGATGCGCAGGGAAGATATCGGACACAACTGGCAAGAAGACGAAGAGGCGCCCCTACCCTATGCCGCATTACAAGGCTATACCATAGTAGACCAGGAAAAAGGCGACATCGGCGTAATAGAAGAGGTTATAGACCTGCCACAGCAGGCGCTGGCTGCCTTGAAATTCGAAGGCCGCGAAGTGTTGATCCCCCTCAACGAACATTTTATTCAGTCTGTCGACCATACCCGCCGCCGGCTTGTTATGGAGCTCCCCGAGGGCCTGCTGGAGTTGTAAGAGATCAACGTTGCGACCATTGTGCAGAAGGGGGCATTTCTGCGACTTTGTGACCGTGCGCGGGAGGATCGCCCCTTTTAGCGGCCGGGGCGCGGGAAAGCAACTTGGCGACTCCTCCCAAACCTTAGTGGTACTTCGTGCCCTTTGAGTCTTGGTGGTAAAAAACCGGGGCATATACTATTTCTTCAACACAAAGGCGCAAAAACCACACAAAGGCACAAAAGTTTTGCCCTTTTTATTGGACTATTGGACTGTTGGACGGCCATCTATGCGCGGGAGGATCGCCCCTTTTAGGGGTCGGGGGCGCGGGAAAGCGACTTGGCCACTGCTCCCAAACCTTAGTGGTACTTCGTGCCCTTTGAGTCTTGGTGGTAAAAAACCGGGGCATATACTATTTCTTCAACACAAAGGCGCAAAAACCACACAAAGGCACAAAAGTTTTGCCCTTTTTATTGGACTGTTGGGACGCGACTGTGCATAAACCAATAAACTAATAAACAAGCCTACAACGCAGAACCTACAACCCACAAACCTGCAACCACCCCCCCACAGGGCATTTTGCCTTTAGCCATAAAGTCAGCTATTAGACTAAAAACATTCGTGAAAATTAATACCAAACCGCTTATGTTTGAGCTATTAATAATACGCCTAATATGAAGTTACAATTACTTGCACTCCTTTTCAGCGCAATAGCGGTTTGTTCTTACGCGCAACCTTTGCCTTGCGTCAATCCGGCCATGATGACTTCTACCTGCGCGCCGGCGTGCATCATTTGCGATATTGACGGTTTTACCGGGATTAACAACAGCAATGTGCAAGGCCAGGCGCCTCCCGGTTTTTGTACTACGCAGGTTCACCATATGCAGTGGATTGCTTTTATTGCCGGTACGCCGAATTTGAAGCTGCAAGTGCAAGTATTTAATTGCCAACTGGGGTTTGGCCTGGAAATCGGCATTTATCAAAGCCTAAACTGTCAGAATTTTACGCTGGTATCGCAATGCAACACCGATGTCGACAATAATACAACCGCTATTTTTACCAATACGGTACCGCTGACCGTCGGGCAATACTATTATTTTGTAATGGACGGCAGCGGCAACGATGTGTGTAATTACACCATTACCGTTCTGGAAGGAAGTACAGAGGTAGCCCCCCTAACCGTAACAGGCGAAATCAACGGCCCCGCCGACGGTTGTACGGGCACCTCCAGCCAATTTACTACCGATACGATTGCGGGCGCTACACAGTACAAATGGACGCTGAACAACACCCCTATCGGAACCAACCAGTCGGTAAACGTCAACTGGACGGCAACCGGCACTTACCAGCTTTGCGTGACAGCCGCCAACGCATGCGATGAGGCTACTCCTACCTGCAAAACGATTATCATAGAAGATATTCCCCCAACTATCATCGAGCAGGCTATTTGTGAAAATGATTGCTTCCAGGTTGCGGATACGACCCTGTGCGACCCCGGCATTTACGAATTCCATTATACGGTGGCCGGCGGTTGCGATAGTATGGTACAGGTGATCTTAACCGAAAATCTCATAATCGAAACCGACCTGACTTTTAATATCTGCGAAGGCGATAGCATACCTATCGGCAATATGTCTTTTTCACTGCCGGGGTTATACGACGTAGCGCTAACCTCTGTGAACGGCTGCGATAGTATTATTCACCTCACGCTGAATAATATTATTTGCGAAATGCAGGGCAGTATTCAGGCTACGCCGGTGCGATGTTTTGGAGAAAGCTCCGGTGCGCTTGTTTTTTCCATTACTGACGGCACGCCGCCTTTTACCTATACCTGGGCCCGCACCAATGGCGCCCCTGCCGGCGCCGGCGGGCTCGCCAATGTCAACCAACAGCAAACCATCAGCAACCTGCCGCCGGGGGTTTACCTGGTCACTATTGCCGACGCCTTTGGCAACGACGTAGTGCTCATCGCAGAAATTGAGGAACCGCCTTTGCTGGCATTAATGTGGAGTTTCTCCGATTACAACGGTTTCCCCGTGTCTTGCTTCGGCGGCCAGGACGGTCTGCTGGAAGCCCTGCCGCAAGGCGGCACGCCGCCCTATAACTACATTTGGAATACCGGCAATACGGCTTATCAACTCGCAGGTATACCCGCCGGGGGCTATTCCGTGACGGTCACCGACAGCCGCGGATGCCTCGTCAACGGCGATAATACCCTCGAAGAACCGGCAGCGCTGGTATTAAGCGCCGTTTTTACCGACCCCAATTGCGACGGCCCCGAAACGGGTAGCGCGCAAGTATCATCGGCGAGCGGCGGCATTTTGCCTTATCAATACGAACTCAAAGGATCAGGCCTGGGCGATGAAACGTTGTTTTCCGGCTTGACGGAAGGCGCCTACACGCTGATCGTACAGGACGCCAACGGTTGTACCGCCGATACGACGGCCCAACTCGTAGCCGCCCTTATTCCGCAAATTGATGCCGGCGAAGATGTGATCATTGAATTGGCCGAAAGTACACCCTTGCGGGTTATCAGCAACGTATTGCCCGATACGATCCAGTGGTCGCCGCCGTATAACCTGTCGTGTACCGACTGTCCCGACCCCGTTGCCGGCCCCTATCGCACGACTACCTACACCGTCAGCGTAACCTCTGTTGACGATTGTGTGACTACCGATAGCGTAACCGTACTGGTAGCCAAAATCAGGGATGTATTTGTCCCCAACGCTTTTAGCCCCAACGCCGACGGCATCAACGACCAGCTCAGCGTCTTTGCAGGCCCGGAAGTGCGATTGGTCAAATCCTTGAAAGTATTCTCCCGCTGGGGCGAACTGGTATACGAGCAACGCGATTTTGCGCCCAACGATTCCAGCAAGGGTTGGAACGGCGAATTCAGGGGCAAACCCATGCCGCAGGGCATTTTTGTTTATATAATGGAATTGGAATTTGTAGATGATGAAGTCATCAGCGTGGAGGGGGATGTGATGTTGATCAGGTGATTTAGGTCCTTATTTGGAAACTCTGCATTCAATTATTTTGTTAAATTTGTAATCATCTTACCGTTATTATTATGAGACAAATTGTAATAAATATTGAAGATAGTCACTATGCACTGTTAATCCAGTTTTTGCGCACGTTGGATTACGTCAAGGTTGTTACGTCAACTCCTGATGATAAAGGTTCTTCTCAAATCATTCCCTCGTATGACTTTTCAGATATTGCAGGTAAACTAAAATGGACTGGGGATGCCGTTGAAGAACAAAGAAAAATGAGAAATGAATGGTAGATATTTTTTAGACACCAATGCTATCATTGCCTTACTACAGGGGAATGATAACTTAATTTCTTTGTTGCATAATGCAACGTGGGTAGGTGCATCGGTTATTTCTGAACTCGAATTTTTTGCATTTCCAGACATGACTCCAAATGATGAAATATTATTTTCTATTCTAAAAAACAGAATTGATATAGTTAGCCTGGATAGTGCAAATACTTCATTATTATTGAAAATAATTCAGATAAGGCGAACCAAACAAATAAAGCTACCTGACGCCATTATTGCAGCCTCAGCAGTCCAATCAAATAGTGCGCTTGTGAGTAACGACGGTATTTTCAGGAATTTTTCAAATCTTGAATTAATAACTTTTTAGTAAATCCAGGTATACACTCCCTTCAAAAAACCCATCGTATCCACGCCGTCGGCGTAATCCCAAAGGGCGGGTTGCTGAGCCTGGCCGAAAGGCACAAGCGGGAGGTCTAATTCGGGGAAATTGCCCACAATACATTGTATTTCATCGCGGCGGGCGTCGAGGGTTTGGAGCAGGTTTTGCGGCGAGTCGTAGTATTCGTAGTAAAGGCCGGCGATATGCGATTGCAGCGATTCGCTTTCGGTGAGTATTACGCTGCCGTTGGCCATATGCGGCACGCGGTTGAGTATAAAAATCGCGATATTATAATCGAAATTGTGCTTGTATTTGTCGTGTAAAATCACTTGCCGGTATTCGTGCAGCGCTTCCAGGAGGGGTTCAAATTGGTAATTGCGTGGGACATACAGTTTGGCTACGCTTCGGCAGCCCAGCCCGAAAAACCGGGTCACATCATCGCCCAGCGCCAACAATTCTGCCTGTGATTCGTTGCCGGTTAATACGGCTACCGCGTTGCGGTTGTGCCGGATGATGTGGGGGTAAGCGCCGAAATAAGCCTCAAAGTACCTGGCCGAGTTATTACTGCCGGTAGCGATCACGGCGTCAAAACCGCTGAGCCGCTCCACGATTTCAAAATAGCCGGCGGCGCGTTCGTCGAAGCGGGCCAGCAATTTCAATAAATAGGGTAACACATAAGGGTCTTTATCCGACAACTTGATTTGCGCTTTGTGCCCTGCGGCAAAAACGCATAATATATCGTGAAACCCCACCAACGGAATATTGCCGGCCAAAACCAATCCGACCGTTTTCGGCGGCACGGCGGTCGTCTCCGGCAAATCATAGGGCGCCAGCCATCGTTCCAGCAGCTGTTTATCGAGAAAATGAGTGGCGATGGCATCGATGGCGCGCTGCTGGTTGTCGGGCGTAAACCAGGCATTATTGTATAAAGTGCGCTGAATAAGCGCGTGCAGGTATTCGTCGTCGTTGGCGGCGAGGTGGCGGCCAAGCGCTGCCAGCGCGTCGATTCGTTGGGCGAGGGTCATCATTTAAACTTTGCCGATTTGCGTTCTTCTACGTAGGCGCGCCACATATCGAGCCCTTCCTGAAAATCTTCGGGCAATTCGCATTCAAATTGCATCCACTGGCCGGTGACGGGGTGCTCAAACCCCAGCGATTTGGCGTGCAGGGCCTGTCGCGGCAACACCGTAAACACTTTTTCAACAAATTGCTTGTACCTGCTGAATACCGTGCCCCGCACTATGCGGTCGCCGCCGTAGCGGTCGTCGCTAAACAGCGGATGGCCGATGTATTGCATGTGTACCCTGATCTGGTGGGTTCTGCCCGTTTCGAGATTACATTGAACCAGACTAACGTAGTACATGCGCTCGAGCACTTTGTAGTGGGTGACGGCCCACTTGCCGTCTTCGCCTTCCGGAAATACGGTGAATAAATGCCGGAAACGCGGGTTGCGGCCTACGTTGCCGACGATAGTACCTTCGTCGTCTCTGGGCTCTCCCCAAATCAGGGCCAGGTAAGTGCGCTCTATAGTATGGTAAAAAAATTGCTTGGCCAGGTGGGTCATGGCGTATTCCGACTTCGCAATTACCATGATTCCAGATGTGTTTTTATCAATGCGGTGTACCAGGCCTACGCGATCTTCGTAATTGCCTTCCATCACCGGCAAGTTGCGAAAGTGGTAGGTAAGCGCATTGACGAGGGTGCCCTTAAAATGCCCTATGCCGGGATGTACCACCATACCCGCGGGTTTGTTGATCACCAGCACGTGGTCATCTTCATAGATGATATTCAGCGGTATATTTTGCGGGATGATCCTGAAAGGCTCCGACATCGCCCGCGGTACTACCAGCGAAATCTGCTGCCCCGCCCTGATCTTGAAGTTGGGCTTCACCGGCTGGTCGTCTACCCTGATAGCCCCGTTTTTCAGGCCCGTTTGAATGCGGTTGCGCGAAACCTGGGGCAGGCGGTCGGTAAGAAACTTATCGATCCGGATGGACGCCTGCCCTGGATCAACTACAATGACTTGGTAATTCTGAAAGTCATCGGATGATTGGTCATTGTCAATTGGTTCTTCCTGCATAATTTCGACACCGGGTGTTGTTTGGGCTTAATTCGACTGCGATTATACGCTTATAAACCGTTAACGCTCAAAAATAGTTGTTGTTTCTTTTTTTTGGGTTTGAATTATTGAATTATTCATTCATTTTTCTGTCAAAACCAATTACTTCATGAATAATAAACTTGAATTCGGATCGCTTTGCGTGCAGGAGTGGAGTGAGATGCGCACTACTCACCCCCACCAATTGCCCATTTATGCCACTTCTTCGTTTGTGCTCGACGATTTGGAACACGGCATTGATGTCTTCGCAGGCAGAGCAAAAGGCCATACTTACAGCCGCTACGGCAACCCCACTATTGACGCAGTGGCGGCCAAGATTGCGGCCCTGGAGGCACACGGACTGGAGCTTGCCGCGTCGGCTTTGCTCACCAGCTCGGGCATGTCGGCTATTGCCACGCTGGCCATGGCGTTGTTGCGCCCCGGCGATAAACTGCTCACCCAGGGCAATTTATACGGCGGCACAACGGAGTTGTTTAGTCAAATACTGGCGCCATTGGGGGTTACTCCGATTTATATCGACTTGTCCGACCTGTCGCAGGCTGAAGCCATACTCAACTCCGACCCCGCTATCCGCATGATTTATATGGAAACGCCCGCCAACCCCACCATGGCCTGTGTTGATATTGCCGCATTGGCGGCGTTGGCAGCCCAATACGGCGCCTACAGCGCGATCGACAATACGTTTTGTACGCCGTATTTACAGCAACCCTTTTGCTTCGGCGTCGACTTTATCGTGCATTCTACCACCAAATTCCTCAACGGCCACGGCAATTCCATAGCCGGCATCGTAATTGGCCGCGATGCGGAGTTGATGGCTACACGCGTGGCCAAAACGCTGAAGCTCACCGGCGCTACCTGCAACGCCTGGGATGCCTGGCTGATTAACAACGGCCTGAAAACCCTGGAATTGCGCATGATCCGCCACAGTGAAAACGCCCTGGCGGTAGCCCGCTTCCTGGAAACGCACCCAAAGGTTACCCGCGTGAACTACAATGGCCTGTCCTCCCACCCCGACCACGAACTGGCGCGCCGGCAGATGCGCGATTTCGGCGGCATGCTGAGCTTTGAAGTCGACGGCGGCTGGGATGCGGCTGTAAGTCTTATAAAAAAGCTGAAATTCTGCACGATGGCGCCTACGCTCGGCGACGTAGATACGCTGGTGCTACACCCCGCCTCCATGTCGCACGTGAATATTGCCCCGGAAGTTCGCAGGCAATACGGCATCACCGATGGGTTGGTGCGGGTGTCCACAGGTATTGAAAACGCAAAAGATATTATTGCCGATCTGGAGCAGGCCCTGGCCTGATGGCGTATACGTCGATGGTGTGCCGGTGTGTGGAAACCCATGCCGGTATGCCGTAGGCGGTATGGACCGCTTCAAACCCCAATGCAGGCAGATTTTCAAAAAAAGGAAAGGCTACCTGGCGGTGCGGGTCGCTCACGATGACCTGCCCGCCGGGTTTGCACATAGCGCGAAATGCGACGGGCAGAAATTCAAAAAATCGCTTTTCGTAGGTAATATCGGAGGCGATGAGCACGTCGGCGGCCAGTGCAGGGTCGGGTTGCCGCCAGTCGAGTTGCACACAGCGCGGCTCGCCTTCACAGTTGAGCGACCAGTTGTACCTGGCAAATTCCAGGGCTTCAGGCAGGTAGTCGGTGAGCGTAACATCGCCGCCCAGCTTGCCCGCCACAATCCCGGGAAGACCTAATCCACAACCCAATTCAGTTACGGTTGTACCAGGACTAATTATTTTATTTTCAATCAAATAACGCGCCAGCCCCAGCGCTGAAGGCCACAACTCCGCCCAATACGGAATGCGCTCGTCCAGTACGTCTTCGTGGGTATCGCCCTTGGCCAGGAGCCGTTCGAGCAACTCGTCGACGTTCATGGCCCTGAGCAGGCGAACAGGCAGGCCCGCCACTTCAAACTGGAGTTCTTTGACTTCGTAACCGCTGAAAAAAGGCTGATTCATGCGGCAAAGTTATGGATTCCGTCAGCTATTTTCTCTTCTAATTCCAGCCCCATGGCTTTCATATCCGACAGGAGCTTTTCCGGCTCAACAACCAGGCCCATGAGATGAATACCGGGCTTTTTGATCATACCGGACTGGTATTGCTTGATGCAAGCGGCAACGGCAAGCGCTGTGAATAAATAGCCATCTTCAGCGCGGGCAAGGATGTCGCAGGCCGCAGGTTGACTATCTTTCGTGCCCCGGGCCTTGAATACCATCGCAATGCCTTTCTCGGGAGGCGAGAAATAATTGACGCCCAGGTACATCAACCATTGGGATAATTTAAGCGCAAAACCTTTTTTTATTTTTTGAAATAACATGATCAGCGGAAATACAAAATAATCTACCACCCAATTGAATCCGGCAACATACAATCCCATCTGCTGAAGGTTAAAATCGTCTTTCAAAGGCAGCAGTTCGCGCAACAACAATGGATAACAGGTACGCCTGCCCAATGGAGGCCCAAATTCAAACGCAAGCATATCGCGGTAGCCCGCATCCCGCCAAATACCGTTTTTGACGATTTTTGAATTAAAATTGGCCAAATCAGACACCAGCTCTACGGTAGATTCGGGGTTCTCAAATCGTTCGTTCATTGCCAAAGCCGCTTGTGCCGTATGGTATTGGTCAAAAAAACGAGCGCCATAGCGAATAAGCGCAGCCGGCAACCCCGGGTGAATTCCGGACTGTACAATGACGATTTTTCTTTTTTCGTGTATGGATGCTTCGAGGTGTTGCAAAACTTCCGGGCTATCCTGTCGCACCAGCATATCCAGATAATCGGCGCCGCAGGCTAAAGCAGCTTCCGCTACCAGCGGTATGTATTGCGGCGTTGAAGTGGCCATCACTACCAGGTCGGTTTGAGCAAAAGCCGCGATCATGGAAGCGAGATCAGAGGCATCGGCAAATTTTGCGGCGATTTGTCTATCAGGAAATTGGCCGGATAGCTGCCGCACAAGCGCCTGGGCACGGTCTTTGTTTCTGCCGGAAATGACGAGATTCACATCTGTATGCTGCAACAAGAGTCGCGCCAGCGCGCGACCTACGCCGCCATATCCCCCCAATATCTGGATCGCCTTTGCCATAATGCCCGTTTTAAAGCATTTTTTTCATAATAAAATCGGACTGCTCCTCATCGCCCAACCGAAAGACATGCGTGCCGGCCTTCACAAAGCCATTTTTTTCATAAAACTCAATGGCTTTTTCATTTTTCATCCATACACCCAACCAAATATAATATAATTCTTTTTCTCGCGCCAGCGCTGCCGCTTTTTCAACCAATACATGCCCTATTTTTTTGCCCTGAAAAGACCGCAATACATAAATGCGTTCAATTTCCAGCCCATCGCGATAATGCTCATCCGTTTGCGACGGCCAGATATTGGTTTTCATAAATCCCGCCGGTTGGTTGTCGCAAAAAGCCAGGTAATATTCGCTGTCGGGATTGGATAACTCCGCTGTTAATTGCGCCGCGTTAAAGGCCGTCTCTAAATGCAGGCGCATATTTTCTTCGGTGTTGTATGCACTGTAGGTATCGGCGAAGGTTTCAATAGCAATTTGTTGTAATGGAAGCAAATCGCTTAAATCCGCTTTTTTTAATACGATAGCGCTCATGTCTTGATCATATTATGATAAAAATTCAAGCGAGAATTTGACTTACAAAATCTTGCGTTGTTGCAGATACGGACTCTGCACCATTAGACAAGGCCTGAATAAAAGCGCTGCCGATGATGGCGCCGTTGGCGTATTGGCAGGCCGTGTAGAAGGACTCCCTGTTGGAAATGCCAAAGCCTATCAGCCGGGGATGCTGAAGCTGCATGGCTTCGATTTTTTCAAAATACGCTATCTGCTTGTCGGAAATCCCCTGTTTGGCCCCGGTAATTGCCGCATCAGATACCATATAGATGAACCCCCGTGTAAGTTCATCAATTTTGCGAATGCGATGCTCATCTGTCTGGGGGGTTATTAAAAAGCTGATAGACAAATCGTATTGTTCAAACAGCGTTTTGTACCGGCGTTCATATTCGATAAGCGGCAAATCGGGCAGGATTAGTCCGTCAACGCCCACAGCTTTACAACGCTCCAGAAAGGCCGACTCGCCATATTGCATGACCTGGTTGAAATAACCCATCAAAATAAGCGGCGTACTGCTATACCTGCGTGCTTCAGCCAGTTGTTCGAATAGTAAATGAAGGGTCATGCCGTTTTGCAATGCTATCTGGCTGCTCTTCTGTATCGTGGGCCCGTCTGCCAATGGGTCGGAATACGGCATGCCCACTTCGATCAGATCGACTCCGGCCCGGTCGAGCGAGCGAATGATGTCAACCGTCGAATCCAGATGAGGGTAGCCGGCAGTGAAATAGATGTTGAGGACCCGGCTTTTTTTATTGGCAAATAGATGTTGGATGCTAGCCATTTGTATGAGGGTTGGTGAAGGGTTATGAGGGGTTATGAGGGGTTATGAGGGGTTATGAAGGGTTATGAGGGGTTATGAGGGGTTACAATTCTTCATTCTTCATTCTTCATTCTTCATTCTTCATTTTTTCCATATACGTATCCAGATCCTTATCGCCGCGGCCGGAGAGGCATACCACCGCCACATCGTTGGCGGAGAGGCCTATTCTGCCCAATGCTGCCAGCGCGTGAGCGGTTTCCAGTGCTGGAATGATACCTTCTGTACGGGCGAGAAAATAGCCGGCCTCAAGAGCCTCCTCGTCGGTAATGCTCACGGCTTCTGCCCTGCCGGTGCTGATTAGATGTGCGTGAAGGGGGCCGATGCCGGGGTAGTCAAGTCCGGCAGAGATAGAATACGGCTCCACGATCTGGCCGTCGGGCGTTTGCATGAGCAAGGTGCGACTGCCGTGTATGATACCTCGTGTACCCAGCACGCTGGTAGCGGCCGACTCGCCGCTATCGACGCCGAGCCCGGCGGCTTCAACGGCGATAAGGCGCACCCGGCGGTCATTCAGGTAGTGATAATAAGCGCCCGCAGCATTACTGCCGCCGCCAACGCATGCTATAATGGCATCGGGGTAGTGCCGGTCGGTTTGCTCCATCAACTGGCTCTTCATTTCTTCGCTGATCACCGACTGGAAGCGGGCCACCATGTCGGGATAAGGATGCGGACCTACTACCGAACCGATGATATAATGGGTATCTTCAGGGTTGCCGATCCAGTCGCGGATAGCCTCATTGGTTGCGTCTTTGAGGGTTTGGCTGCCGCTGAGCGCCGGACGCACCTCCGCGCCCAGCATTTTCATCCGGGCCACATTGGGGGCCTGCCGCTTGATGTCCACGGCGCCCATATATACGATGCATTTTAAGCCCATAAGCGCGCATACGGTAGCCGTAGCCACGCCGTGTTGCCCGGCGCCGGTCTCGGCAATGATCCGCGTTTTTCCCAGGCGTTTGGCCAGCAGAATCTGCCCGATGGTGTTGTTGATTTTATGCGCGCCGGTGTGGTTCAGATCTTCGCGTTTGAGGTAAATCTGCGCCCCGAAATGCGCCGACAAACGCGGGGCGAAATAAAGCGGCGAAGGCCTTCCCACATAATCGCGCAACAAACGCCTGAATTCTTCCTGGAAGCTCGCCTCTTTGATCAGACTCAGGTATTGACGGCGCAGGTTGTCTACGTTGGGATACAACATTTCGGGGATGTAGGCGCCGCCAAATTCGCCGTAGTAACCCTGTTCATCGACGGCAATAGTCGGCATCTGCTTAGGAATCGTCGTATTATTTGTCATACAATTAGCTGTTTATCAAATTATTAACCACCGCGCAAAGCCATCAGAAAACGCGTTAATTTTTCTACGTCTTTTAATCCGGGCCTGGTTTCAAACCGGCTGTTGATGTCTACTCCGGCAAGTTGTTTGTATGGCAGGGCCCTGATAACGCCGGCATCGCTTTCATCAATGCCCCCGCTTAGCAAATAGGGGGTAAATCCGGAGTACTGCCCAAGCAGCTCCCAGTCGAACGGCATGCCGTTGCCGCCTTGCAAGGGGCCTTTGGTATCAAACAGGAACATAGCGCACAAGCCCTCGTAAGGCATAGTATCGCCAAAATCGAATTGCGCATCCACGCCAAAAGCTTTGATCAATTGGGCGCTGCGAAGCGAGCCGATACTCCAGTACGTTTTTAACTCCCGGCAATACTCAGGGCTCTCAGAGCCATGCAATTGCACGTAATCGAGCCGATAATCGTGTACGGCGTTTAGCACCTGCTCAATTTCCGCATTGACAAAAACGCCGACTTTTTTCGTTTTGCCGAAAAGCTTTTCGTTTTTATCCATCCAATTTCTAAAAGCCTTGCTATCCGCATGGCGCGGTGATTTTGGGTAAAAAATAAACCCGGCGTAATCAATGCCCAGTGACAGTACGTCAGCAATATTGGCCGGTTCGCGCAAGCCGCATACCTTGATGTTCATGTGGTACCCTTTTGATTAGATATTGCAGTGAAGTTAGCGGGATTTTCCCGGCGCCCGGCAATCTTGTTAATAAATTGTGCGCAAGCGGCGCCCGGGTCGGCTGTTTTCATAAAAGATTCTCCGATCAGAAACCCTTTGTAACCCGCGTTGCGTAGCATTAATAAGGTTTCCGGGTCGGAAATGCCGCTTTCCGACACCTTCAGCAGCCCGGCGGGCAGTAGCTCGGCCAGGCGCAACGAGGTTTCGACATTTACCGAGAAGTCTTTGAGGTTTCGGTTGTTGACGCCCACCATGTCAATGCCGTCGCAGATTTTATCCAATTGCGATTCGTCGTGCAATTCCAGCAATACCTCCATACCCAAATCTTTGGCTCTTTTGGCCAAGGCTGCAACGGTCCATTTATCGAGACATTCTGCGATCAGCAGTATGACGTCGGCGCCCATGGCCCTGGCTTCCAGAATCTGGAATTCGTCAACAATAAAATCTTTTCGCAATATGGGAATATTGAAATTGCCGGTACGCGCGCGGGTAAGATCATCCGCCGATCCTCCGAAAAAATGAAAGTCGGTAAGTACCGATAGCGCACTAGCCCCTGCCTCGGCATAACCCGTTGTTACCTGGGCTACATCTGCCTCGAGGTTGATCGGCCCTTTGGATGGCGACAGCCGCTTGAATTCGGCGATGATACCCGACGAGCCTTCGCGTTCCAGGCTTTGCCGCATCGATAAGGGGCGGTTCTTAATAAAAGGGCTCTGGGCAAGTATTGAATCCGCCCGGCCTGCTTTGCGGATATTGACCTCCTCTCTTTTATGCGATATTATGGTCTCCAGAATGTCCATCTTGAAAAAAAATCTGTTAAGTAAATTCGATTAAAATAAATACAAATTTTTGAAAATCAATTATTTACAAGTAAAGCTTTAAACGTGCGCAGCGCTTTGCCTCCAACGAGGCTTTCGCGGGCTTCGACCAGGCAATCGCCAAAGGCGCTGCCCGGTTTCATGGCGTATATGGCAAGGCCGGCATTGGCGATTACCACGTCGCGCTGAGCCGGCGTAGCCCTGTTTTCCAATACCTGCTCAAAGATCTTTGCCGCCGCCGCCGGCGTTTCGCCGCCGTCAAGCTCCGACGGGGCATAACGGGGCAAACCCAGGTCTTCCGGCTGCAACAGGCGCTCCGACGAATCGGTGCGCAACCTGAATGCGCCGGTGAGCGATACCTCGTCGTATCCGTCGAGGCCGTAAACGATGGCGTATTGCCGGCCGCGCTCCTGCATGGCGTATTGGTACAGCCGCGATAACTCCAGGCTGTAGGTACCCAACAACTGGTATTTGGGCTGCAGGGGGTTGACCAGCGGCCCCAGCATATTGAAAAATGTTTTCATACCCAATTGCCTGCGTATGGGCGCTACTTCTTTTAACGCCGGATGAAACAACGGCGCGTGCAAAAAACAAAGCCCGGCCCGGTCTAATTGCAGGCGCAGCAGATCGGTATCGGAAGTAAAGCGGTATCCCATCGCCTCCAACACATTGGACGAGCCCACCGCCGACGATACGCCGTAGTTGCCGTGTTTGACCACTTTGTATCCCGCGCCGGCCACTACTACTGCCGCCAGCGTGGAAATATTAAACGTATTTTTGCCGTCGCCGCCGGTGCCTACTATGTCAATCGCTTCCGTATCCTGCCCTTCCAGCGGCACGCACAGCTCAAGCAGGGCATCGCTGAAGCCCAGCAACTCGGGCAGCGTGATCGTCCGCATTTGGTATACGGTGATAAAACTGGCCACCTGAACGGGATTAAAGGCTCCCTGGGCAATTTGCAGCAATACGGATTTTGATTGCTCGCGGTCGAGCGTTTTGTGCTCGAATAATTGGCAAAGTATGTTTTTCATCGTTTAAACAGCTTGAAAAGCGGGAACGCAATAGTTGAAAAAATTTTCCAGCAGCTTTCGCCCTTCGGGCGTGAGGATAGACTCCGGGTGAAATTGCACGCCCCGCACATTGTACTGCCGGTGCCGCATGGCCATGATCGCCCCCGATTCGTCCACCGCCGTTATGTGCAATTCAGCAGGCAATTTTTCACCGGCAACCGCCCAGGAATGGTAGCGCCCCGCAGTGATAACCGGGCCGAGCCCCCGAAATAACGGTTCGTCGGGATCAACTATGTTTACCGGCGTGTCTACCCCGTGAAATACCTGCGCCAGATTCTCCAACCGGGCGCCGAAGGCTTCCCCGATGGCCTGGTGGCCCAGGCAAACCCCCAATATGGGCTTGGTAGCCGCGTATCGCCTGATCAACTCAGGCATAATACCCGCATCGGCAGGCAAACCCGGGCCCGGCGACAAGATGACGGCGTCGTAGTCAGCCACCGCTTCCAGGCTGATGGCGTCGTTGCGGAATACCTCTACCGGCTGCCCGAGTATTTCCTGAATGTATTGCACCAGGTTGAAAGTAAATGAATCGTAGTTGTCCAATACGAGGATGCGCATGGTTACTTATTTATTCG
The DNA here is from genome assembly GCA_036741235.1 of Saprospiraceae bacterium. Classification (GTDB taxonomy): domain Bacteria; phylum Bacteroidota; class Bacteroidia; order Chitinophagales; family Saprospiraceae; genus JABWBR01. The sequence continues at coordinate 7,528 of DAINSQ010000033.1, read as the reverse complement.
TTTAAACATTATTCGTTTGTATAAATATAGCCTCATTCAAAGCCCGTTTCAAAGCGCCGAGTTTGTTATTGACCTCCTGCAACTCCTTGCGCTCGTCGCTGGCGGCCACGATACCGGCGCCGGCCTGGTAATACAGGGTATTGTCCTGGCTCAGAAACGAGCGAATCACAATTGCCTGGTTCATCTGGCCGCTAAAATCAATGAAGCCAAGCGCGCCGCCATAAAAGCCGCGTTGGCGGTTTTCGTATTGGTGGATGAGTTCGATGGCTTTGTACTTGGGGGCGCCGGAGAGCGTACCGGCGGGAAAAGTATCGCCGAATACCTGGAATGGGTTGGTACCGGGCGGCAGGTCGCCCTCGACCTTGGAAACCAGGTGAATAACGTGGCTAAAAAACTGGATATCCTTCAGTTCGCGCACCCGCACATGTTGCGCATGACGGCTGAGGTCGTTGCGGGCCAGGTCGACGAGCATAATGTGTTCGGCGTTTTCCTTGGGGTCGTTAGAGAGTTCGAGGGCCTTGCGGGCGTCTTCTTCGTTATCGCCGCTACGACGGTAGGTGCCCGCGATGGGATTCACCTGCGCTACGCCGTTTTTAATCTGCATCTGCGTTTCAGGCGACGAGCCGAAAATTCGATAACTTCCAAAATCGAAATAAAACAGATAAGGCGATGGGTTCACCGATCGCAATACGCGGTACACATTGAAATCATCGCCGGTATAGCGCTGGGCAAACTGCCGGGAAAACACGATCTGGAATACGTCGCCAAGCCGGCAATGGCGTTTGCCCAGGCTTACCAATTCCATAAACTCCTCGTCGCTCAGATTGCTGGTCTCCTCGCCCTGCAGCCGAAATGGGTGGGTAGCAAATTTATTGCCGTACATCAGGGCCTCGAGTTCATCCATCCGCGAAGACCATCCCTCCGGTATATTCTCAACAATATGCAACGTATCCCTGAAATGATCGATAGCGATAACAAAGCGATATAAAGTATAACGCAAATCGGGCAAATCGAGGCGCTTTTTAGCGGGGTCAAATCGAAGGGAATCGAAATATTGCACCCCTTCAAAGCCTGTAAATCCGAACAGTCCGTTGAAGCCCGCGTAGGGGGTATCATATTCGATAAAAAAACTTTGCAAAAAATCGAACATGGCGTCGGGCACGGTCAGCGTACTCGTCACCGGAATTTGCTGCGCCGTGCCGTCGGGTTTCGAAATAGTAATGCCCCCGTTTTTCACCTCAATAGCGGCCAGCGCATCGAGTCCCACAAACGACATGCAATCGGCTTTGCTGCGAAAGTCGTTGCTTTCCAGCAATACGGGGTCGGTAAAGTGATCTCTCACCTTCAGGTACAGCGACACCGGCGTGAGGGTGTCGGCCATTTTTTTTCTCACCAGCGTCCGCAATTTGACGCGATTTAAGGTGGTAGTGGCAGCAGGCATAAAAAATTGGCTTTAGCGCAAACGACAAGCGGCCTGCCGGGTGATCCGACAGGCCGCTTGGTAGAACAGTTTGGTCAATGGCGCGTCAATTCACCCGGAAGTCCGAGGGATTGTGCCACCACCAATTGTTCTGTATGCGAAATGACATAGTTGTTGTACTGATTTTGAACTGCGACAAATATAGGGGTAAAGTTTTTAATAAAACAAGACCTGATTAGCAGTTTTTGTAAAATGAGTTACTGATCGCCCCCTACTCTGCCTGCTTCCGATTCAATGCCGGTGGTGCGTTTGCGCGACTTAACATTTTCATTACCAAAACGATAACCCAGGCTCAGGCTGGCGCGACGGCTATCCCAACGGCCACCGCCTTTGGCGTACAATCCGTTAAAATCCGAAAAGCCGTCCCATCCTGTTTCATAAAAAATATCGCTTACATTGACTCTGACATTCAGGCGGTCTTTCAAGAACTTGCGCTGCAGGCCGAGGTCGAGGCTCCAGCTTGATTCATACTCAAACACGCCGCCCCATACGCCGGGCCCGGAGTAATACCCCGAAATTTCGCCTGTAAAGCCTGCGGGAAGGGTGAAGGTATGCTGCTGGAAGATATTGTAGGTGAGCGCCTGTACATCCACCACCGCGCCTTCGCCATAATTGGCCTGGTTGTCGAGGTGCGAAATGCCGGCATTAAAATAGGCGTTCCAATTTTTGAGAATCTGCACGGGGGCGCTCACATTAAAACTAATAATGGTTTGCTGCGCCAGGTTGGCCCAGGTGATAAACCCGGCACGGGGGTCCACATCGTCGGGGGCAATGAGGCGGGTGATCTGGTCGGTGGTTCGGCTATAAGCCAATTTGAAGTTGTACCTGTAAGAAAGGGTATACCCCAATTCGAGGTTATTCACGATTTCCGGCCGGAGGAAGGGGTTGCCCTTTTCGTAAGAAAGCTGGCTGATCTGGTTATTAAACGGGTTGAGCACGTTGTAATCGGGGCGGTTGATGCGCCTGCCGCCGTTGAGCGACAGGGTGTGTTTCGGGGCAGGTTGCCAGGTCAATCCTGCATTGGGGAACCAGCTCAGGTAGTTCAATTCGACGGGCGGTTCCTGCAATTCCGGTAAAAAAGCCCGCAGATCGCCGGTAGCATCCGTTTGCTCGGCGCGGATTCCGACGGAGAAATTCCATTTTTCACCCAAACCACGGGCATAATTAATATACCCGGCGTATACTATTTCGTCGTAAGTAAACTCATTGGAAGACCGGTTATTTTGAACGGGCAGGCCGTTTATTTCGTCGTAAAAGAGAAAGGTATTGTCGGAAACTACCTGGCTCAATTTAGCGCCGGCGCCGAGTTTGCCTTTCCACAGTTCGTCTTCGTAATCTACTGTTAACGTGTAAATATCGATATCGGTAGGCGTATCAAACCGGTTGATAATTTCGGTGAGCAACACTTCTTCCGAGGCATCGTAATAGCGGTTGGGCTGGTAGCGGACGCTCCGGTTTTTATAGCTGCCGTAATCCAAATCCACATTAAGGCTGCGGCCTTTGGCGTTGTCGAACCGGTAATTGAGGTTGTAGGTTTGCTGGGTCCTGCTGTTATCCGCCGTATTGTTAGCTACCAGAATGCTATCGATATTGTCGGGAGTGGCTTCGAGGGCGAGGGTAATGCGGTTGTAAGATGTATTGTCGGAAATGTTGTCGCCTCCGCCTGCCAGAAAACCGATGGTGTGATTTTTTGCCAGAAAAAAGTCGGCTCCCAGGCGGTAATTGTAGTTGCGCCAGTCGTTTTTATGGTTGTTAATTTCGTGCTGCACCAGGTTGTTCTGGTAGCTTTCAAACAACATCTTATTGAAGCCGCCGCCGTCGCCCACGCTGCCCGTTCCAAATGCATTTACACTTCTATTGCGGTAGTTGGCGCTGCCGGTGAGGTTGGCCCGATGGTATCTGCCCTGGCTGTAGGTAGTATTCAACGAGCCGTTGGCGCCCAGGTTTTTATCTCTTTTTAGTCGAATGTCAATAATCCCGGCGTTGCCTTCCGCTTCGTACTTCGAACCGGGGTTGGTGATAATTTCAATACGGTCGATTTGTTCGGCGGGCAAATTCTGGAGATAATTGCTGAGGTCCTGTCCGCCCAGCGGCAATCGCTTGCCGTCTACGTAAAGCAGTACGCCGGCTCGCCCCAACACATTGATATTGTCGTTGTTATCAACCGTCACATTGGGGGCTTTGCGCAACAGCGAAATGGCATCGGAGCCCGCGCTGTTGATGGTGCCTTCCACGTTAAAAATCGTGCGGTCGGGTTTTATTTCCACCAGCACGCGCGAAGAAGTGACGGTGGCCTGGGCAAGTTCTATAGCAGAAGGGGTTAATACCAAAACGCCGATGTCAATCTGCTGTGTACCATCCACGCGAATGTCGGGTTTTCGGATATCATCAAACCCCAGGTAAGAAGCTTCCAGGTAATAGGTTCCTGCTTCGAGGCCTTGAAGCTCGAAAATTCCATTTTCATCGCTTACGCCCACCTTAAACAGGCTGCTGTCGGAAGTATTGTACAACACCACATTGGCATAGGCGATTGCGCCGCCCTGGTTGTCTTCCAAACGCCCGCGCAGGGTGGACATTTGTGCGTAAATAGGAATGGTGCAAAGGCTGATAATCAGGGTAAGAAATACTCTCATGGTTGTCTTTTTGCGGGTGATTAAGCCCAATAAAGACAACTAACTAAAACAATAGTTGCATGTCAGGGTATTTTTGTCGACTGCCACGAGGCCAGCCGCCAGTGTTTTTTTTGCTTCACATAAACCGCCGTATATCGCAATCGCACTTCAAAGGGCTTGCCCTGTATCAAACCTTTTACCTGCACGATGCCGTTGCTGATGCCCGTTTTGCCGTATTTGCGGATAGCGCGGCCCGGCTCGGGTTGCATAGCGTTGTAGGTGATATTGCCGGTTGAGATGCTGTGCAGAAAATCGCTTTTGGTCTCCACCAATGCATTGGAGTGAATGTATATCAGGTCGTCGCTGAGTATTGATTGAAGCGACGCCGTATCTTTTTCCACTTGCGCCCGAAACCGCAGGTCTTCCGATTCGGCAATAGTAGTTTGGGCGACGAGTAATTGACAGCCCAAGAGCAGAAAATAAAAGCCAAGCGCGATTTTCATACCCGGTTTTATGTTTGCTGTAAATTTAAAATAACCCGCTATATTCCCTTTATTGAAAATTAAAATTGATCATTTTTTATAAAAAAATTACAATATAGTTGCTCATTCTGTCTATAAATTATATATTTGCTTTTGTCGTTATACACCAAATTCAACACCGATTTTTTTTGTTTTTATTAAAAATAATATTGCGATAAAACGCCGATTTATAGTATTTTTTGTATGCTAGTCATATACAAAAACAGGCGATAAATAAAGGTGATGGTGGTACGGTTTTGTGATCGTTTTTAATCAGGTTGGAATCACCTCGTTTTTTGCTGCCGTTTTGTTACAATTCAATCGCCCGTCGAGTTGAAAATGATGCCTTATTTTACTGAATCTTATTTGCCTGCATGTAAATACAAGACCTTTATGTATTATTATATTTATTAATTTAAATTCATCGCCATGAAAACCAATTTCCTGAAATGCAGTTTTATCCTGCTCTTTCTCTTCCTTGTACCACTGCTTACTTACGCACGAATGGAATGCACCGGCGCCTGTATATCAGGTTGCATAACCTGGTCAATAAGTTACGAAACAGATTGCAATTGCGGCATTACCGAATATGATTCTATTCATTATATGGGAAATATAGCTGGTTTTCCGGTATTCCAGTACATGAATCAAATTTCCAATCCAGAATTTATAGGAATGGACGTCACCGCTTTAGGATGCAATTGTAACAGATGTACATAGCTCAATTAAAATAATTAAACAGCAATTTCATTTTTTCATCAGGCACACTAAAACCCTGGTCTGCCTTAATCTTCAAAACCATGAAAATTTCAATCCTCCATCCCCTGTTCCTGTTTTTACTGGTATTGAGTTCCTGTGTCTCCCAACAAGAAGCCTCCGAAGAGGATATGCGCGTACAAAAATTTATGAGCGGCGAAATAGGAAACTCGCAGTCGCATCAAGCAGACGCCACCTCTATCAGGGGCAACGACCCCAACGACATGCGCTATACGGCAACCATGACGCCGACAGGTTCGTTTATGCCCCGGCAGGCGACCCGGATCATGGGGCAGATGACAAAGTACCCGTTCACGGACGCCATAAGCAACTGGAAGCCGATGCACGAATTGGCCCAGGCAGCCATAGAAGAAGCCAAATCCGCTTATGCTAATCAGTCGGATAGAATGATCAACATTGAACTGATCAGCTTTTTTATACTGGACAAATACTTGTCGAAAGTACCCGTAAATGCCGAAACCGCCTCGGCAGCCGATTTTTACCTGCAAACGCTTACCGCCGAAGGTTCAAAAGCAGAATTATACCTGGTTTGCGCTTCGATTAACAAGTTTTCAAGCCATTTTTCGCGCTCCGACGCAAAAGCTTATAAAACCTATTACAGCAAGGTAATCAGCCAGTTATTGGCCGACGAGGCTACGCCCGAACTCGCAAAAAGCTGGGCGATTAACGCAAAATCGCAGCTGTAGGTTGTAGGTTGTAGGTTGTAGGTTGTAGGTTGTAGCGCGTGTAAATTAAAAACCTACAACTTACAACCTAGAACATAGAACCTACAACTAATGCAGTACCCTCCACACCAATTCCCGCAACAACTCCCCCTCTGGCTTGCCCGTTGAATCGTAATTCACGCCTTTCGATTTGAGGTCGAAAGTTTTCAGATCGGCGAATACCTGCTCCAGCTTTTGCACCGGAAAAAAGCGCAGCGCAGCCCGGTATTCCTTGAGGAAATACGCCGAGCGCAGTTGCAGGGCCTCCAGGATATCGGCTTCCGGCTTGTCCTTCACAAAATGAAGCATATACACCTTGCTGAAATACCCATACAACGAGCTGATGACCACCTGTATAGGGTTCTTTTTGGGATTATCGGCAAAATAATTTACAATACGGTTAGCCTTCAGCACATCGCGTTGGCTCAGGGCCTTTTGTAGTTCAAACACATTATAATCCTTGCTAATGCCGATATTCTCCTCCACCTGAGCCGGCATAATGGTGGCCCCGGGCGCCAGATTAATCGCCAGCTTGTCGAGTTCGTTGGCTACTTTAGCCAACTCTGTGCCCAGGTATTCCGCCAGCAAGTTGGCGGCATCATTCGTTATTTGAAGCTGTTTGTCCTTGATATAGTTTTTGATCCACTCTGGTACCTGGTTGTCGTACAGCGATTTGGATTCAAAAACGACTGCGCCGGCCTTCAACGCCTTGCCAAAAGCCGAATTGAGGTTGTATTTTTTGTGTTTATGGCAAATGACTAACAGCGTGGTAGCCGCGGGTTTTTCAATATACGACTGCAATTTGTCGAGCGAGCGCATATCCTGCGCTTCCTTGATAATCACGACCTGGCAGGGCGACATCATTGGGTAGCGCCGGGCGGCGTCGAGCACGGCCAGGTGGTCGGTATCCTTGCCGTAAAAGATGGTCTGATTAAAAGCCTGCTCTGCTTCCGGCAGGAGCTCTTTTTCAAAAAAATTGCTGATGGTATCAATAAAGTAATCTTCCTCGCCATGCAGAAAATAGACGGGTTCAAACTTTTTTTTGCGCAGCTGATCCAGTATTTGCTCGTAGCTCAAAGTCCTGTTTTTTTTGCAATAATAACGATTTTTTGGTTGTGGGTTGTGGGTTTTTGCGTATCGCACAGTCGCAAAGTCGCCTGCCCGGTATCGGTCGTTTCGACTCCGCTCAATGCTCGGGATAGACTGAGTTTGAGGGAGGGAGGGAGAGAGGGTGGGAGGGAGGGATCAGTGGAACCGACTGCCACGGATGCTCGTTTCGACTCCGCTCAACGAGCGGCAAAGATCGCCCAATCGCCCCCTCGGCCCGGAGTTTTTGAACTAAGATGTGGGGGATGATGAAAAGATAGGAAAGGATGATTGGCAATTTGTTTTGATTGCACGGAGCGTTTTTCTGGCGCTCCTCTCCGTGGAATC
>DAINSQ010000032.1:0-33848 GCA_036741235.1 Saprospiraceae bacterium | reverse complement strand
AAAAGGTTGTCATTGGTATAGCGACGCCCCGCCTTAAAACGTATCTTTACCCAAATTTATGGAAATGAACACATCCCTTGCCGACAATTTCCTGGAAAGCTCCAGGTACCTGTTCCGTTACTATAAAGGCCTGGCCGACAAAGCGATGGCCCAAATCGACGGTAATGCGTTGATGCATCAACCCGATCCCAACTCCAATAGCATCGCGCTGATTGTCAAACACCTGAGCGGCAATATGTTGTCGCGGTGGACCGACTTTCTCACTTCCGACGGCGAAAAGCCCTGGCGGCAGCGCGACGAGGAGTTTGAAGGCGCCTATCCCAGCAAAGAAGCCCTGCTGGAAGCCTGGGAAAAGGGCTGGCAATGTCTTTTCGACGCTATCGAACCCCTCACCGCTGCCGATCTTGAACGCATCGTGTATATCCGCAACGAAGGCCATACCGTGATGGAGGCCATTCAACGGCAAATAGCGCATTATGCAAGTCATGTGGGCCAAATTATTTTTCTTGCCAAACACCTGAGCGGCGAGCATTGGCAAACGCTGTCGATCCCGAAAAAAGGCTCACAGGCTTTTAACGCTGAAAAATTCGGACAAGAGAAACAGCGCAAGCATTTTACCCAATAACTAATAGGCGTTGATGATTTATTCTTCTTTGCTGGAAGCCCGGGCAAGCGGGAGCAAAAAACTAGCCGTATTAATCGATCCCGATAAAACCGATCCCGGCAAATTGCCCGCACTGGCATCATTAGCCATGCAGACGGGGGTGCACTACTTCCTTGTGGGCGGCAGCCTGTTGGTGAACGACCACCTGGGGCAGTGCATCCGCACAATCAAGGACCACTGCGATATTCCCGTGGTGCTTTTCCCCGGCAACACCCTGCAACTCCATGCCGACGCCGATGCCATCCTGTTGCTTTCGCTGATATCGGGCCGCAATGCCGAGTTTCTCATCGGCAAACACGTGGTAGCAGCCCCCTGGCTGCGCCAAAGCGCCCTGGAAATACTTCCTACCGGATATATGCTCATAGACGGCGGGGCGCTGACATCGGTAGCCTATATGAGCAATACCACGCCCATCCCCGCCGGCAAAAAAGACATAGCCGTATGTACGGCGATGGCCGGCGAGATGCTGGGGCTGCGGCTCTTGTATCTGGAGGCCGGCAGCGGCGCGCCCCAACCCGTCCCGCCCGAGTTAATAACCGCCGTTCGCCAGGCCGTCGCCATCCCGCTGATCGTCGGGGGCGGCATTCGCAGCCCGGAACAGGCCCGGGCAGCACTGCAAGCCGGCGCCGATATGATCGTGGTGGGTAGCCTGATAGAAGACAATCCCGGGGCGCTGGCGGGTATTGCAGAGGCCGTGCATTCTTACCAATTATTCCGCTAATTCGAAACGAACAACATCCGTATAATATTCCCCCACTGCAATAATATACCGCCCCGGCGTATCTTCCATTTTGGCCGTATTCCGCACCAGGTATACCGTGCCGGGGCCTGGTTGGAGCGAGGACAGGTTGGAGGCGGGGATAAACAGGTCGTTAGTAGATTTTGGGCCGGATATTTCAAGGGTAGCCGCCTGATTGTTTACATCGCTGACGAGGATTACCAGGCTTTCTCCTTCGCCCAGCGGCGCGCCGTAGAATAGTAATGTAGCCCCCTTTGAACGGCTGGCCTCTCCTCTAAAAGAAAAGCTGTCGATGGGGTTCATCGCCAGCGTGTATTCTCCCTTTACGCCTTCGCCGTCGGTATATCCGAATTGAAAAGGCGGGTTGAAATTGCCGCGGCGCTGCAGCGAATAGCGTACTACCTCCCCTTGCAGGATTTTAGCCTCCATAGCGCTTTGTTGAAAAGTAACGCCGCCGGCCATTGTCTTTGGCAATGCAGTTTGCAGCGAATCTCCCTCGTAAAAACTCGCCTGCGCCTTTAGTTCGGCCACATCGGCCAGGTAGCGCACGTATAAGTCGGCAATGATACGCGGTTTACCGGCGCCGCCTGCACAACCGGTCTGCAATAGCGCAATAGCTGCGCATACACAATAGATAATCGTCCTCATAATGTGCGCAAAGATAGGCGCAGATTGTTATATTTGAAGTACATAATATTGCCATATGGAAAAATCAACCGCTATAGTGCTCACACACGGCATGCTGGCGTCTGCCAATGCCAAAACCTGCCACGGGCTGCTGCGCGGCTCCGAACGCTTCGAAGTGCTGGCTGTTATCGACTATCAACATGCAGGCAGCGATGCAGGCGAGGTGATGGATGGCAATAAGCTGGGAATTCCGGTCTTCGCTTCCGTTGCTGAATATAAAAACGCGGGACTCCCCATGCCCAAATATTGCGTAGTGGGCGTAGCCCTGCACGGCGGACTGTTGCCCGATGATTTTCGCGAAGAGCTATATACCGCTATTAGCCTGGGGGTGAGTATTGTATGCGGGTTGCACACTTTCCTGAGCGACGACCCCTACTTTAAAGTGCTGGCCGAAAAACACCGCGTCGAACTCATCGATGTGCGCAAGCCGCGCCCCCGGCAAACGTTGCGCTTCTGGACCGGCGATATTTTTTCGGTAACGACCCCGAAAATTGCCGTATTGGGCACTGATTGCGCCCTGGGCAAGCGAACTACCTGCCGCATGTTGATGGAAAGCTGCCGCCGCCACGATATCGCCGCCGAGATGATCTATACCGGCCAAACCGGCTGGATGCAGGGATATCAACACGGTTTCATCTTTGACAGCACAGTCAACGATTTCATCAGCGGAGAAATAGAACGCGTCATCGTGGAATGCGCCGCAGAAAGCAATCCTGACCTCATTCTCATCGAAGGCCAGTCTGCCCTGCGCAACCCCAACGGCCCCTGCGGCAGCGAATTTATTTTATCGGGCAATGTAAAAGGCGTGGTATTGCAACACGCGCCTGGTCGAACCTGCTACGACAGCACCGATACGCCTATTCCGCCCATCTCCAGCGAGATTGAACTCATTGGGTTTTATGGCGCCAAAGTACTGGCTGTTACGCTCAACGAAGAAAATATGTCGGATGCCGACATAGAGGAGTACCGGCGTGAAACGGAGGTAAAACTCGGCATTCCCGTCGTACGCCCCCTCAAAGAAGGCGTCGACAGGTTGATACCGGTAATCAGGGAATTTATGGCTCAATAATTCCCTTCGAAGAAAGTCTTATATGCCTTTAAATCTTTGTTGCTGAGCAACAGGCGGTAGTTGTTTTGAGAAATCACCATCAGATCGTGGGTCATGCCGCTATCGAGGAAATCCTTGCGATTTTTGGCCACCGTATCGAGGTATTTCATAGCGTCGGCCTGGTTTTTGGTACGGCGCAGGAGTAAAACCGGCGTTTTGCTGCCCTCTCCCAGGAAAATATTCTGGATGCGCAGGTTGTCGAGTTTGTAGTATTTGGCATTAAAATCCGACACCCTGATCTTGGCGGCGTTGAGGTCCACCTTTTCGTCCTGGAAAACAATGATGATATAGTGGGCGTCGTCGGCTTCCACTTTATAGCCGGTAGTTTCTTCCTTTTCCTTGCCGGGCAGCGCGGCGCCGCTGGCGCCCAGCAGGCGGAGAATTTCCTTGGCGCGCTTTTGTTCTTCTGTTTCGGGATACATAGCCACTACGCGCTGCAGTTCGCTCACATAAGCGTCTTTGCCTTGCAGGTTACCGCTGCACATAGCCATCAGCAGGGCGTATTTGGGTTTGAGGGGGTGTTTTCCCAGCAGCGATTCCATCATACTGCGGCTGCGGTCGTAGGCATCGCGGTAGTTGCCGTTGGCGAACATGCCGTATATCTCGTCGTATTGCAGCGCCTGCCGGCGTTCCTCGTCGAGGTATTTGGCGGCAAAATTGGGATCCAGCAGTATTTTGGCATAATTAGACGTAGGATATTTACCTACAATTTTGTCGAAATACTCCCTGGCTTTGGCGCTATTGCCCATATCGGTATAAGTCAGGTAGAGGAAATACCAGGAGTCCAATTCATAGTTGCTGCCCGGATAGCGTTCGTTGAGTTGTTCGAGTGTTTGGACGGCCTTGTCATAATTTTTGAGGCGGTCGCGGTACAGCGTTCCGAGCGCGAACATCGCCTCGCGGATAAGGCGGTTGGCCTCGTCTTTATCGCCCTGGGTTACAGGCACATTGCCGAGCAGTTTTTTGAGTTCTTCGTCGGTAATATCGCTCGAGGAGCTCGCTTCCTCGGCGGCGGCAACTTCTTCAGTTTCGACGGAGGTACGGCGGTTGGCGCGGCGCCAGTCGTCTTCGAGTGTGCGGACGCCCCAGCGTCGGTCAAATTCGCGCTGGCCGCGTTTCACGGCGCGTTCGTCGTAGGCAAAAAAGCTGCTTTCCTTTTGCAGCGCGGGGCGCTGTCCGCTTTGCGTAGCGGCTACCACGTTGCCAGGCAGGTTTTTGGCGCCGGCTTTACCTGGTATTTCCTTGCCCGCGGCCTGAGCCTCCATAGCTTTGCGCTGGGCTTCTTCCTGCTCCTGCTTGATGCGCAGCGCAAGCTCGCGTTTTTCTTTATCGCTCAAGGCGCTGATTCGCAACAGACTATCCTGCAGTTGAATAGTTTGCAAATGACGGGCAATATCGGTCAGATTAGTGCTCATGCGACTCACTTCATCATAGCGCTCGTCATTGGTGGCCAGCACCTGGAGCGTGCTGTCGTAATAAGCTTTGGCGGGCAGATAGTCCTGATTTTCAAAAAACAACCTGGCCATGGTAAGGTAGGCCTCGGCTTTCTGACTGCGGTTTTGGCGGCTGTTTTTGAGCGACTGGGCCAAATAAGTGATGGCCTTGTTGCGGTCGCCTTCCTTAAGCGCTATCTCTGCTAACGCGTAGTAGATCTGGTCCTGGAATTCAAGGTTTTTAGGGTCTTTGAGCAGTTTTTCGAGATTGCGCACGGCTTCTTCTGCCGTACCTTTGCCTGCGCGGTAGCTATTTTGGGCAATATTGAGTTTGGCGCTGAATTCCATTTCGTACACGGGGTTGTACTTCAGTACGCGTTCAAAAGCGGCATATGCGCCATCGGCATTGCCCAGTTGCTGGTGCAGTTGCGCCGCGATAAAAGTATAGCGCGCTTTATCGGCGCGTTTATCGGCCAGGTCGGCGGATTTCTCGAGTTGAACGACGGCCTGCGAATACATTTTGCGCTTGATGAAATAATAAGCCTTGGCAGCCGCGGCTTCCCGGCGCACATCGTTGAAAGTTTTGGGGTCTTCTTCCAGTTGGGTGAGCATGCGGTATGCTTCGTCGTATTTGTCGCGCTCAACCAGCGTGCGGGCCAGCCACAATTGAATTTCCTGATAAGCCGGGCGGTGTTTCATAAAATAACTATCGGGGTTGGCCTTGTCATCTTTTTTTTCAGTGCCCGACAAGCTGATGAGGCCTGCTTCTGTTGGCTTGGGAGCCGGCTCTTCTTGCTTGGGAGCAGGATTTTCTTCCTCCTGCTTTGGAGCAGGTGCCGGTTTCTTGGCGGGCGCTTTTTTCTTGCTACTGCTGCTCTTTTTTTTCTTTTTGACTTGTTTGTTGTATTCCTTGCGTTTTTTAGCCTGCTCTTTAGCGCTCAGTTTTTCCTCGCCGTCGTCATCACTTGAGCTTGAGGCTTTTGTCGTTTTTTTCTTGCTGCTGCTTTTTGATTTGGAGCTGGACTTCGCGGAGGGGCTCGACTTTTTGCTTTTCTTTTTGCTTACCTTGTAGGGGTTGAATTCATTTTCAGTAAAGCGTAGCGTTTCTTCAGCGGCTTCATAGTCCTTTTTGAGAAACTGGGCTTTGCCCACCAACAGGTAGCAATCGTCGGTCCAGTCGCTGCGACGGTGAAGGTTCACCACCACCGTCACCTTTTTCATCGCCACGTCCAGGTCGCCGGCCACTGCCTGGGGGTTATCGGCGGCGATGTATTTATACATGGGCAGCACCTTGGCGTAGTTGTCCTGGTGCTGGCCTTCAAGGGTAAGAACGCTGGCATCGAGCAACTCGTTGGCATTAAAATAACCGTTATAGTGGGCTGTTGTATTGTGATAAGCTTTTCCGATCAGCGATAAATCGCCTTTGCGCTTCTGGGTGGTGCACCCGGAGAGGGCGACCAACACCGGCAGAATACATATTAAAAAGTAAAAACGCTTCAAAACAGTCTGCATTTTTTGTTGAAAAAAGGTTAAAAGGCCGCGCCAAAGTCGACAAACGCTTCATAAACGCTTATCTTTGCGGCGGTTTAGGGTGCAAAGTTATTTTATTTATCTCTACACTACAAATCGCAGTAAGCGCATTAATAGTATACGACAGCGCATAATTAACTACTTCAAGATGTCGCAAGGAGCAGATTACGGCGCCAAGAGCCGTTGGGAACGCATACGGGAGCAACTCAGCCATACCTACCGCCTGATCATCAGGAATGACGAAACGCTGAAGGAGGTGAGTTCGTATAAGCTCACACTGCTCAACACTTACATTCTGCTGAGCAGCATTTTAGTGGTCTCCGTTATGCTGGGTATTTTTCTCATTTCTTTTACCCCTCTGAGGCGTTATGTGCCGGGCTACGGCAGCGGGCTGAGCAGCAACAGCGAGCTGATGGCGCTTTACCGCGAAACCGAAGAACTCCGCGAAGAGTTGGAAGCTACCCACAAGCGCTACGACAACTGGCGAAAAACGCTGGTAGGCGAGGTTCAAACTGCCGACGAGGTGCCCCAAAGCGTGAATACCCCGATAGATACTATGAAAGAAAAGAAGGCCTCGGCTGCCGAACAGCAACTACGCAAAGAGGTGGCACTGGAAGGGGTGGGCGAGGCGGCTAAAAATTCGCTGTCAAACGGCAATTTCGCCGCACGCGATATGCCGCTCGAACAAATGTATTTTATCGCTCCCGTCTCCGGCGAGATCAGCGCCAATTTTGCTTATGACAAACAACATTTCGGCGTCGATGTGCTGGCGCCTAAAAATACGGCGATCAAAGCATCGCTCGACGGCTACGTGTTTTTATCCGATTGGATACAGAATACCGGCTTTACTATTGGTATCCAACACGCGAATAATGTTATCACTTTTTATAAACATAATTCCGCCCTGCTCAAAAAAGTGGGCAGTTTTGTAAGAGCAGGCGAAGCGGTGGCAATCATAGGCAATACCGGCGAATTGTCAAGCGGCCCGCATTTGCATTTCGAATTGTGGCACAAAGGCAAACCCGTTGACCCAACGGATTATATGAGTTTTTAGCGCTTTCATTATAAACTTTTCAAACGAAACTGACCCATGGAAAAAGCAGAAAATCAAACCGGACTCCACGAGGCATTTAACGAAAAAGGTGAAAGGATCAGCCCGGTTTTACCCGATTCTGTCAAAAACTTCCTGATAGATATAGACGGCACGATTTGCGACGATATCCCCAACGAGGAGCCCGAACGCATGCTTACGGTACTTCCCTATCCCGACGCGCTCAAGATTATCAATAAGTGGTACGAAGAGGGGCATATCATCACGTTTTTTACGTCAAGAACCGAAGAACACCGCGAATACACAGAAATATGGCTCAACAAACACGGGTTTAAATACCACGCCATTCTATTCTGCAAACCCCGCGGCGGCAATTACCACTGGATTGATAACCACATTGTGAAAGCTACCCGCTTTAAAGGGCAGTTTACCGACCTGGTGGTGCGCACCCACGAAATTGAGGTATTCAAGCAATAAGAAAAATTATAGCCTCCTGTTGACAAGGTCTTTCAAGGCACTGATTAATACGGGAAATTCGTGGCGAAAACCGGTTGAGGTGATTTTTTGAGAAGCTACTTTTGTGCTGCTCAATATAACTGATGACATTTCACCCATTGCCAGTTTTAATGCAAAAGCCGGCGCAGGCAGTATGATGGCAGGCCGGCCCAAGGCTGCAGCCAATGCTTGCGTCAAAGATTTATTGGAAGCAGGATGCGGCGCTACGGCGTTATACACGCCTTCTACGTGGCTGTTTTCAATGGCGTGAATAAACATGCGGCATACGTCGTCAATGTGTATCCACGAAAACCACTGCCTGCCGTTGCCAAAATAGCCGCCCAGAAAGAATTTTAGCGGCAACATCATTTTTTCGAGCGCCCCGCCCCGCGTCGATAATACGATGCCGATGCGAAACCAGGCAGTACGTATGCCGGTGGCGGCAACTTCTTCGATGGCTTTTTCCCAAACTTGACAGCTTTCTGCTAAAAATCCGACGCCGGGGCCGGCTTCTTCTTTGAGCAATTCGTCGCCGCGGCTACCGTAGTAACCAATTCCCGCACCCGACAAGAAGAGAGTGGGGCGTTTCGCAACGCGCAACATGGCGTCGCGCAATAAAAGCGTGCTTTTTACCCGGCTATCGATGATGAGTTGCTTGCGTTCGGATGTCCAACGCTCGTCGGCAATGCCGGCGCCGGCAAGGTTGATGACGACGTCGGCTTCTTCGATCCCTTTCTAGACAATACTACCCTTCTCAAAATCCCAGCAAAAGTAAGGATACAGTTTCCCCGTAAGTACCCGACGACACATCTGCCTAACATTCTAGACTAAAGCGGCGAGCATTTCGCTCAAACGTGTTCCGATTAATCCGGAACCTCCTGCAATTAGTATGTGCTGCATGCGAGTGAAACAACAAAACAAGCGTTTTGTTGATACCGGTCAGACGGCTTCAAGCCGTCTGACCGGTATCAGGCTTGAAGCCGTCTGACCGGTATCAGGTTAGAGGCGGCAGGTAACGCCGAAGTTGAGCAGCGAAATACCGTAGCCCACTTCGCCAAAAGCGCCGATCTTTTTGTTGAAGAAGTACGAAGCGCCGACAAAACCGCTAAAGCTCATTTTGCTGGTAGCGGGACGAGTGAAAGTGGGCTGAATATCATCGCGCGGCGAGTCGCCGGCAGTGGGAGCTACCAGTTGGGTATGCTTCACATTGGGGATATTGTATCCAACCATAAAACCGCCGTATATATCCCAATTGTCCATACGGTTGCTGTGCGCCGTAGCGCGCATGCCCAGCATCGTAAATTGGTTCTCATAAAAATCAACTGCGCCATTGGGGCGGGCGATTTTGTTGCTTTCCGTCGTAGAGTATGCCGCATAAGCGCCAAGGCTGAAATTGGGGGCCAGGCGATATACCAAACGAGCGCTAACAGGCGGAACAACCGTGGCGCCGCGGTCGGCAGCAAAAGTTGAAAATATTCCAATACCGGTTGACAAGTCAATGTCGCCGGCTTTGAAACGAACCGGTTGTGCTTGAAGGGCAGCAGTCGTTGCGGCAAGTACGAGGGTCAGGGCGATGATTTTTGAAGCGTTCATGGTTATCTCGATTTATAAGTTAGTCAGCAAATAGGGGGTTGTTAATTTGCAATACATTATATGGCTTATAACGCCGTTTTGCAATTACGATACAAAGTTACGGCAGTGACTTTTATCAGTCAAGTAAAATGGCAAAATTTTATTTTGAACAAGGCATTTTAAATGGGTTTGTAAAAAATTATATTTTTTATTACAAATAAACCTTGCTTCTTTTTTAAATAAAAAAGCTGAAAAAAAAATTTGCTTTTGACTGCGTTATCCCGCCCGGTAGAATAAATTTTTTCATATTCGACCCAAACGGTACATTAAAACGAAAGCCGGTAACCCGATCTTATGCCCGATTGTGTGTGTTAAACGACAAAAAAGGGCGATTGGTCTGAAAATCACGGCCATCACCCCCTGTTACTTCAACCCCACAACCTGTTTTTGCATTACATTGCGATAAGCATTTTGATATGATTCGCTTTTTGCCGCTGGTTGCACTCTTGCTCCTCCTCGATTTGTATGCCTTCCAGGCCTTCCCCTTGCTCACAACATCCTGGGATATCGCCTGGCGTTATGCGCTATTCATCGTTTACTGGTCTGTACCGGTATTTGCAATGGCCATGCTGGCCAGTGCCGTGACTACCGGGCTGGCAGCCTGGAACAAAAGCCTGGTGTCATTTGTACGCAGCCTGCTGATTATCTTGTATGTGTCGAAATTGCTGCTGGCCGGCGTTTTGCTTGTTGACGATTTCAGACGACTCTTGCTAAGCGTTTATGACGGATTGGGCGGAGAGGTGGCGCTTGCGCTATATTCCCGTTCAACGCTGCTGGCTCAGCTGGGCGTAGCACTCGGCGCTATTCCGCTGGTATCGCTTACTTATGGCATGCTGCGCAACCGCTATCGCTACCGATTGCATCGCCACCGCGTGGCAGTAAACGACCTGCCGCCGGCGCTCGAAGGCCTTCGAATTGTGCAGATTTCAGATATTCATACCGGCTCTTTCCCCGAGTCGGAGCCCGTTCGGGAGGCAGTTGCACTGATTAACCGTGAAAATCCCGATCTGGTATTTTTTACCGGCGACCTGGTGAACTACGCAGCCGGGGAAGCAGAACCCTTTGTGGATATATTCGACAAAATACGGGCGCGTCACGGCGTTTTTTCCGTTTTGGGCAACCACGACTACGGCGATTACGTGCAATGGCCCCACCCCGAGGCCAAACGCCAAAACATGGCACAGTTACTAGGCATCCACCGCCGCCTGGGCTGGAATATTCTGCTTAATGAACATCGCCTGGTAGATATTAACGGCGAAAAAGTAGCGGTCATAGGCGTGGAGAACTATTCGGCGCATCCCCGCTTTCCCAAATACGGCCGCCTGCCTGAGGCCTACGAAGGCGCCCAGCATGCCCCTCTCAAACTACTGTTGTCGCACGACCCCTCCCACTGGCTCGACCAGGTGGTGCCGCATTTCCCCGATATTCATATTACTTTTTCCGGACATACCCACGGCATGCAGTTCGGCTTCGAAATCCCGGGTTGGTTCAAATGGAGCCCGATCCAATATGTGTATCGCCAATGGGCCGGTTTGTATCAGCGTGGCAAACAATTTCTGTATGTCAACCGCGGACTTGGCTTCCTGGGGTATCCGGGCCGCGTAGGTATCCTGCCTGAAATTACGGTACTGACGCTGCACCGCCGGTAAAAGCTGATTATCTTTATCCCAAAAACATGTACATCCACCTCGACCTGCAAGGCCGCCTCCGCCGTTTTGACTTGAGTCGCCCGCTCGATATTTCGATGCCGCTTAAGCCAGGCCTCGATAACGTCAATTGTTTTTACGCGCCCCCCGTAGAAGCATGGCCTGTTGTGGCAGGCAGCTTTATCGGTTCTACCGCACAGGGCGGTCCGGTCAATTTTTTTAATATTAAAATCAACCCCCACGGCAATGGCACGCATACCGAATGTGTGGGTCATATTGCCCTTGAATCCTATACCATCAATCAATGCTTGCGCCAGTTCCATTTCCCGGCGCAGCTCCTCAGCCTGTTTCCACAGCGCCTCGACAACGGCGACCGCGTGATCCTGCGCAGCCAACTAGAGGAAGCCCTGCCTGATACCGACGGCATTAAGGCCTTGGTCTTGCGCACCCAACCCAATGACGAACTCAAGCTGCGCACCAATTACTCGGGGGTCAACCCGCCCTATCTCCACCACGAAGCCGCCGCCTGGATGGCCGACCGCGGCATAGAACACCTGCTCATCGACCTGCCCAGCGTAGACCGCGAAGATGACGGAGGGCAATTGCTCGCCCATAAAGCTTTCTGGCAATATCCCCGTCAACCACGCACTCATTGCACGATTTCCGAACTGATTTTTGTAGACAATGCCATCCCCGACGGATTGTATTTGCTCAATCTCCAAATCGCCAGCTTTGAAATCGATGTGAGCCCAAGTAAACCGGTACTGTATTCGATGCTTGATGCTTGACGCCCAGGCAGCGGCCAACTAGCGCATCTCCGCCAGCATCCCCTCTTTCATTGAAAAAGAAGACACTGTGATTCGCTCAATATCAGCCAGCCGCAAAATATAGTCTATCAGAATCATCGCCACAACGATCATATCAACCCGGTCGTCAGGAATACCTTCCATAGCTCGCCTTTCCTGAGCATCGGCATTAAGCAATTGATAAAACAAGGGGAAAAACCGCTCAACAGGAACAACCGCGCTATTCGGAGTGGGTTTGGATGTGGCCAACAGGGCTTCGATCACATCAAAAGTGCCCGCAGCGCCGACGAGATATGATGTCGGGCATCGCTCCAAAGCCCGGTGCAGCGGTTCCAGTTGTTGGTCAAGGAAATGTTGTACGGCCGCCGTTTCGGCAGCCAGTATAGGTTCGTGGTGATGGAAGTGGTGGTACAAAACGGCAACGCCCACGGGAAAACTATGCGACCATAGTATTTGCCTGTTTTCGCTAATGATAAATTCTACGCTCCCGCCGCCTATATCCATAATCAGGAATCGTTCATCGGTAGGCGGAATTGATTGGCAAACACCTAAATATATCAGTCTGGCCTCCTCTTTTCCAGTTATCACTTGCACATCAATACCCGTCAATTCTTTCACCTGCCGTATAAAATCGGGGCCGTTGGATGCAGTGCGCAAAGCCGCCGTGCCCGATGCCCGTACTTTGCTCACCCCGTATTCCTCAATACGCTGCTGCATAAAATGAATGGCAGCCAGCGCCCGGCCAAATGCCTCCGGGCTAATTTCCTGTATGCCCCCTTCGGCCAACCTCACAAATTCGCGATAGCGGTAAAGCTGGAGGAAGCCCCCTTGTCCGTCGGGCGCTGCGATCAGCAGGTGAAAAGTATTGGTGCCCAGGTCGATCACCGCCATCCTGTTTGCCGTTTGGTCGTTTTGCATATAAAATGGGTTTGCTGAACAATATACGGCCAGACTGCCGGTTACACATTCAGCCAATACGTGATTTTTACGACCAGGGTTTTGTTTTTGGGCGCAAACGACTTGACATAATAAGCAGGTATGCTCTCGGCAAAATAATTGTCGGTATACACAATAAATAAATCGGAAACCGGCCGGAAACGCCACTGGAAACGCGAGTTCACATTCACGTTGTTGGTCTGGGTGTTGTATTGCAAAAAAGTACTGAAGAAAATACTCCGCGAAAACGACAGCTCCGCCCTCGGCCCTATCAACCAAAATTGGCTGCTATTGTATGGTTCGGGCATTTTGACGTTGTTGTACGTTGCCGCCAACGATACCACGCCGATGGGTTGTATGCGATACCCCATCTCGGCAAAAGCGGCCAACTGACGCCCTTTGTAAAATTCGCCGCCTTCCACTTCGATTTCAAAGGTGAAGTCATTACGCTGACTGCTCTCAAACCCCGCATACCAACGATCAAATACATAACCGCCGGCAGGCAGAGGGCTATAGTCGTTTTGCACATCGGGATCGGGATTGAGATACGGGTTGGTGGGATCGTAGTCGCTATCTTGCAAATAACTAAAAGCTTTGCCTACTGCTATCCCTCCCTCGCTCTGATCTTGCATGGTAATGCCGATGATTAATACACTGGAATGATCAAGCGGCCTCCCTTTGAGGTCGAATGTATAATTCCCCTCCAAATTGAGGCTGAAATTATTCACCGATTTTGCCAGTCGCCCACCCGGATTATAGATGTATCCGGTGTTGACAAACGAACTCTGCACGCCCGGGCGCGGCACAAAACCCGATTCGGCGCGATACCCCTCCCCGATGTATTGAAAAGCCCCCCTCGCATAAAAATGCGGCGAATTAAACCCGATAAATTGCGCTGCGCTCATCGGATTTTTTAATTGCTCGGGCGAAAAAGAACGGTGTACATAAGACTCCGCCTCCCAGCGGTTGTCTTCCGAATACAAGTTGAATTCCATTCCGGCAACGCGGTTGTAAGGCTGGTAGCCTTCGCGCTGTTGCGGCGTGAGCCCGTCGAGAAAGTTTTGTTTGTTGACAAAAAAACCGCCCAGTACCGATCGCTTGAAAACCTTGCGCTGAGCAGTGGCAAAGGAGTAATTGGCAGTGGGCAATACGGCGTCGTCGCCAAAATCCAGCTTTTTGGTTTGCATATTGAGCAAACCCAGGCGCCAGTTATCGTTGAGCTTGCCGCTCAGACGAGCGCCCGCCAGTATCGGGACCTGCTCGTTGAGACCGGTATTGGGATTTCGGGCAATGCCAATACGACGCGAAAAGAATGGACGCGCGTCAGGAAAGCCGTAAAAACCGAAGAGGTCGTTATTTTCAAGAAAAAATTGGCGGCGCTCGGGGAAAAAGAGCTCAAAACGGCTGATATTGGTGACCTGCCGGTCAACCTCCACCTGCGAAAAATCAGGGTTGACCGTCAAATCGAGGTTGAGCGATGGGGTGATGGCCACTTTAGCGTCGAGGCCTGCATTGGCCGTCCAGTCAGAATGAGTAGGCTGGCGCTGTAAGTTTGTTTCGTCGCGAGGATAATCTTCCACCCACCCCATATTGACATAAGGGATTAAAGCTACATTCATGCCCGGCTTCGGGGGCGGGTCTTGCCATATAAGCTGCCCCATGTATGCCATGTTGTTGGGCACAAAATTGCGAGGCACGGGAACCCACGTAGATATTTCATTGCGTTTCAAACTGTTTCGCGCAAAATTGATACGCCAGGTATTGACGCCAGGAATGAGCTTATACCGCAGAGTTTTAAAAGGAATGGCTACCTCAACCACCCAGCGGTCCTGGTAGCGAACCACTTCCGAATACCAGCGATTGTCCCAGTAATTGGTGATGCCTTCGCCATTTTCGATGAGGCTTTCACGCTGCACATTCATAGGAGAAACGGCAAAGTGAAATCCATTCAGGCCATCTTTGAAGGGATCCAGGTTGATGGTCAGTACATCGCTGGAACCGCCCTCAAAATCCCGCTTGAGCGAGGAAATGGTGATTTCTTCCTGCGGCTGAAAACAAATTGCGCTGATGTAAAGGTAATTGTCGTCAAAAGTGGTTTTTACAATGGTCTGAAGGGAGGCAAAAGCCGTATCAAAAGGCTTGTTGAGAAAAAAATCAGCGGCTTCATCAGCAATTTGCCAGGCTGCTTCGTCAAGCTGACCGTCAATTTTTATGGGCGTAGCCGTTTTTTTGATGGCGAGTTCGTACTCGCCTCTTTGAGGCTCGACGTTTTGAGCTTTTGCGCATAAACTGAGGAATACGATTGCCGGTAATAGCCAGCAGGTCGCTTTTTTCATGGTGTCAACAGTTGGATGAACAAGGCGTATTGATTCAAAGGTATGGATTTGTTGTGGCTTGTGTATCTATTTGCGCTTTTTTCAGGGGTTTTCAGGCTATTGGGTTATTTTTACAAAAAAACGAATAACTGCAAACCACTGCAAGATGTTTGCCGAAGAAATGTTTTCTATGTTGCTGCGGCCCAAACAACCCGCTTCACAGTATACGGAGTTGAACGTAAGTCGCATTCTCAAAACGCTCGACACCCTCGGACGCCGCATCCAGGAACGCTTCCCCGATTCCGGCTTAAGCCAGGTATGCGGCGAACTGAAACTGGTAGGCGCCGAGGTCGAACAATTGATCGAACGCCTGCGCGAACCCATATGGCTGGTGCGAATTGCGGTGTTTAGCGGTATCGGACTGCTGGCGCTGTTCGTTATCCTTACCGTGTACTGGTCTACCAAAGTTTCTATCGAAATTTCCGGGGCATTAGACCTTATTCAAGGGCTGGAATCCGCCATCAATGAGATCATTTTCCTGGCTATCGCTATCTTTTTCCTGGGCTCGCTCGAATCGCGCATTAAAAGGTATATCGCCCTGAGTACCCTGCACCGCCTGCGCAGCATCAGCCACGTGATTGACATGCACCAACTGACCAAAGACCCCGCCCACCTGCTGGTGGAAATGCAGTCGAAAGTGTACGAACCCAAACGATTTAAAAACGCTTTTGAGCTCAACCGATACCTCGATTATTGCTCGGAATTGCTCTCTATTACCAGTAAACTGGCTGCCATCCAGGCCCAATATCTCAATGATTCGGTGGTTCTAAATGCAGTTAATGATATCGAGAATCTGGCCCTCGGCCTGTCTAACAAGATCTGGCAAAAAATTATGATGCTCGATATGGTGGAATTGGGGGCTGATAATCTCCAAAATGACGACAAGGCAAACTTGGAAAATTGATGTTTTTTTGTTGTAAATGAAATTATTACATTTGCTAACATTAATATAGGGGGACTATACAATTAGTGTCAGATATATACTTTTTATCATGAAATATTTACTTGTACTCTTCCTCTGCCTGAGCAGCTATTGGCTTACCCGGGCTCAACCGCTCTGCACCTCGCCATTCTATTTTGGCAATAATACCTGCGGCTCCGCTTGTTGGGTCTGCGATCTGGACGGATTTTCAGCAACCGTAGGAATGAATTCCCCGGGTTCCCTGCCTCCCGGATTCTGCGGCTCCGGCAATACCAATTCATCCTGGTTTCGCTTCAGGGTGCAGTCCGCCTCTCTCAGTTTACTCATCCATGTAACCGATACCTCCTTTGCCCCTTTGCAGGGCATAGGCATTTATCGCACTACAAACGTTTGTAATAACCCTGTATTGGTGAGCGCTTGCGAGTCGTTTATCGAACCCGGCCAATCAGCTTTTCTGGCAGCCAATAATTTATCACCCAGCGATGATTACTTTTTGGTAGCGGTCGCCGATCCTTCCGCCCTTAGCAATTTTTCAGTGGAGGTGTTATCGGGCAACAGCGTCTGGCCAGCGCCGGGAACCCCCCAAATCAGCGCGCAAGGCCCTTTCTGCCCCGGCGGTACTTTCCCCTTCGCAGCATCTAATGTAGGCAATGGCACATACAACTGGACCGTCAACGGCCAACATGCAGCCGTCGGAACCAATGTCAATCTCACTATGCCTGCCAATAGCAATTCCGTGCAAGTATGCGTGACCGTCTCTGATGGCTGCGCTTCCGGACAGGCGGCGTGCCAAACATACCCACTGACGCCTCTCCCCTTGATTAACATGGGTACCATCACGCTCTGCCCGGGCGAAATTTATAACCTTGGCGGCATAGACTATTCATTACCCGGGGTCTACATTATCACTACCAATACCCCAAATGGCTGCGATCAGCCCGTTAGGTTCAGGCTTGAGTACAACCCTAATCCCCAAATATATTTTTTTGCGCAAATTTGTGAGGGAGAAAGCTATCAAATTGGCAATAGCGAATTCGACGAAACAGGAATATATACAGAGGTTTTAACCACCTATCTGGGCTGCGACAGTACCGTCACGGTCAATCTAACGGTTTTGCCCAATTCAAACACCGTTGTCACCGATACAATTTGCCCCGGCGGCGTTTACCATTTTGGCGGCAATACCTATACCCAAGCCGGACAATACGATTTTCAATATATCGCTGCCAATGGTTGCGACAGTACGTTGCAACTTAACCTGGTCGTTTCACCTCAACTGGCGCCGATGGTAGAAATTACCGGCAATACTACCTTTTGCCCCGGCGGCGCCGTTTCGCTCGATGTCAACGGCACTGGCAATGTTTTGTGGAGCACCGGCGATACGACTACGACAATTGTGATTACTCCCGATTCTGATACGCTGATCACTGTCACCGCGCTCGACAACGCGGGCTGCGCCGGCATGGATAGCGTGTGGGTGGTAGCCGCCCCGCCGGTACAAGCACCTGGGCTGAGTTGCCAGAATGCGACCCTCAGCGCACTGGAGGTACTTATAAATCTGCCGCAAGGTTATGTCATCGATACCGTCATCAGCACGTCGCCAGGTCAACTCAATACAGGCCTTTTCCAAATGGCAGGCCTGTCGTCCGGCGAATCAGTCTCACTTGAAGTGCAGGCGCTGAGCCCGGAAGGCTGCCTTGCCGTTGCTGCCGTAAGTTGCAATACCCTCGATTGCGCAAGCGCCACTGCCTCTATTCTTCCCATACCGCCTCAATGCTCCGAGGGGAATATGCCCATAACGCTTGCTTTTACTGCCAGCGGCGCAGTCAACCCGGCGCTTTCCTGGTCGGGCCCCGGTATCACCGATATACTGACCGGTATCTTCGATCCGGCTATCGCAGGGGTCGGCAACCACCCGATAACACTGGCATTAGAAGAAGCCGGTTGTAATTTTACGGCTCAAACGCTCGTCAAAGTAAACGCCCCCGCATCTATTGCCGATATCAATACGGTTTGCTCCGGTGATGACTATTTCGCTACCTTTGAAGTGGACGGACCGGATAGCCTTTACCTATATACCAGCATGCCGGCGCCAGGCGGCAGCCCGCTGGAGATCAACCTGCAGGCCAGCCCCGGCTGCCCCGATTACCAACTGAATTTGATCAGAAACTGCAATTGCGGCAATACTCCCGGAAGTTTTGCTAATACTCCCCCTATCTCTGTTTGCGGAGCCGCGCAAATAACCGTCGATTTACCCGCCGACGCCGTCCCCGGACCAGGCGAACAACCCTTTTTCGTATTGCACGATAATAGCGGCAATGTACTGGGCAATGTATTCGCCGTATTTAACGGGCCCGCACAGCTCGAATATACACCGAACCTGGAGTATGGCAGAACGTATTATCTATCGCCCGTTGTAGGAAAGCTTTTGGGCAACGGCCTCCCCGATACGCAGTATGCATGCGCCAATGCGCTACCGGGCCGGCCAGTCGTATTCGGCCCGGAACCCCAGGTGACGCTGCCCGGCGAATGGGTGCTTTGCCCCGGCGAATCCATCCAACTCGAACCCCAACCTGCAAATGCTACAAACATCCATTGGTCGCCAACTGTAGGACTGAGTTGCGCCGACTGCCCCAACCCCATAGCAACGCCTGCCGCAACGACAACGTATACCGCCACCGTTACGGGCGTAGGCGCTTGCCTGGCCCAGGCTACTACAACTATCTTTGTGGGCGCTTTTCCGCCTTCGATTTTACCGCCGGAACTGTCGCTATGCGCTGCGGAAGATATTGACATATGCCTGCCTGCAGGATTTACCTACCAATGGTCGGGCCCAAACGGTTTTGCCTCGGCTTCGCCTTGCCTTACCCAACTTGACATCAGTAGCGCTCAAGCAGGTGATTATACCGTGGTGGCAACCTCGGCAGACGGCTGCGTTTTTACCAACACGATTGCGCTCGACCTGGCCCCCGAGGTGCTGGTCAGCAATTTTCCCGAAAACCAAATTGTATGCCCTAATCAAATTGTGGGTTTTGCACCGGTAGTGGAAAATGCCGTTTATCACCTTTGGTATCCTTCTTTGGGGTTGTCTTGTCCAACCTGTCTGAATACTCTGGCCTCCGTACGCCGTACTACTACCTATACCCTGATCGTTATCGACGCCAACGGCTGCGCTTATTACTACCCGGTAACGCTAACAGTAGACGCCGGCTTCTGCGGCGGTGTCATTGTGTCGTCGGGATTGAGCCGCCATGATTCATTACCCGAACAGCCCGCCGTGTTGCGCCAAACAAACGATAAAGCATTGCCTTCGCTGTACCCCAATCCTGTAAAATCAGGAGGAATAGCCTTTGTCTATCTTCCCGCCAGCGATTTGCCTTATGCGGTTCAACTGCGCGATAGCTACGGCAGGATTCAAAACAAAGTTGAAATATCGTCGATTATAACCGGTTATTATCCGGTTCAAATACCCGAAAATTTGCCCTCGGGGGTGTTTTATTTGCAATATTACAACGAAAATGGAACAGAAGACCTGCTTCCGGTAATGGTGGTGGAATAGATCCTCACACCGCCATTACCCACTGATTAACGCCGCTGAATAAATTGCATCCGCATACCGCCGCCCGGGCCGGGGCTGGCGGGCGACAGCGAGTAGGTGAAGCTGAGCATGCCGTAGCGCCCCAGCGACCGTATGCGTTCTTCTTCCAGGAAATTTACGTCGGCGCGACGATTGAATCCTATGTTTTTGTTGAGGATGTCAAATACCGAAACTTTGATCTCAGCCCGCTTTTTCATCAGGCTTTTTGCCAATGCAGCGCCCCACAACGGAATGGTTTGGGTACTGCTGCCCGCCAGACCGCTGTATACCGAATAATCCATCGTTGAACTCAATATGAAGCCTGCCGGCAAGTACCAGTTGAACCCCGCGCCGTATACCTGGTTGACAAATTCCTGGTTGAGCGATTTGCTGAGCGAATAACGGGTCTGGTTAAAACTGACATTTGCGCTCAGGTTGAAATCAAATTTTTCATCCAGCGTGAATTCATACCGAACTTCCCCGCCCAAAACACTGCGTTCGGTTTTGTTCTCCACATCGTTGATTAAACTAATGCCGCTCGACCACATGCTGTTGGTAGTCAAGCCTATACGGCTTTTTATTTTGCGAATAGGAAAACCGTAGTTGAGGTAAATATCGGCCCTTCTCTGGTCTTTGACGTTGACGGGCCGCCAGGTGCGCACCAGCAAATCGTCAATGGTTTGAGCCTCCGAGATGCTGTTGGAGGTATAGGTCAAATTGATATTGGCGAATAAATTGGTAAATGTAGCCTGGTTGAAGGTACCATAGCGCAAGCCAATTCGGTGATTGTACTCCGGCTTCAGGTTGGGATTGCCCACGTAGATATTCAGCGGATCGCTGTTGTCAATAATAGGCTGCAATTGCTCAATATTTGGTTCACGAACGCTGGTTTCATAGTCTACATTGATGTGCTTCGACATCGAGAAATCATAGTTGAAATGCAAATTGGGCAAAACATTGGTAAAAGAGCGCCGAATGGAAGTGTCCTGCAACAACAATCGGCCATCGAGCGCCGAGCGCTGTAATTGCAAGCCAGTCGTCAGGTTGTAGGCCTTGCGGTTGAGTTTGAAATTGAAGCCGCCGCGGTGATAATCGTACACATTGCGGAAGCGATTGCTCAGGGTTTCATTGAATTGCGACTCGCCGTTGTTGATGTCGTATACCTCGCGGTTGAGCTCGGTCGTACTTTGCTGGTAGGCATAGTTCACTTCCAGGTATTTGCGCTTGCCCAGCGGCTCGGTATAGGAGGCGTTAGCGCCCAGGGTGAGTACTTCGTTGCGCTGGGTATTGGTCTGGCGTATCGAGTCAATGCGAAGCAAGGCGCCCGATTCGTCGTAATAGCGGTTATGTGCTGTGAGATCGCCGTCCCGGTTAGTGGCGTTACTATTGAGCAGAATATTGGCGCTGAGCGCGCGCCCTTTTTTGCTGAATTTTCGGCGATACAACAAATTGGTATTGAGCGAAGCGCCTGCGCCGCTGACTTCATTGTCGCGCAGGCCATCGTTGATCAACTGCTCGCCGGCCTTGGTCGTTCGGCTATCCGATTGCGTGGAAATGGCGGTTTCGTTGTATACGCCCGAAGCAGTTAGCTTGAGCAAGTTCATGGAGTCGATTTTGTGGTCGAGCGTAGCGCTGAGGCGGTGATTGTCATTGCGGTTTTGTTGGGTACTCTGCTGAGTTACGTCGAAATTGCCGTCGGGCAAATAGGTCTGCCGTTTGAGCGAGCGCTCCAGCGTGTTGTCGAGCAGGTTGTAGAAGTAACTGCCGTTGAGTTCCGTTTTTTTGTTAAATTGATTGTTGAAATTCAACCCGGCTCCCCAGGAAGTAGTAATCCCGTTATTCCCGCCAAAATCGAGGGGAATACCCTGCTCTTCGGCGTTAATTTCAATACGAACAGCCCCGCCGCTGCGCATGCGCTGCAACTGGCCGGTAAAACTCAGATAATCTTCAATAGAAAACCCTTGGCGGTTGATGTTGTTGCCCATGGCCAATAAGGCCAGTTGCTGTTTGTCGTTGAAGCGGTTGATGCTCGCCCTGCCATCGTAGCGATTGTCAGTGCCATACCCGGCATTTACGCTGCCAAATACGCCCTGCTTGCGGTCGGCCTTGAGTTTGAGATTGATGGCTTTTTCGCGCTGACCGTCTTCAATACCGGAAAAAGTGGCCGCATCCGATTTTTTGTCGAAAACCTGTACTTTATCAACCGCATCGGCAGGCAGGTTTTGTGTGGCTATTTTGGGATCTTGCCCAAAAAATTCTTTGCCGTCAACCATCACCCGCCGCACTTGCTCGCCTTGCGCGCGCACCGTGCCGTCTTGCTCCACTTCTATGCCCGGCATTTTTTTGAGCAGGTCTTCTACTACGGCATTGGGCTTTACGCTGAAAGCCTGGGCATTGTATTCTATGGTGTCTTTTTTTATCACCACGGGGATGTGTTCGGCCTTGACAGTGACCTCTCCCAGTGTGGTCGATTGCGCCATCAGGGATATGACGCCCAGCGCAAGCGGGTTATGGGCCGTACCTGCCGAAATTGGTTTGTCGTACACGCTATAACCGACATAAGTGATCCGCAATAAATAGGATTTGTCGTTCGGCACATTGGCCAGTTCAAAGGCGCCGTTGGCTTCCGTTCGCCCAAAATTGACCAGCGAAGAATCAGCAGCCAGCAATAATAATACTGTGGCGCCTTCAAGCGGGGTTTCGGTGCTGTCGGCTACTACAACGCCTGTGATGGCGTATTTGATTTTTGTCTGCGCATGTAGCGCAAAATACCCCGTTATTAAAAAAAGAATCAGGAAAAAACGCAAGCGTGACATACGGTTGTGATTTAGTCAGGTGAATTCCCGACAAAAATAACCGCAGCCCTTGTCAATATAGGTTAATCCACCTTGAAACAAGGTTAATCAACGTTAATGTTCGCCCTACAGCCGGGTTGGGAAAAACGCATCTTCGAAATGCCGGATGGAAAACATACCCCTGCCGCGGTAGATCACGGCAATCACATCAAACCGGAAGATCCATTCATGCGCCACCTGCTGCATGTAGGCGCCGGCAGCAGCAGCAACCCTGCCGGCCTTGCGATAGTCGACAAATAACTCGGGACGCCCGTAGCTGAGATTGCTGCGGGTTTTTACTTCTACAAAGACCAACTGGCCGTCCTTTCTGGCTATCAAATCTATCTCCGCCCTGCCGCACCGCCAATTGCGCTGCTCGACAGCATAACCGTAACGCTCCAGAAATAGACACGCCTCGTCTTCGCCCGCTTTGCCCATGTCATTATGCCTGGCCATATGGCGCGTTTTGTTGTGCACAATTTAAATAAAAAAAGTCATCCCGAAATGAAAATCCGGGATGACTAGCGTTGCCACGGCAATAATGCCAATCTTGTGCATTTCCTCAAGTCGTGGAATTATGACTTCAATTTGTTAGTAGTAGTATAATTAAAAACCATGAAATTTAACCACGCCAAGGCGCATAAGCACCCGCTTGCAGACTTAAGATAGGAAAAGCCCCGCCTGATTACCCGGCGGACTTTACTGCTGAATCGGTTGATGAGAACTTCTGTATTGAAGCGCTACAAAAATACAAGTTTATCTCCAATCTGTCTATACCCCAAATTTGGTATTTTATTAAAACAAATGTATTTTTTTAAAATTCCTAACTCCCCAAAAAAAGGGGCCGCCAGCCCCGGCAGCCCCCTCATACACTTTTCCTGTATATTTGAAACACTGTTAATCCAACATAATCATCTTTTTAGTGTCTTTCCAGGCGCCGGCCTCCAGTTGGTAATAGAGTACCCCGCTCACCGGCAAATCGCTTTTGCCGATAGACACTTCGTTGTAACCGGTTTCAAAGACCGCCTCTTGTTGATAGATCATTTTCCCTGTGGCGTCGAATACCGTCAGCCGGGCGCTACCTCTTTCCTGCATCTGGAAGGCAATGATGGTTTCATCGGAAAACGGATTCGGGCGGTTTTGGTATAATTCATAGCCTGCAGGACTATTGGCATTGCTCACATTGGCGTTGGCAAATACCAGATTAACGCCCAATACATCATAAGTCCGGGTATATGCTTCTCCTTTTGTCAATTGATTACTGAGGAATAGCGCATTTTGCACCTCCAAATCCTGCCGGGCGCGGAATGTCAATCTGAACAGGGATACCTTTTCGCTGCCGTCGTGCGGCATTTCTTCGTTCCAACTTGTAGTGATCAAGCCTTCATCGAGCGCCGACAGACCAAAGTTGCCCTCGTTGACGCCCTCTAGTTCGCCTGAGGTTACTTCTTCCCACTCCAACAAATCAGTATCAAACCCAAGCGTAAACTGATACCCTGGAATGTAGTGCATGCCGTGCGCGTAGAGGTCTACTGTAAATGTTTCTCCCTCCGCAACGCGCTTGTTGTCGGCAATGACCGTAAAGATGCCCTGATCGTCGCGCTCTTCAATATCCTGCAGGTTGGTGGGCGTAGCCGAGCCGTTAACATCGCCTACTTTGATGGCAATAAAGTCGGCGTGCATTTCGCTTCCGCTCAAATCGTCAATATTCAATATCTCCGGAAAATAGCCTGCAAACGGATTGGCGGGATCGGGGAATACATAATCGGCGGGGATAAAGCGCCACGACTTGTTGCCGTTGGGCAACTGGCTGTCGAGGTGCAAAATCAGCCTGCGTAGTTTGATGAGGTCGGAAGTGGCCACCGTTCCCGACTTGTCGATGTCGGCAGCAATGATTTTATAAGGGCTTCCTAGCGATTGCGTACCCAGAATATGCTTGGAAATGAGCACCAGGTCAATAGTGGACACGCCGTTGAGCGGATCGTCATTGCGCTGCGGCATCAGGCTGTAACTATCGTTTAACGGCATGTCAGGGAACTCAAAACTGCCGTCAGGGCCGGTAACCATATTTCCCGTTGAACTACCCATGACCTGTACCATTACGTTTTCTACGTCGTATCCGCTTTCTGTGTATATGCCGCCGGCTATCATACCCGAGGCGGTGTTGGCATAGCAAAGCTGGTTGTTATCCTGCACAATCAAATAAGTCAGACAATAATCGCTATTGCCGGCCTGGTCGGTTACCCAATATTCTATGAGCTGGTTGCCAACATCTTCACAGGTAAACTTGAGTTGAGTTGTTGTTGGCGGAGTAAGCTGGTTGCCACCGGCCCGCCTGATGAAATGTTGCAGGTTGCCGCTGCTGGTACAGTTGTCGGCTGAGCCGCCGTTAAAAGCCTGAGCCGTTACTACTGCTTTATTTTCACCATCAGCATAAACCAGGTTGACTGATAGTCCTACAATGCAAATCGGTGATGGGGGCGTATTGTCTTTTACCCTGATTGTAGTGGTGCAAGTAGCATTGTTGCCGCAATTGTCCGTGGCGCTGAATGTTACCAGGTGCTCTCCTTTGGGATAAAACCCGCTGGCGTTAGGCCCATGATTGATAGCGTATTGCGAATTATTGGTGATACTGATAGTGCTACTGCAATCTGTGCCCGTTATATTGGTCATTGTCACCTGGGCGCCACTGCAATTGGCATTAATACCTACTTCAACAGTGGGGGGACAGTTGATCACAGGCGGCTGATTATCATATACGTCAATCATTTGGGTACGCGTATAACGCCCGCCACCACTGGGGTTGTCGGGGTTGAAATGGCACATGTCCAGCACTACCCATTCGCGCAGAATTTTAAAACAAGCAGGTTGGGATACTGTGAATAACTGATCGTTATACGTATAACTCAAATCGCCGCAAACGCCCTGTGGCAATACCGGGTAATTGTATCCCGCCGGCAAATCGGCAGGCGTTACCGATGAAGCGCACTGATAAGAGGTATAATTTTGCGGCCACACGATTTGGCTGGCGATCAGCGGCTGGTCATTTACGACATGAATGGTTTGCGTCCAACTGCTGCTCAATCCAGATGCATCGGTAGCCGTAAAAGTACGCGTAATGGTACCCTGGCCGCAAGCATTGACATTAATGTTGATTACGGTGTCAACTGTAACGCTGCAATTGTCGTTCACCTGTGGCGCGCCGTAAGCGGCCATATCCGTGTAGTTGGAAGAACAACTCACCGTAATATTATTTTGAGGGAGGCTGCTAAAAGATGGAGCAATGTTGTCCTGCACCGTTACATTCATGATACACTCTGAATAATGGCCGAACAAGTCTCCACCCAGCTGTTCACGGGCAGGATTCACGGCGCCCGGCCCTGGGTTGACTTCGTACACACGCAACGCGACAGGGATGCTTAACACCCCAACGTCATCGCAGCAAAATTTGACATTATCGTCAAACCACTCCTGATAGCCGGCCGTCAGCGGCGAGTCGTCGCCGTTCAGGTTATTACAAGTCCCGGCACTAACGCGTTTGGCTTTATAGTATAATTGATTGGGACAGTTGTCGTCGCTGCCTTCATTCAAATGAACAGCCTGAATGGTACCGATACCGCCGGTGGGCAAGGCTACAATGACATTATCATCGCACACGGCGGCAGGCACCTGCGCATCCACTACGGTTAATGTAATCGTACAAATACTCGAATTGCCGCATATATCGGAGGCAACGTATTGAATAATATGCTGCCCTACCGGTACAAAGGGGTGCGGCCCCATACCTTGCGCGCCATATGAGGTAGAAATGCTTATCCCGAAATTGTTGTCGCAGTTGTCCGTAACCTGGGGCAAAGGCAACATCACACTGGCATAACACTGGCCTGGCAGTGCGCTCACAGTCAAGTTATTAGGACATACGATCTGTGGAGGCACGGTATCCCTCACATGAATGATTTGCACTCGCGAACGCTCGTTGTTGGTGCAATCATCAATGACGCGCCAGGTTCGAAGAATATTATACCCCATCGTTCCGCATACCGATACCGTATCGTCATCGTAAGTGACGATCCAATCGCAGATCGCATCCAATCGGATATTAAAGCTGTCCAATTGGGGTCGCCCCAGCGAATCGGGCGATAGCGGCGGCTGAGAACATCCCAACAGGGTATCTCTC
The DNA here is from genome assembly GCA_036741235.1 of Saprospiraceae bacterium. Lineage (GTDB taxonomy): Bacteria > Bacteroidota > Bacteroidia > Chitinophagales > Saprospiraceae > JABWBR01. The sequence continues at coordinate 7,236 of DAINSQ010000032.1, read as the reverse complement.
GGGAAGTCGATACTGTCTAGACTGGGGCGCTCCAAAATGATTTGTTGAACGCAAAGCGACACATTACCCACATTGTCAACAGCCTGCCATGTACGTGAAATAATGGCAGCAGTATCCGATGTGCAAGTATCCTGTACCACCGCATCAACATACGTAAGCGTTACCTGGCTGTCGCAGTTGTCGCTTACATCCGGATAACCAATCACATCAGGATCGGTATCTACAAAGCAACTCGCCACAATCGGCGCACAATTAAATACCGGCGGCAAGTTGTCTACAACGCGAATATGCCCCACACAAAAGGAAGTGGAGGCAATATGCGTTACCGTAACGCTTAACACTTGCCCAATATAAGCCGACGCGTCAAAGGTAACCAGGTCAACACCTTGTACTATGATGGTACTATTGGACCCGGTAGTGCGCACTATCATATTCTTGGCGCCGGGACACAATTGGGGGGCTTCCAAAATAGCGTCAGGGTTGAGCGTCACACTACAGGATTGATCCACAGCTACCTGTAGCGGCGCGTTTAAGGTTCCGTTGCACACCAGGTTGCATTGCCCCCATAACCCGGGAAGCCATGCAATCATTAGTACCGGTAGTAACAGCAGTAGCCGGCGACCTTCGTCGCCGTCAACCCGCCGCCTCCATTTACCTGTTAATTTTGTCCAGTGTTTCATTTTAAAATAGTTTGCTGTGAAAAAAAGCAGTCTCATAGCATGCGTTGGCGCATACGTCTGGCAGTTGTGCTTTTACCCACAACTCCCTTGTGCAAATACCATTTCTAGTTGACCCCTGGTCTCGCCGTGTCACTGCGATTTCAGGAAACTTCAAAGACAGTTAATAAAGAATAAAAACCGTGCCAAAATCAACACCACTGGACAATAAAAACACCAAAACTATGATTACCAATGTATTACAAACCAAAAAAAATCTCCCCCCTCTCCCCCTCTCCAAAAAAAAAGCCCCCCACCTGTCTGCATGGTGAGAGGCCATCCCAAAAACCGATTTAAGCTTACACTTGAAAAACGGTTCTTGCGTGAATCACATACAATCCAATCGCCTTAAAAAATCTTTATACAACACAGCATACCTGCTGCTGATCGCTTGTATTACTTGCTCTTACGCCAATCCGGCAGTTTTGTTACAATTTCGGGTAAATAAAGTACAAGGGATTGTGCGTACGCATGCAAGCAGTACCGACAAACTCAATAGAATTGACAGGGGAATGGGCAATGCGGACTAACGCGTTGCAGAGATGTTTCAAACAAGAAAACCCGCACAATTCTTTTGAATCTGCAGGCCTCTCAAAGCAAAAGCAAAAGTAGAAAAAAATAGGGATGACTTATACCCTACAGTTGATATTTTTTTCTCTCCGGCTAAAAACCTACCCTCTCCTGGATTAGCTCCAGGAGAGGATGCCTCTCAGAGGTTAACTCTGAAAAAAGCGTAGGCTTATATAAAAACTACACCAAATGTCAAATAAGGCAGTACAAAAATCTTCTCCCCTTTTGATCTGATTTATACTGCCCAGACCGGGCGAAAAATGAAGTTGCCCTGCCTGTAAAATAATTTCGTGGAATAAGCACCGTTTTTTCCGGTTGATGAGGAAGACCCATTTAAGACAAGAACACTACTTTGGTCTCTTTCTGAAATGATAGTCTTCCCATAGTATGTTTTGTGCCTTTGTTCGGCACTTTACCGTTTACCCGTAGAAACGGCACGTTCACATTGCAAGTAAAGCCGTTTACCGATATAAAGGTACCATTTATTATCAAATCGCACAACCTTTGGCATTTTTTTTTCTAAAAAAGCCAATACGCTGCGATGAATAACCACTGCCAATTATGTTAGTACCCCTTGATAGCTTTTTCCTTCGGTTTGAGCGTGAAAGCCAGCGAAAATTCGTGAGAGCCCGTATTGTACCGCTGGAACCGTTGGAAGGACACATCGTAGGAGTAAAACAAATTGAAGGTCGAAATTTTGGTACCCAACAGAATACCCAACGCGCCTATTGAGCGATAAGACAATCCTGCGATAAGCTGATCCTGCAAGAAGCCGGCCTTGAGGTTGACATCCATCTGAAAAGGTACGTCTTTGATTTGACGGAACAATACAGAAGGCTCCAGGCTTACATTGAGATCGGGCAAATCAAAGCGGTGGCCTACGTTGAAAGTATAATATTTCAGGAACGAGCCATTGTCATTGCTGCTGGCAATATCGTCGAGCCTGTTGCGCACGAGGTTGTTAAACGTAAGCCCAACATAAGTGTGTTCGAGATAAGTGCCGTAAACGCCGATGGTTGCATCAAAAACGCCTTTGCCGTTCAGAAAATCGTCGAGCAAATCGTCGCCGCCCTGGAAAAAGTTGTTGTCGGTAACGTCATTGCTCACCACCATGCGCTGGTATTCCGTGCCAAAACCAATACCCAGCTTGAAATTTTCTTTGATGCGAAAACGAAAAGCTGTGTTCAACTGCACACGCATACGATTGAGTTGCGCAGCCTGTTCCGACAATACGCCTACTCCCAGGCCGAATGTTTTGCCAATAGGCGAATTAGCCAGGGCGCCGTAAGTTTTAGGAGAATCTTCAAACCCGGTCCACTGCGCGCGGGCATTGGCCTGCAATTGCAACCCCTCCTGGAAACCGGCCGCCGCCGGGTTGATCAAGATGGGGCTAACCAGATAGTGCATGAAGATGGCTTCGTCTTGAGCAACCGCCCACTTGCAGGTCAAAGCCAATGCTATAAGTAGAAATATCTTTTTCATTGAAAATCGGTTAATGGTTGATGGATATGTGATAGACGATTATTGTAGCGGTGTAAGGTATGCGATTGTCATACCTCACACCGCCGGTTCTGTTATTGCCGGAGCAACGTAATCGATCCCTTTTGCTGAATCAATGCGCCGTTGGGCCCCTGGTATTCCAATACGTAGTAGTACGGGCCTTCCGGTAATGGATTGCCATTTTGATCCGTGCCTTCCCAGGTATTATCGTAGTTGTCTGCCTCAAATACCAACTGACCCCAGCGATTGTATATTTCCAAATGATTTTGCGGCAGGTCATTGATACAGAAGATGATGAATTCATCGTTCGTTCCGTTACCATCAGGCGTAATGACTACGCGCTCGTCAAGGCAGGGGAAGCGACGGTCGTCTACGGTACCCATTGCAGTGCCGCCATCAATAGATGTACATCCATTGGAGTCGGTCACTTGTACAAAGTAATCGCCCGGACACAGGTTGATGATCTGCGGAGAAGTAGCGCTAGCCGGAGCATTCAACCAGAAGTAGTTGTAAGTCCCCGTACCCCCGGTAACAACTGCGCGAGCTATGCCGTTGCAATCATCAGTTGCAGGTTCGGTGAGCACTTCTACGGTAATCGGCTCCGGGTTGTTCACGGTAAAGGTGGCAACAGCCTGACAATTGTTCATGTCAGTCACGGTTACGGTATAATCGCCCGGATTAAGGAACATGAGGCTGGGGCCGATGCCGTTGTTGCTCCATACAAAATTATAGGTTGGAGATGCGCCGCCTGTCGGAACAGCCAGAATACTGCCGTCTTTTACACCTGGACAAGAAGCGTCAAGCACATTGGCCTGTATGTCTATCGGAGCAGGCGCCGTAGCGGTGAAAGTAGTCGTTACTTCACAGTTCAGTTGATCTACTACCGTCAATTCGTAATTGCCAGCCACTGCATTGCTTAGTTGCTGGGTATTACCCACCAATGCGCCGTTTAATACCCACTCGTATATCACATTGCCCTGAGCGCCGCTGACATTGGCGACGAGCAAACCGTTGTTGGTATCAGCGCAACTTACGGCATAACCGTTGTAGTTGCTCGAAGCCGAAGCGGTTACCGCCAGGTCGGATTCAGTGCCTACAATATAAGTGCGCGTCAGCGTATTGCCCGATTGTTCTATGATCGTGACTACATAAGTTCCCGGCGTTACGTTTTGCAGGTCTTCCTCAGTTGAAAGTATTGTCATAGACCCCTGCGGACGCCATACAAAGGAATAAGGCCCTTCTCCGCCGCTTACCGTCAAATCAATAGAACCGTTTTCATCACCCGAGCAAAGCGCATCATTCACTACCGCCGATTCGGCAAATGTGTTGAGTATAATCCCTTCGTTAAAGGTATATACGCAGCCGTTGTCGTCGGTGATTTGCGGAATGAAGGTTCCTTCGCACAAGTTGATGATCTGCGGGCCGACGGCTTGCGTATTCCACTGAACGGTGTAAGGCGCCGTACCGCCGGTAATGTCAAGCGTAATGCTACCCGTACAACCTGTATCTTCAGAGTCGTGCACTATAGTAGGGTTGAGTGCAAATGGTTCCGGTTCCGGAATGGTAACCTCGCTGGCAAAGGGGGTTCCTTGCGCGTCTGTTACCGTATATGGAACAACACCTGCCGGCAGATTGCTTACGTTGAAACTACCGTTGGGGCTCGTCAGCGTCTGACCGGCAATTACCAGCGTATAAGGCGCCATGCCGCCTGCCATTACCAATACCAGCGAGCCGTCTTCCTGCCCCGCGCATGAAACGCCGGCAGGAACGACGCTTGTTGGACCCAGCGGCGTGCTGGTCACTGTGAAGCATTGAGTTGCCTGGCATGTACTTCCATCCGTAACGGTAACGCAATACTGCCCCGCAGTAAGCCCCGAGATAGACGAGGTATTGGCGCCCGTATTCCACATGTAGGAATAACCGGGATCGCCGCCCGTCACCGTCAATGTAATTGATCCGTTGTTGCCTGTCGATGCGCTGCCTACATTGCCCTGAATGACAATCGGCGCAAGGCCCATGATGTCAAACGAACCGGTCACTTGTTGTCCCTGGCTGTCCGTAATTAATACAGTATAGGTGCCGGGGCCCTGCCCGCTCAGGTCTTGCGAAGTGCCTACCACAATATTGGCAGCATTGCGCCACACATAATTATAAGGACCGGTACCGCCGGAAACTGATATATCAATAGCCCCAGTACTGCCGCCGCTGCAAGATCCGAGTATTTCGAATGCGTTGATTCGAACGTTTTCGCCCAGGGTTACACACTGGTTGGCGGCACAGCTACCCGCATTATCCGTTACGGTTACACAATATTGACCAGGAATATTAAGGCCACTGAGATCTTGTGTACTAAAGGTCTGGTTTCCAGGACCCGTCCAGCTATAGGCATAGGCGCCCGCACCACCCTGTACCGATAAATTAATGCTACCATCGTTGCCCAACTGAATATTGGTGGGCGCCATACCTGTAATTTGAATTACGCCTCCCTGCTGCTCTACCTGGAAAGTAGCGTTATTCGAGCAGTTGTTCGAGTCAGTGATCGTCACAGAATAAGTGCCTGCAGCCAGGCCTGTTTGCATCATCTGCCCATCGGGAAGCGGCGTTTGCCAGTTGATAGAAGGATAGGTACCACTACCGCCGGTTACGCTCAAAACGATAGACCCCGTATTGGCGCCCTGTGAGCAGTTAATATCCGTTACTTCTCCAATAATCGAAATCGGCGCCAATTGATCGATATCGATAAAGGGCGATATGGCATTACAGCCGTTGGCATCCGTTACCGTTACGCGATAAAAATCAAAAGCAGGCAGGTTATTCAAAAATCCGCTGTTGGGTTGTCCCGGCGGAATCCAGTTGTATGTATAAGACGGCGTACCTCCGGTAGCGTTCACCACAATCTGGCCGTTGTTCTGCCCGGCGCATGCGTCAAGGGCTTGTACTACCGATACCGAAAGTGCTGTGGCCGGTTGGGTGATGGTATAGCTGCCGGTAGCCGTCAAGCCCTGGCTATCCGTTACGGTAACAGAATAGGCGCCCGCTGCCAGGTTGGCAACTACAGCCACGTTACCGGCATTCGGAATGCTCCATTGGTAGGTGAAAGGGCCTGCGCCGGTTACAGTCAGGCTGATAGAACCTGTGCTTTGGTTGCGACACAATACGTTGGTTACGTTGGCCATAATTACGGGGGGTTCACCGCTGCTGCCGAAACAGTTGGCCGTAGCAGCTACTGTACCGCTATTACTTTGGAAAGGCACTACGTTGCCGTTGCCATCGGTCACTTCAATAGCCGTAGGCATTCCCGAGAATACCACTTCTGCACACACATCATCGAGTACGTTGAAACATACTTCGTAGATGGCAGTGCCATTGGGGACCGTTACCCCGGATACGGATACATTGGGATCTACCCACGAGAAGGTGATTGCGCCGGGTTGGGTGGGCGGATTGCCCGTGGGCGTGCCGAAGTTGCCGGCCGTAAGCCCGGTGAGGTTAAAACCCCCAACCGAGGCAAATTGTAATTGGGCCGGGTTATAGTTGATAGAATATTGCATGCCTACGATATTAATAAATTCGTAGGCTACTACATCCAGACATACTTGCTGGCCGATTTGCGCATTCTCTGCATCGGCAATTACCAGGCCGAAACCGGTAAAGGTTGGATCTGTTCCATTGGGGCCTCCACCGCCGCCATTATTGCCGCCACCGCAATCCGTACCGGCGCCTACCGTGCCGCTGTCGCTTTGGAATGGCACTACGTTGCCGTTGCCGTCAGTGACTTCAATGGCTGTTGGTGTGCCCGAGAAATCAACCTCAGCACATACATCGTCCAATACATTGAAACAGATTTCGTAGATGATTGTGCCATCGGGAAGCGTCACCCCGCTCACGTTGGGATCTACCCACGAGAAAGTAATGGCGCCGGCTTGTGTCGGCGGATTACCTGTGGGCGTACCAAAGTTGCCGGCTGTCAACCCCGTGAGGTTAAAGCCCCCCACCGATACAAACTGAAGTTCCGCCGGGTTGTAATTGATCGAATATTGCATACCTACGATATTATTGAAATCGTAAACATGCACATCCATACACACTTGCTGGCCTACCTGCGCATTGTCAACATCGGCAATGACCAGGCCAAACCCTGTAAAAGTTGGATCGCTGCCGTTATTGCCACCGCCGCCGCCGCCACCGTTGTTGCCGCCGCCGATAGTGACGGTACCGTTATCGGTAGTAGCCGGAACGACCTGGTCTATGTTGTTGGTAAATTCAATAGCGGTAGGCGTATTGGTGAAACTTACCGTCGTTGTGGTATTGCCTGTAACGTTAAAACAAACTTCGAATATCGCGGTTCCGGAGGGCACCGTCACCCCGCTCACGTTAGGATCTACCCATGAAAAGGTAATCACCCCCGGTTGTGTTGGCGGGTTACCCGTAGGCGTGCCGAAGTTGGCGG
>DAINSQ010000031.1:2446-34822 GCA_036741235.1 Saprospiraceae bacterium | reverse complement strand
TGTCACCCTGTCACCCTGTTACCTTGTCACCCTGTCACCCTGTCACCTTGTCACCTTGTCACCTACAAAATCATTTCCATGCTTAGAAATTATCTAAAAATCACCCTGGCCGTCATGCAGCGGCGCAAATTCTTCACCTTCATCAGCCTCTTCGGCATTAGCATGACGCTGATGATCCTGATCGTGCTGACGGCATTTTTCGAACACATCTTCGGGGGTAAATACCCGGAAGTATACCGTGACCGCACGCTTTTCGGCAGCATGATCGAAGAAGTCGATACCTCCAACGGCAACAACGCCATGCGCCGGGGGCCGATGAGCCTGTCTTATATCAACAAATACGTCAAGACGCTGAAAACGCCTGAAAAGGTGGCCTTTTCGACTACGCCAAGTACCGTGAATACATATGGCAATGGCAAAAAGCTAAAGCTGTTTTTTAAATACGCCGACCCCCTGTTCTGGGAAATCACACAGTTTGATTTTTTGGAAGGCAAAGCTTTTACTCAGCAAAATATCGACGCCAATGAGGCGGTGGCCGTTATCAACGATGCCACGCGCGACGACTACTTCGGGAAAGGTGTTACGGCGGTAGGCAAAATCATAGAAATCAACGGGCAGGACCTGCGCGTCATCGGCGTAGTGCGCGGCTGTCCGATCACCCGAATGATGGTTGCCGCCGACGTATACATGCCTTATCATCTGCAAAAACGCGACCCCGCCAATACTTCCAACAACGGCGAATACCAGGTGATGGTACTGGCAAAAAGCAAGGCCGACATGGCGAAGGTACAAGCCGAATACAACGCTGTGACGCCGCGTATTCCGCTGCCGCAGGATGAATTTTTTCATCCTCAGGTACTCAACGCCAAACTCAACCCCTATTTTGAGAGTATAGTGGAAGATACCTTCTTCAACGGCAGCGACGGCTCGGCCCGGGCGCGTTTTTACGTCTTTTCCGTGGTGTTTGCGCTGCTGTTTATGTCGCTGCCGGCCATCAACCTGGTTAATATCAACATCAGCCGTATCCTGGAGCGCTCCTCCGAGATAGGCATTCGCAAGGCCTTTGGCGCTTCCTCGAATACGCTGGTGTGGCAGTTCATTATCGAAAATGTGATGATGACAATTATCGGCGGCGGGCTTGCGCTGGTGCTGTCGGGGGCTTTTATCCTGTGGTTCAACCAAAGCGACCTCATACCCTACGCCGACCTGACGATCAACTGGAAAGTAGTGTTTGTGGCTTTGTTACTCAGCGTGGTTTTCGGGCTGATGTCGGGGGTTTTCCCCGCATGGCGTATGTCGAAACTCCCCGTAGTCGACGCATTGAAAGGATGACCATGATTATTATTTTACCACGGAGTTAAACGGAGTTTCACAGCGTGACGCAGAGTAATTAATAACTCTGTGGCACTCCGTTTAACTGTGGTAAAAAATTCCCCGTATTAATTCACAATCGCAATTCCAACAATCATGTTTACACATATCTTAAAACTCATCTGGAAGAAGAAAAAGAGCAATTTTTTGATGATGGTCGAAATATTCGTCTCTTTTCTGATTCTTTTTGCCGTGTGGAGCCTGTCGATCTACACCTACCGCAACTACGTAAAACCCGCGGGGCTGTCGGCGGAAAACGTTTGGGCCGTATACCTCAATTTTAACACCCAAAACGACACCCTGCGCGCTGAATATCGCGAACTGGTGCGACAGCACCTGAGAAATGTGAAACAGGTACAACATTTTACCTTTTCATCGGGCAATCTGCCCTTCAGCTTCAGCTCTTCCAATCGCGATTTCAACTATAACGGCAAATCGGCTTTAAGCGATTATTTCAATGTAGAACCCGACTATGCCGCTACATTGGGTATCGAAATGTTGGCCGGCCGCTGGTTTGCCTACGAAGATACGATTGGCAACATAGAGCCCATTGTTATCAACAGGCATATGGCAGAAAACATTTTTGGCAAGGAAGATCCAATAGGAAAAATTGTAGGCTTGGAAAATAATCAGCAAAAAGTAGTGGGCGTAATTGACTATTTCCGCCACCGCTCTTCGTTCCAGGCCGACGAAAACAGTGTTTTTGCTCCGCTTGGCAACTGGGAATCCGATATGCTGGTAAAAGTAACGCCCGACGCCACACCTGAATTTGAAGCCCAACTGGCGCGTTCGCTGCAGCAATTGGGTAAAAACTGGACGGTAGAAATCCAGCACCTCGATGATATGCGCCGTACGCAGGATAAAACTACCTGGGTACCTATCCTCATTTTGTTTATCGTTTGCGGATTTTTGGTGTTTAATGTAGGGTTGGGGTTGTTTGGCATTTTATTTCAAAATATCAACCGTCGGAAAGGCGAAATCGGCTTGCGCCGCGCCCTGGGCGCCACCAAATCCGGGATATGGTCGTATTTTATTTCGGAAACCCTGGTCATTGCCGGGTTTGGCGTGTTTTTGGGCGTGTTTTTTGCCGTCCAATTACCACTGCTCAACGCGCTCGATGTTGAAGCCGCCGTTTACGGATGGGCCATTGTTTTCGCAATTTTGTCTATATTAGCGATGGCTGTAGCCTGTGCATTCTATCCGAGCCGGCAGGCAGCGGCAATTTATCCGGCAACGGCGCTTCATGAAGAATAGACCATGATACTGATTATTGACGATGATATAGCGGTTCGCACTTCGCTTTCGCTTTTGCTGAAAAATGAAGGCTTCGACGCTTCGCCGGTGAGTTCGCCGGGCGAAGCGCTCGACTTTTTGCAGCATTCAAAGCCCGAACTGGTTCTCCTCGATATGAATTTTTCCAGCGAAACTTCCGGCGCCGACGGGCTCAGGTTGCTGGAACGTATCAAAAGTGTCTATCCCGAACTGCCTGTGATCCTGATTACGGGCTGGGCAACCATAGACCTGGCCGTAAAAGGCATGAAACTGGGCGCCGCAGATTTCATCAACAAACCCTGGAAGAATAGCCACCTGATGGAATCGATACGCACGATTCTGCAACTGTCGTCGCCCAAAGATGCCTCCAATATGATGGGAGGCGCCGCCGCCCGTAAAAAACTCGACGAGCAGTTCGATTTCAGCGCTATCATCGGACAGGATACCCAGATCATCCAAATCCTCGAAACTATCGGCAGGGTGGCCCCTACCGATGCCCCGGTGCTCATCATGGGCGAAAGCGGCACCGGCAAGGAACTCATTGCCGAGGCTATCCACCAAAACAGTCTGCGAAGCAAGCGGCCTTTTGTGAAGGTGAACCTGGGCGGTATATCTACAAGTTTGTTTGAATCGGAAATGTTCGGTCACGTGCGCGGCGCTTTTACCGATGCCCGCACAGACAGGGTAGGGCGATTTGAAATGACGAATAAGGGCACTATTTTTTTGGATGAAATAGGCGATCTCGAGTTATCAAGTCAGGTAAAACTGTTGCGCGTACTCCAGGATCGCACCTATGAAGTATTGGGCAGCAGCCGCACCAAAACCGTTGATGTACGCATAATTTCGGCTACCAATCGCAACCTAGAGGACATGGTGGCCAATAATCAGTTCAGGGAAGATTTGCTGTATCGCATCTATCTCATTACCCTCAAATTGCCCAGCCTGCGCGAACGCCCCGGCGATATTCCCCTGCTGGTCGATCATTTTATCAAAAACCTCAGCGAATTATACAACCGCCCGCTTGGTATAGAACCCGAAGCCATGAAGTGGCTCAAAACGCTGCCCCTGCCCGGCAATATCCGCCAATTGAAAAACCTGGTTGAACGCACGGTGCTGGTGACCCCCCACGATACCCTCGGCGTGGCCGATTTTCAACAACAATACCAGCCTTCCACCCGTAAAACCGCCGGCTCACTGCCGGAAGTCGGCGCCATGACCCTCGAGGAAATGGAAGTGCAAATGATTCAACGCGCCATGACTTTCCACAAAGGCAAAATCGCCCGCGTGGCCAAATCGCTGGGCATTACCCGCAGCGCACTGTACCGCCGGCTCGAAAAATTCGGTATCCCTTATAGCCAGGACGACCTATGAAACTAAGTACTAAATTTATCCTCTTTATTGTCGTCATTCATGCCGTGACTATCGCGCTGTCGTTTTTTATTTTTAGCGAAAACAAACTGTTTTTTATCATTTCTGAATTTTTCATCCTGCTTTCCGTGGCTATCTCCTGGTCGCTCTACAACGAATTGATCCGCCCGCTGCAACTCCTCATGCGCGGCGCCGATGCTATCAAAGACCGCGATTTTAATGTAAAGTTTGTGAAAACAGGCAAATACGAGATGGACCAGCTTATCGAGGTCTATAACCACATGATCGATCAGTTGCGACTGGAGCGAACCGCTCAGCAGGAACAGCATTATTTTTTGGAAAAATTGATACAAACTTCTCCCACAGGCATCATCTTATTCGACTACGACGGCTTGATTGCGGCCATGAATCCCCGGGCCCTGGAGTGGACCGGCCTTCAAAAGGAAAAGGTAAGGCGCCGGCCGATAACCGATTTTAAGCACCCGGTTTTTCAGGCTATCGGCGAGTTAAAAACGGGCGAATCCCGGACAATCACCCTGGAAGGCCCCCGCACGCTCAAAATCCGGAAAGCCCAGTTTGTCGACCGCGGCTTTCCCTGCGATTTTGTGATGATCGAAGAACTTACCGCCGATATTCTGGAAGCCGAAAAGCGCTCCTACGGCAAGGTGATCCGAATGATGGCCCACGAGGTCAACAATTCTATCGGCGCCGTGAATTCGATTTTGGATACTACACTCCAGCTTCAGGCTCCCGATTCAGAAATCAAACCCGCCCTGCAAGTCGCTATCGAACGCAACGAACATCTCTCCCAATTTATGCGCAATTTTGCCGACGTGATCCGGCTGCCGGCTCCTACCTTAACCAATGTCGATCTCAACGAACTGCTGAAAAAAGTGACTCAGTTGATGTCTTTTAGCGCAAAAAATGCCGGCGTTCACCTCGAACTAAACCTTCCTATTTCTCCCCTCCAGGTTTTGGCCGACGCCGGCCAGATCGAACAGGTGTTGGTGAACGTGATGAAAAATGCGATAGAGGCCAACGCAGAGAATGGGATTGTAAGCATCACCCTGTCTGCCAACCCCCGCCAACTCTGCATTGCTAACAATGGGAAGCCTATCCCGAAAGAACTGGAAGACAAGTTGTTTACCCCCTTTTTTAGCACCAAAAACGGCGGCCAGGGCATCGGGCTTACCCTCGCCCGCGAAATCCTTACCGCCCACGGCTGGTCTTTTTCTCTCAAATCCGACCCCGACGGCTGGACGCGGTTTGCCGTGAAGGGAGTGTGAGAGGGGGGGAGGGTGAGAGGGAGGGAGACTTGGCGAGGGGCGATCTTTGTTAATGTTTGATGTTGGATAGTTTATCAAAAATCAAACATCAAAAATTCAACATCACTCCCTCACTCCCTCACTCCCTCACTCCCTCTCCCCTTCTTCCAGTGTATCTCATAGATATCCGTGCGGCGGTCTTTAATAGCGCGGACGCTCCCGTAGGTATGGATTTCCGTGAGCAGATCCAGGTCAAGGTCGGAGACGAGGATCATTTCGGTATTGGGGGTAGCTTCGGCGCGAAGGCCGTTGGTGGGGAAAGAAAAATCGCAGGGGGTAAACACTGCCGACTGGGCGTATTGGATATCCATATTGTGTACGCGGGGCAGGTTGCCCACGGCGCCGGCGATGGCCACATAACACTCGCTTTCTATGGCTCGGGCCTGGGCGCAGATGCGCACCCGCTCGTAGGCGTTTTGGGTATCGGTCACAAAAGGCACAAAAAGGATTTTCATACCCTGTTGAGCCAACAGGCGGGATAATTCGGGAAAAACAATATCGTAGCTCGTCAAAATGCCGATAGGCCCGCAGTCGGTCTCAAACACCCTTACCTTGCGGCCGCCCAGCATACCCCAGCTTTTGACTTCGTCGGGCGTGACGTGTATTTTTTCGTATTCTTCGTAAGTGCCGTTGCGCCGGCATAGGTAACCCACGCTATAGAGCTTGTCCTCGCGCAATAACGGCATGCTTCCCGTGATGATGTTGATATTATAGCTGATGGCGAGGTTGGCAAAGCGGTTTCGGGATTCTTCGGTAAAGGCCGCCAACTGCCGGATGGCCTCCGGCTCGGCCAGGTGGTTGTAGGCTGCCATCAGGGGTGCGTTGTAAAATTCGGGGAACATAGCGAAATCGGATTGATAGCCCGACACTGCGTCAACGAAGTATTCCACCTGTTCAAACAGGTCGTCGATGGTCTGGTAGGGCCGCATCTGCCATTGCACCAGCCCAAGCCTCACAATAGGTTCATACTCCGATAATCTGCCCGATTTGCGGGTATAATAGATGTTATCCCACTGCAAAAGCGTAGCATATTCCTGCGAAGACGTATCGCCCGGCAGGTAGCCTTTGAGCACCTTTTTGATGTGAAAGTCATTCGATAACTGGAAGGTCAGCGTGGGGTCGTAGATTTCTTTGTGTCTGACCTTCTGGATGTATTCTTTAGGCGTTAGCGAATGAGCGTATTTGTGGTAGTTGGGAATTCTGCCGCCGAAGATGATAGCGCGCAGGTTGAGGTTTTCGCACAACTCCTTGCGGGCGTCGTAGAGGCGGCGACCCAGGCGCAGGCCGCGGTAATCGGGGTGGATAAAAACCTCGATGCCGTATAATACGTCGCCTTTGGGCGTATGTGTATTAAAGGTGTAATTACCCGTAATCTGCTGATAGGTATGCTCATCGCCAAAGTGTTCGTAATTGACGATAATAGCCAGGGCGCAGCCCACGATTTCGCCATTGACGCTAATACCGATTTGCCCCTCGGGAAAAATTTCGAGTAATTTGCGAATATGCTCTTCGATCCAGTAATCGCTGGGCGAATCGGGATAGGCTTCGATCATGGCGCTTTTGAGCGACTGGTAATCGCTCATTTCGAGTTCGCGCAATTCGATGGTGATATTGTCTGCCATAAGTTGAAATTGGCCCGCGTTACCCGCCTATACCTTCAATTTCTCGGCGAGCAGCGCAGTGGTGGTTTTTGGATCGGCCTGGCCTTTTGACAAGCGCATCATTTCGCCCATAAAAAAGCCCATCAGGCCCGTTTTGCCTTTTTTGTAAGCGGCTACTTTGTCGGGATTGGCTGCCAGTACCTGGTCTGCCAGTTCGCCCAATAAGCCGGTATCGGCAGTCTGGATGAGTTCGAGTTCCTGAGCCAGCGCCAGGGGCGCTTTGCCGGGGTTTTCCATTAGCGCAGGTAACAGGCGCTGGTATGCTATGGCGTTGCTCACCTTGCCTTCGTCGATGAGTTGGAGAAAAGCGGCCAGCGAAGATAGCGCAAGGGGAAAGCCGGCCAGTTCGGCGCCTGTCTCCCGGCGCCAGGGTATAATTTTATTTATAATTAAATTGGCCGCCGCCTTTTTATGGGGAGTATGGGCACATAAATCCAGAAAATAAGCGGCAGTTCCGGCATCTTCGATAAGTAAGGTGGCGTCATAATCGCTGAGTTGGTATTCATTGCGAAATCTGGCGTACAATTGCCAGGGTAAAGCGGGCAGGGCGCGTTCTTGTTCGGCGATCCATTCGGCGGTAAGCAATACCGGCGGCAGGTCGGGATCGGGGAAATAGCGGTAATCGTGGGCGTCTTCTTTACTGCGCAGCGGCGAGGTGATACCCGTCTCGGGGTCGAAATGCAGGGTTTCCTGGGCCACTTTGCCACCCGCTTCGATAAGGTCTATCTGGCGTTTTACTTCATAAGCGATGGCCCTGCGGGCATAGCGCATCGAGTTGAGATTTTTGATTTCGCAGCGCTCGCCGAGTTGGGGGTCGCCCTTGCGGCGCACCGAAACGTTGCAGTCGCAGCGCATGGAGCCTTCTTCCATATTGCCGTCGGAAACGCCGAGGTAGCGCACCAGTTGTTGCATGCCGCTCATAAAGGCGTCAACTTCCTCTGCCGAACGCAGGTCGGGTTCGGTTACCACCTCCAGCAGGGGCACGCCGGCGCGGTTGAGGTCGATAAACGAAAAGCGGGGGTTCTGGTCGTGGATACTTTTGCCGGCGTCTTCTTCCATATGAATATGGTGCAAGCGGATATTTTTCCAGGATTCGCCGAGTTTTATGGGTAAAGCGCCGCCAATGCACACCGGCTGCTTGTCCTGAGTGATCTGGTAGCCTTTGGGCAAATCGGCATAGAAGTAATTTTTGCGGTCAAAAGTATTGCGAGTATTAATACGGCAGCCCAATGCCAGGCCCAGCCGCACAGCATAATCTACCTGTTTTTTGTTGAGTCGGGGCAAAGTGCCGGGGTGCCCCAGCGAAATAGCGCTCACGTGGGTATTGGGCTCCCCGCCGAACGAAGCGTCATCGGCGCAAAAGGCCTTGCTGAGCGTGGCCAGTTGAACGTGCACTTCCAACCCTATGACGGTTTCGTATTGTTCGTAAACGCTATTGGACATGTTATTAGTTTAGAATTAAAAAAGCAATGCGCTAATGACCACGGTCAGGCTCAGGAAAGTCAAAAATATGATCAGGTAGGCTGTGTTCAAAATGCACATTTTGACAAAAGTTTTTATCCAGCCTTGTTGGTATACGCGCTTCATAGCCAGCAACAAATAAATAATCAGCAAATTAGGCGTAACTGCCAGGATAATATTGTCAAGGGTTGTTTCGGTTTCAGATTCTGCCGCATTCACTAAATAAATATAATAGGCCGACATAATCAGAAAGGCAAAGGCGTGATAGTGGAAAGAGAATACCAGGTGTTCAACAAAATATTTGTTCCGCCTGATGTAGAGCAACTTGAGAATAAGCGACAGGGCCGGCATCATGAGCAGCACCATCCAGATCAACTTGCTCAACACATAGGATGCCAGGGTATCGGGATGTTTGTAGGCGCGCAGGTTTTGCCGCACCTGCATCCGGGGCCAGAACCCTTTGATTTGATATTTATCAAGCACCTGCTCTTCAGAAAGCGTGAATAAGTCTTTTGAAGCAATTCGGGGTTCGGCTTTCGAAGAGTCGGCAACCATGCCCGGCCAGAAAAAAATAATGGGCACGCTGTCCTGTTCTATTTTAACCTGTTTGAGCAGCGAATCGATGGCCACAGGCACATCCGGCTGCGTTGGAAACATCTGGGCCACCTTGTCGCGAGCGATAAGCAGGCTGTCGAGCAATTCTGCATTATTGGCTGATTTCGTCGATTTACTGATTTCGCGTTCCAGTGCGTTTTCTACTTGCCCCTGGACGAGGAAGCCGATTACTGCAAAATGCAAAACTGCCATAAACAAGAACAGCCGGACTGGGCTGGCGTAGCGTTTGTGTTTTCCCTCAAAATACACATTGGTGAGCTTGCCCGGGTAAAACAGGTCGCGCAGCGTAAGAAATATCCTGGAATCGAAATTAAAAAGCGTGTCAAAAAATTCGGTAATCAACTCCCATACCGTCACCTTGCCCTTGGTGTATTTCTGGCTGCAATGCGGGCAATAGTCGCCATAAGGCGCCAGGGGGTAGTGGCAATTGTGGCAATAGCGATCGGCGGGAGAAGTGGCTTTGTTCATATTTGCGAATTAGGAACCATGCTGCGCAGGTGCAATTTACCGCAAAAAACAGTCATTCGCATTGCCCGGCGTTATTTTTTGCGCATCCTGCCGTCGTCGTCGATGGTAAGCGGCGTTTCCGGGAAGTCGGTTTTTGTCAAATTCTTGATGGTTTTGATAGCCCGTTTTTGGGGGTCTATTTTGGGGCCATGCGTTTTTTGTTGGTAGGTGGGGGTTATCCGGCCTTCCACGAATTCGCCGTCGGGGGTGATTTGCAGGGTAATCAGCGGCGCGATGCCGGCGGGGCCGCTCAGGCTAAATCGGCCGTAGGTGCAAAAATTGCCCAGGCTGTAGGAGATAAACCGGTCTTTGTACAATTCAACAGCGCGCGTAACATGGGGGCCGTGGCCGAAAACGATATCGGCGCCGGCATCGATCACGGCGTGGGCAAATTTGTAAACGTTGCCGCGGTTTTCGCCGTGGAAAGTTTCAGTAGCGCGGGGCACATGCTGGTGGTCGGCGCCTTCGGCTCCGCCGTGAAACGACACGATAACCACGTCGGTTTCGGCGGCCAGTTTCTCGACGATAGCCTTGGCGCCCGCGATATCGCGCAGGTCGCAAGTACCGCTATTGGGGGCGAAGGCGCAAAAACCGAATTTGACGCCGTTGCGCTCGAATACGGCGGTTTCATCAGTGCCCGCCAATCCGGCAAAATGAATACCGGCTTCGCGCAAAACGGCTTTGGTGCGTTTGCGGCCCTCGGCGCCAAAGTCGCCGCTGTGGTTATTGGCCAGGCTCAGCACGTCGAAGCCGGCTTCGACAAATCGATCGACGTAGTGTTCGGGGGTGCGGAATACATAACACACCTTGGGATCACGGCATTTTTTTGGCGTGCCGCCCGTGTTGAGGATGGTTCCTTCGTGGTTGCCGAAGGTCACGTCGGCGTTTTTCAGCAGGTCGAGTACAGGCGCCAGCAGGTCTTTGCCGTTGTTTGGGGGGAGGTATGCCTTAGAGGGGTAGTTGGTACCCAGCATCATATCGCCTACGCCCACTACGGTGAGGATTTGGGCGGTATCGCTGTGTTCGGGCGTTTCGGCCCGGATGAATACGGTGTCCGGCGCCGGCTTTTCCTGTTGTTGCGGCGAAGGAGTAGACGCGGGGTAATACAGAAAAGCGGAGAACAGTGCGGCGCCTGCTACAATGAAAAAAAGACCTCCGCGGCGGAGGTCTTTCTCTGATACCTTAAGGTTCATATGGCAAAGTAATACTTTAGTCGAAAGATTGATTAGCGGCTTCAGCGGCTTTAACGAGTTCGTTGTATTCTTTGGGCGACAGGCCGTCGACCACGTATTGGATCGGGTTGACGGGTTGGCCGCGGTAGTGGACTTCGTAGTGGCAGTGCGGCGCGGTGGAGGTACCTGTGCTGCCCACGCGGCCGATAGTTTGTCCGCGTTTGACGGTTTGCCCTTCGCGAACTTCAATTTTACTCATGTGGGCGTAGAGTGTCTGGTAGCCGTAGCCGTGGTCGATCACCACGTGCATGCCGAAACCGCTGCCGCGTTCGGCCTTGATAACGCGGCCTGCGCCGGTAGCCTGGATGGGCGTGCCTTTGGGCGCTGTAAAGTCCATACCGCTGTGCATACGCGGCACCTTGAAAATCGGGTGGATTCGATAGCCAAAGCCGGAGAGCAGTTTCACATCGCGGGCGAGTTTGTCGCTGCGCACCGGTTTGATGGAGGGCATGCTGGCCAGCATTTTTTCTTTGGCCTTGGCCATATCAATAATTGTATCGAGAGAATGGGACTGAATATCCATTTGCCGCTTGAGCTTGTCAACGCGCTCGCGCATGGCGGCCATTACATCGCCGGAGTGTTTGAACTGGCGGTAATTGGCGTATTTATCGTGGCCGCCCGTACCGCCGTTCCAGATGCCGTCATCGATGGGATCCATGCCGAAGATCATGCGGTGGGCGTAGGCGTCGCGTTGTTGCAAATTGTCGAGCACTTCGCTGAGCCGGTCAAATTCCTTGGAGGCCTGCTCGATCTCCATGCGAAGTTGTCTGTTTTCGGTGAGCAGCGATTTCTCCCGCGGAGACGGAAAATAGCGGTGAGAAATGAGCATAAAAAGGAATCCGGTGACAATGGCTGCGCAGAGAAATCCGAATAATCTGAGTAATTTGGAACTTAATGGTTCTACTACCCGTTCGTATTGCAGCGTGTGGGTATTGTAAATGTACTTTTCTTTTCCCATGAGCGTCTTAAGCTTAGCCAAATAATTACTAAAATGCAGCGCTTGAAGCGTGTTGTTTACGTGCTTTCCAATAGTGGCTTTAAGGGGGTAGTAGCTGCTTTTTAGTGGATGTTTTTTCCAAAATTGGAACATCATCGCTTACGTGGCTTGCCAAAATTAGTTGTCGGATTCGGATTTCCAAAACTTTAACACAAAAATTAGACGATTGCATCATCAAATTGCGAATACTGCATTATATTGTACGCGTTTTATTTACATTTTCTACTTAAAGGCTTAGCGTTGACCATAACCGCAAATTGTAGAGAATGAGCAAGCGCTTATCCATCATTTTTTGATTTTTATCGAAAAATTAGAACAGTTGTACAAATTTTCTTTTTGAATTGTTGCGCGGCATATAAAAGGGGGATACCTTTGTGGTCGCAAAAAACCAGGCAAAATATTATTTGGCAATTGAACTTTTTAGTCCTGAGATACATTTACTTGAACGTTCAGGACTTTAAAGCGCAAGTTTATACAAAACACCCTTTTATGATCGGCAACATACGTGCTATTTTATTTCTGATAGCATACATTCCCTTTCTTCAACCGCTTAATGCCCAGACTGCGGCCCAGC
Organism: Saprospiraceae bacterium; assembly: GCA_036741235.1. GTDB lineage: Bacteria > Bacteroidota > Bacteroidia > Chitinophagales > Saprospiraceae > JABWBR01. Next base: position 22,439 of record DAINSQ010000031.1, on the reverse strand, counting down.
CTATGAGTTTGGCTGCTTGCGCTCAACATGCCATTCAGCACAGCCCGCTGGTGCGCAAATCGGAGCTGGAAATCAGCCAGGGAGAGCAATATATCAAAGAGGTACTCAGCGTAGGTTATCCGCAAATCAATATTGGCGGCGACTTCACGTACAATGTAGAGTTGCCCACCTCGCTCATTCCTGGAGAATTTTTCGGCGCCCCGGGAGAATTGATCCCTGTGCAATTCGGCACTACGCTTAACACCTCTGCGGGTATCAGCCTCAATCAGTTGGTATTTGACAAAACTTTCTTTTTGGGCATTGAAGCTACGCGCAAAGTGAGCGATCTGAACAGGTTGCTGGCCACCAAAACGAAAGAAGAAGTGGCATACGATGTGTCGAAGATGTACTACCAGGCGCAGTTGGTATCCAGGCAGCGGCAGATTCTGGAGGCGAACCTCGACCAGGTGAACCGGCTCTACGACATGGTGTCGAAACAGCAGCAGAACGGGTTGGCCAAAAAAATTGACGTAGACCAGATCGGCGTCAACCGCATCAACCTGGAAACCCAGTTGCGCAACCTTGATTTGCAACTGGAGCAGCTCATGCGCACTTTGAAATTTTACATGGCTATGCCCCTCGACCAGCCTATAGCCCTGAGCGACACCATAGATGAGAAAAGCTATTCCCTGCCGGAAGTTGCTGTGACCAAACCTGATTTTACGCAGCAGACCACGCTGGCGATACTCGACATGCAGCGCGTGCTCAACGAATACAACGTAGCGCGTTACAAAGCCGGTTATTGGCCTACCCTGTCGGCGTTCGGCAGTTACAATTTTCAAGGGCAGGGCAACGACCTCGGCGCCTTGGGCAACGGCAACAACTGGTTCAGGTTCAGTATGATCGGGCTGCGGCTCAATGTGCCTGTTTTTGACGGCTTCCGCAAAAAAGCGCAGGTGGAGCAGGCCAACATCGAGTTGCTGCAGATTGCCGAAGACCGGCGGCGCGCCGGCGACGGGCTGCAATTGCAATACGACAACGCGATGTTGCAGCTCAGCACCAATCTCAATAATCTGAAAGTGCTGGGTGAAAACCGCCGCGTATCGGAAGACGTATACCGGGTGTCGCAAAAGCGCTTTACGGAAGGAGTAGCGCCCGTCACCGAGCTGCTCACGGCGGAAACCAGTATGAGGCAGGCGCAAACCAACTACCTGACCGCCTTATTGCAGGTCAAACTGGCCGAACTGGAATTGCTCAACGCCCGGGGCATCTTATTGCCTACGCTCACTTCAGGAAAATAATTCAACAACCCTGTTAAAATAATAACAACCATGAATAAAAGCCGCATAATCAGCATAAGCGTTATGCTCGTCGCCTTGATAGCGGGCGCGCTGGCCATCAGCTGGAAGCTCAAAGAAAACAAGACCACTATGCAGGCCAACGCCGAATTGTCGCAGCAACGCAATAGTTTTATCCCTGTGGCGGTAGCACAGGTAGAAAAAAAATCGTTCAGCAGCGACTTTGTAGTCAACGGCACCTTTATGCCTTCCAAACAGGTAATGGTGATTTCCGACGTCAACGGCCGTATTACCAGCCTTAAAATTGACGATGGCACGTTTGTTCAGAAGGGTCAAGTGATGTTGGCGGTTGATAATAAATTTATCGAAAACGAATTAAAGATCAACCGGCTCAACCTGCAAAAAGCGGAGAAGGACCTCGCGCGGCTGTCTAACCTGATCAATGACGGCGGCGTGACCCAGCAGCAATACGACGAAGCCAAAACAGGCGTAGAAAGCCTGAAAATAGGTATCGAATCGCTTCAAAAACGCCTCGATGATACTTACGTCAAGGCGCCGATTTCGGGCACGGTCAACAATATGCGTATTGAAGACGGTTCTTACCTGGCGCCGGGGTCGCCGGTTGCCAACATTGTGAGCATCAACCCTTTGCGTATTGATGTTTTCCTTACTGAAGACCAGGTGGTGACCGTTCAAAAAGGACAACGGGTAAAAGTGACCGCCGATGTGGCGCGCGGGCGCGAATTCAACGGCGTTGTTACGTTTGTGGATGTACAGGCCGATATGACCAAGCGGTTCCCGGTACAAATCGAGGTATCAAATACAGGACCAACCCCTATCAAAGCCGGGATGAACGGAAAAGCGCAATTTTCCGCAACCGCGCCGGTGGCCGCTCTGGCAATTCCCCGCAGCGCTTTTGTAGGCAGCGTACTCGATGGTAAAGTATATGTTGTAGAAAAAAATACCGCCCGTCTTCGCCAGGTGCGCGCCGGAGAGAGCTACGGCGATTATGTAGAGGTGCTGGAAGGACTGTCAGCCGGTGAAACGGTGGTGCGCTCGGGCCAATCGGGGTTGAGTGACGGCGTGGAGGTGAAGGTGGTTTCAAGGTGACAAGGTGACAAGGTGACAGGGTGACAGGGTGACAGGGTGAACTTTGATACCATTATCACCATAACACGTTAACACGCTGTCACCACGTCACCACGTCACCAAGTCACCAAGTCACCATGTCACCATGTCACCATGTCACCAAGTCACCAAGTCACCATGTCACCATGTCACCACGTCACCAAGTCACCAAGTCACCAAGTCACCATGTCACCCTGTCACCTTGTCACCTTGTCACCTTGTCACCCTGTAACCTAAAAATAAAAATGCCATGATAAAACTAAGCATAGAACGTCCTTCGATATTGGTGGTCATCTTCACCGTATTGATGGTATTGGGTTTTTTCAGTTTTCAGCAGTTGAGTTACGAATTGATCCCCAAATTTTCGGCGCCGTTGATCACGGTGGCCACCGTATACCCGGGCGCATCGCCGGCGGAAGTAGAGAACTCCGTCACCCGGAAAATTGAAGACGTATTATCGTCATTAGAAAACATCAGGGATATTCAATCGACATCGCTGGAGAGCTACTCGGTAATTCTGGTCAACTTTGAAGACGGCGTCAACGTCGATTTGTTGTTGCAGGATGCGCAGCGCAAGCTCAACCAGATTGAGAACGACCTGCCCGACGATGCGCAGACGCCCATCGTATCGAAATTTTCGAGCGATGAAATCCCCATCATGAATATCGGAGCGGTATCCAGCTTGCCGGCCACCCAGTTTTACGACCTCATGAAAGACCGGGTAAAGCCGGCTTTGTCCAAGATCAAGGGGGTGGGGCAGCTCAACCTGATTGGTGGGCAGGAGCGCGAAATACGGGTAAACATTCGCAAAGACAAGCTGGAGCAGCTCAACCTGTCGATATTTCAGATACAGCAGGCCATACAACAGGCCAACCTCGATTTTCCCACGGGCAAATTAAAAAACAACGATACCCAGGTATTGATTCGTTTGGCGGGTAAATTTACCTCGCTGGAAGATTTGCGCAACGTAGTGGTTTCCGCCAATCAATTCGGCGCGCCGGTTCATCTGCACGAAGTAGCGGAAGTGGTTGACACCGAAAAAGAGATCACCGATATCAGCCGCGTAGACGGCGTGAGCTCTATCGGCATGTATGTGCTCAAGCAATCGGATGCCAACGCGGTAGACGTAACGGAAACCGTCAAGGAGGAGCTCAACAAGCTGGAAGAGCAGTATCAAGCCGAGGGGCTGAAATTTTCCATTGCCAACAACACCTCCGATTTTACCATTGAGGCGGTGAATGCGGTGCAGCACGATATTTTCCTGGCTATCATACTCGTGGCGGCGGTCATGTTGTTGTTTTTGCACAGTTTGCGCAACGCAGGCATCGTGTTGATCTCCATTCCGGTATCGCTGGTTACCACCTTTATCGGGATGTACGTTTTCGGGTTCACCTTCAACCTCATGACCTTGTTGGCTATGTCGCTGGTGATTGGTATTCTCGTTGACGACTCCATTGTGGTGCTGGAAAACATATACCGGCACCTGGAGATGGGCAAACCGAGCCGGAAAGCGGCGCTTGACGGCAGCAAAGAGATTTTTCTGGCAGCTCTGTCGATCACGCTGGTAATTGTAGTTGTATTTTTTCCCCTGGCGCTCACTTCTGGAATTGTGGGCAACATCATGCGGCAGTTTTCGCTGGTGGTGGTGATGTCTACGCTACTCAGTTTGCTGATATCCTACACTATTGCGCCTGCCCTGGCCGCGCGTTTTTCGCGCAAAGAGCATTTCGACAATAAAACAATCAGCGGCATCATTTTCGGCACGTTTGAGCGGGGACTCAGCAAATTGACAGAAGGATATGTGGGCATTTTGCGCTGGTCGCTCAATCACAAAGCCATTGTGCTGATCGCTACGGGCGCTTTGTTTTTCGGCTCGTTTTCACTGATTACCAAAGGATTCATCGGCAGTGAATTCATCACTAACGGCGACCGCGGGGAATTCATTATTCAAATAGAATTGCCCAAAGACGCCACCATACAGCAGACCAACCAGGTTACGCAGCAGATTGAGAAATTTTTATTTGAGAAAAAAGAAGTTGTCGGCATATTCACTTCTGTAGGCGCCAAGTCGGGATTCGCCTCGGCGCAGCGCAGTCCGTACATCGCGGAGGTCAACGTCAAACTGGTACCCAAAGAGCAGCGTGCCGTATCGACGGCGTTGTACTCATTGCAGACCAAAAACGCGTTGACGGCCATGTTGCCGGGCGTTGAAGTGACTTCAAGCGAAGTGGCCTTTTTCGGCGGCGCCAACGACGCCCCTATTCAGATCATCCTGAGCAGCGCCAATATAGAGCAAGCCAAGGGCTACGCCGATAAAATGCTGACTCAACTGAAACAGATCAAAGGCACGCTGGAGCCGGAATGGTCGTTGGAGGAAGGCAATCCCGAGGTGCGGGTGCAAGTTGACCGCGCGCGTTTGTCGGAGATGGGCCTCACCATGGCGATGGTGGGGGGCACTTTGCAGACCGCCTTCAGCGGTAATACCGACGCCAAATACAAAGACGGCAGCAACGAATACGACATCAACATCGTGCTCGACGAATTTGACCGCCGCGATGCGGAAGACATAGCCGAGCTAACCGTCATGAACCCGCGCGGGCAGCTCATCAAGTTAAGCCAGGTAGCCGATATCAAGCCCACCACCGGGGCGGCGCGTCTGGAGCGCAACGACCGCATACCCTCGGTCAAGGTACAGTCGAAAGTACTGGGCGTACCTTCGGGCACCATCGGCCAGGCCATCACGGAGTGGGTGGAACAAAACCCGCCGCCTGCGGGCGTTACCGTCAAATACGACGGCGACCTGCGCAACCAGGCGGAATCGTTTTCGAGCCTGGGGCTGGCCTTTCTGGCGTCTATCTTGTTTGTATACTTGATCATGGTAGCGCTTTACGATTCCTATATCTACCCTTTTGTTGTCATGTTTTCATTGCCGGTGGCGATGGTAGGCGCCTTGCTGGCGCTGGCTTTGGCCATGCAAACGCTGAATATCTTCACCATTTTGGGTATCATCATGCTCATTGGTTTGGTGGCCAAAAACGCCATCTTGCTGGTCGACTTTGCCATACAGGCCAAAGCGGAGGGGCACGACACCTACAACGCGCTTATCGAGGCGGGCAGGGCTCGTTTGCGGCCCATCCTGATGACTACGCTGGCGCTCGTAATCGGTATGATTCCGATTGCCATTGCCAAAGGCGCCGGTTCGGAATGGAAAAACGGTTTGGCCTGGGTACTCATCGGCGGGCTAACAAGCTCAATGTTTCTTACGCTGGTCGTAGTGCCGGTGGTATATATCTTTGCCGACAAAATCAAGGACTTTTTTGCGCGGCTTCGCGGAAAGAAAAGCGAGCCGGAGTTGGCATAAAGCCATGTGCGCCCAAGCAACAAAAAGCGCAGCAAGTTTTTGCTGCGCTTTTTGTTTTCATCCAATATACTTGAAACCTTTTTTGCATTTGAACGTAAACTTTTCTATATTTATATAACAGGAAAAGCTTCGGTCTTATGCGAAAAATGTACTTGGTATTTGCAGGAATTGTCGTATTTGTCTTTGCCTGCACCCACGAAGGATTCTCTCCTTTGGACATCGAATTAATCCGGGTTATTGGCGATACAGAACGCTATATCTTGCCGGAGAGTAATGATTATGCCAACCTGCCCAATCAGGATCCAAAAAATCCTGTAACGGCAGAAAAAGCAGCATTAGGAAAAATGCTGTTTTTTGAAACGGGCATTGGTTTAGACCCCACCTATGCAGAATCAAAAGCGACCTATTCGTGCAGCAGTTGCCATATTCCCTCTCGGAACTTCACCGCCGGTCGTTTTCAGGGTATTGCCGACGGGGCTGTAGGTTTTGGATTTGCCGGCGAGGGGCGATTTAAAAATCCGCATTACGAAGGGGATGATGTAGATGCGCAGGGCGCCCGCCCACTGCCGACCATCAACACGGCTTACGTCACCAATGCCTTATGGGCGGGTACATTCGGCTCATTTCACGTAAACGAAGGCACCGAATCAGCCTGGCACCAGGATACGCTGGTAGAGATCAACTTCAAGGGTATCATGGGGCTGGAAGCCAACAATGAGCGGGCATTAATCGTGCATCGCCAGGTTGTCAACAAAGCCGTTACCGATTCGCTGGGATACACGGCCATGTTTGACGCTGCGTTTCCCGACATTCCGGTATCGGAGCGATACTCCCTCAAAACGGCTGCTTTTGCCATTGCAGCCTACTTCCGCACCATTCTCACCAATCAGGCGCCGTTTCAGGATTGGCTCAAAGGCGACCGCAGCGCCATGACGGAACAGCAGAAGCGGGGGGCGCTTTTGTTTTTTGGGAAAGCGGGATGTTACCGCTGCCACAACAGTCCTTCGCTCAACAGCAGCCCGCACCAGTTTTATGCGCTTGGCGTTAATAATTTGTATCAGGAACATGGCGCCAAGGTATTTCGCACCGGCCCTGACGACAAGCGCAATGTGGGTCGTGGCGGATTTACCGGCAGGCCCGAAGACATGCACAAGTTCAAAGTACCGCAGTTGTACAATATGAAAGGCATCGGTTTTTATTTCCACGGCGCCAGCAAAACCTCGCTGCGGGAAGTAGTAGAATACTTCAACAACGGCATACCGGAGAACCCCGATGTGCCGGCCAGTCAATTGAGCGCTTTATTCACAACTCCCCTGGGGCTGACAAACAAAGAAATCGACGACCTGGTAGAATTTTTGGAAAACGGGTTGTTTGATCCCAACCTGGAGCGCTATGCGCCTAAGGAAACCATGTCGGGCAATTGTTTTCCGAATAACGACCCGCTGTCGAGGATGGATATGGGGTGTAATTAGGACTTTGGGACAGTTGGACTTTGCGAACTCAGGGGCTTCACGTAACTTTATATGTGCATAGCCGCATAGTTCGCTCTATTCAATGATGCGGAACACCAGGGCATTGAGCGGTCTTTCGCCGCCGGGGCATTTGGCTTTAATATTTTCAAAATAATAAAAATCGCCGGGGGCGGCTTTTTCGATCAATTGCTTGGCTCTTTCGTTCATTCCGCCTTCGCGCACAAACACCTCAATGGGGTCTTCTTTGGGGCGCACCCAGATAATACTGCAAGATAAGATGTGGCAGGACATGCCTTCGTAGTCGGAAGTAAGCGCGACGCTCAGGTCGGCCTGCTTTTTGAATTCTTCAGCGGTAATAGCGCCGCTGGTAAGGCCGTTGTAAACTGCGGTGGGGTCGGGAATGCGTTTCACTCGAAACTGCAATTCCTTAAGCGCCTTGTTGCCGGCTTCAACGCGGATAGCGGCCTTGCCCGGTTGTTTAGCGAGGGCGATATAGTTTCCGTTTCCTTTGTCGACAAGCGTCAATTCGTCGCTGTACAAGCGGATATTTTCGCTGGGCACGCCGGCAACGGCCACCGTGAGGGGGTTGTCGACTCCGATATAGAGTACGTTCATCTTATCGGCGGCGACGCTTACGGCGGGGGATTGCGCCTGCAGCACGCCGGTAAAAAAAACGGCAACAAGCAGGACAAATGAAGTGATAAAAGGTATCAGGGTAAAGCGGTCGGCGTGTTCGGTTACGGGAGGCGCCAGCAAACGCTGTATGCGGCGGCTGAAATGGCTGGATTGGGAAGCGGCATTCATGGTTAAAGCAATATTTTTTTGGTTAACAATAGCTAACAGGCACTCTGCAAATACAACAGGGTCGGCGCCTCCGGCCACGGCCAGGTCGTCGCAGGATTCCTCGCGCAATTCGCGGATGCGGGCAGCGAGCCAATGTATTGCCGGATGATAAAACAGCAGGATGGTAATGATAGAAAGCAGAAAATTGACCAGAAAATCGCTACGCAGTACATGCGCCAACTCGTGCAGCAATAGCGCCTCAACCTGGTCGGGCGGTAAATTGGTCAGCCAGCCGGCGGGTATCATCACTACCGGCTTGAAATAACCGAAGGCCACCGGAGTTTTGACGATTGTAGATTCGAGCAATAATACCGCTTGCGAGACCCCCATTTTCATTTTTAATAATTCAAATCTGTATTGCCAGGCGGCAGGCGGCGTAGCGGCGCCTTCCCGGCGCAGGTATTGCAGAAACAGATAAGCGCCAAGCGCCCTTACTCCCAGTGCCAGCACGCCGAGCAGCCAGGCCAGGGTAAGCCAATGCAGTTGGTTGAACAGCAGGCCATGCCAGGAGGCGGCCTCCCCTACCCTTTCCGCATCGGTTACCGGTGCAATTTGCGACGCAGTTGCGTTGCCGGCTGTCCGCAATATGGCGGGAGTATCTTCTCCAAACCCCAAACCAATAAAAGTAAAGACAGGCACAATGAGACATGATATTAAAAACAACACCATAACCTGATAGCGTCTGGCCGGGTTCATTGCAGCTGTAGCGCGATAACACAGCCAGGCCAAAGCGCCAATAAGCGCCAATTGCCAGATGGAGTGCAGGAGAGTCCATCCTATAGCCTGGACCCAATCGAGGGCGAGAAAATTTTTCATCGTCCGGCATTTTTTTTCTTTTCCTGAATTAATTTTTCCAGCGCCTCTATTTCGTCGGCTTTGGGTTCGCCCTGGCCAAGGGCGTGCATTAGCAATTCAAAAGCTGAACCGTTGAACACTTTGTCGAGCAGATGGCTGACTGCCGATTGCCTGACCTGCGGGGCTTTTATAGCGGAGGTGTAATAGTGGGTGTTGCCCGATTCTGTTCGAACCAACATGCCTTTTTCGTGCATGCGCTGCATTTGCTTCAGGGTAGTGGTGTACCCCACATCCTTTTTCTTGAGCAATTGCTCGTGGACATACCTTACTGTTGCGGGTTCGCAATCCCACAATACTTGCAGAATTTCTATTTCAGCGTCGGAGGGTTGAAAATTGCGTATTTCCATTATTACGACATTTGTCGTACAAATATATACGACATTTGTCGTAATGTCAAGTGCTATTGTTTTTTTTCTACCTGCTCACGCTCATTTTGAGTATTGAGGATTTGGGGGGACATTCTCCCTCTCCTCATGGTGCGGGCAGCAGTGCGGTACGTTTGATAGCGTTAAGCATATCGTGATAAGCGGGATTCACCTTTTTGCCTTCGATCAGGAGGTAAGTAGCGCGGTCCTGGATTTTATCAAAAAGCCATTGGACGATATAGTTGATATCATCATCAGCGCCAAAGGTGAGATAGAGGCGAATTGACTCGCGGAAGCCGATGCTAAGGCCGGCGTGGTCTTCGTCAATGATGATAGAAGCCTGGGAGTCGGGTATTTTGAATTTCTCTCCAAATTTAAGCCAGCGGTAATAAGCGCCGAAGAGGTGGTATTTGAGGTCTTTATCGGCGGTAATAATTTCTATTTTCATTTTATCAAAAGCAAAGCGGGCGTCGTTGCGATGGATGACGTCATTGCCGGGATGGGCGGAAGGCTGGGCTTTACCGCTGAAATACTGTTCAATTTTTTCGGCCAGTCGTTCGATTGTCTGGAATTTTTCGGTCATGACCTCTCTTACAGTGGGGTCTTCAAATTTTTCGAAGGCATCCGGATGAAACTTGGCGCGTAGTTGGCGGAGAATAAGCTTAAACGATTCCGGGGTTAGCTCATCGAGGGGTACGCCGAAATATTGGTGGATTTCTTCTTTTTCCTGAGGGCTGATAGCGGTTGCGATCATGGTCTTGCTGGTTATTTTTTGCATAAAGCGATAGAAATACTAACACTGTAAGCAGCAAAAACGTTGAGCGCAAATAAAAGTGGGCCAAAGCCGCGGGCGCGGCTTCGACCCCCTCATCACATGAAACAAATTTACGTCGTGTGCCGCAGGAAGGTGATTCCCGGACAAAAATCTTAATAACTGGGAAAGGTTTGTAAAGGGAAAGAAGTTGGAAAAAAGGGGTGGGGCATGGCTGATGCAGCCATACCCCGCCAAAATATTTGTTATCTCGAGATCAACATCCGCTTGGTTGCGCGATGCGCTCCGGCTTCGAGCGTATAAGACAATACGCCGGTGGGGAGGTCATCGCGGTTGAGCTTCAGTTGATGGAATCCAGCTTCGTAGTATCCGCTGATTTGGCGGAGCAATTTACCGCCGGCATCATGGATCAAGAAGGTAGCGTTGCCTGCCTCCGGCAATTCGAAGCCGATCGTCGTTTCTTCATTGAAGGGGTTAGGCTGGTTTTGGTACAACTCGAATCGGAGTGTAGTTGCAGCCGTTCCTTTTTCGAAGAAAGCGAGCGATACGTCACGGATTTCGCCTTCGAGGCTGTAGGCTTCCTGTTTGGTATAGCCGGAGCCGATGCTCAGCACATTGCGGAGTCGGGTATTCGACTTGGCGCGCAGGATCAGCGTAAAGATGGCGTCGTCGGTAGCCCTGATATTTTCATCGGGCCAGTTCCAGCTGGTAGTGATCATGCCGTTATCCACAAAGTTCCAGCCGAAGTGATCAGATCTGGCGACGCCATAGTCGATACCGATGACCTCTACCGATTGCGGATCGAAGTGCAGCGTATACTGGTAGCCCAGGATTTCCGCCATTTGGCGGGAAGTAAAGGCTACCTGGTATTCCTTGCCGGCGGTCAGTTGCTGATCTTCCACGTTAAAGATCAGGCTGCCCTGGCGGGTATCGACGGCGCCTCCATCGTGCAGGCTGGGCACCACGGTATTATTCACATCGCCGATCTTGATACCCGTGAAGTCGAGGTCTTCCATACAACCGCTGAGGTTGTCGAGGCTAATTGATTCGGGGAAGGCTTCGAACCACGGGTTTTCGGAAACCGGGAACTGATAGCTTCTGTCAACGAAACGCCAGCTGGTATTATTGTTATAAGCCGGGATATCGCCCAAAATCAGATCGCGAACTTCCTGAACGTCGGACATATTGATTGTCTGCGAGTTATCGGCGTCGGCTGCAACGCGGTGGTAAGGCGTAGCAATCAACTGAACGCCCTGTACGTGTCGGCGGATAATGATCACGTCTTGCGTAGTGACGCCATTGGGATGGTCGTCATCTTTGAGCGGCGTGATCGTATAATCATGGCCTAGCGGTACACCGTCGAATCCGTACAATCCATTTTCATCAGTCAATGTAGACTGAGTAAGAATGGAGCTGCTGAGCGTTATTTGCGCATTTTCGATTGGCTTATCGAACACTGTCAGGGCAATACCTTCGAGGTTGGCCAGTTGTTCGCAATCGTTGCACAAATTGTCAGGATCCTGAACGAATACCAGGGCTTCGCAGAACTTGTAGTTGGGTCCGCCCACCGTGCCGTCGGGTTGTACGGAATAGGGATTATCAGCGCTATCCCAAACATACACTTCGACAGTGAGGCTGTATCGGTCGTCGCAAGTCAGTACCAGGCTGGTCTGGTTAATATCCGGCGTTTCGCCCGGGCGGTTCACGGAGAAACGCAGCGGGAGCGAGCATTCGGGAACATTGCACTGGGCCAGGTCGCTGGCAAAGATAGTCACGGCTGCTTCATCGATATCGCCATCGCCATCGGCGTCGGTATTGGGCGCCACGGGTTCGAGGTTGACGATGAGCCCGCTGAAGCATATCGGGTCGGCTACGTAGCAGTCGACTACTTCAAACGGCATGTTGGCCGTAGTTTCATTGCCGCAGGCATCTTCAACGGTCACCACGAAGGCATGGTTGCCGATGGGGAACTCGCCGATGATCGAGAATTGCGGGTATTGGCCGTGCAATACCTGTGCGTTATTGAGCGTAGCGTCGATATCGCCGTCGGCATCAGCATCCAGTTGGATGGTAAAGATCAGGCTATCGGGCGAGCAGTGCTCGACTATGCTAAACGGATACGTTACCAGGCCTTCGCACTCGATGCTATCGGTGCAGAAGGGCAGCGGTATTTCGAAGCTGATAGCCGGCGCCAGCGTATCGTGTACGGTAATGACCTGCGTATACTTCCAGTAGCCGGTGCTCGGGCTAAGTTGCCAGTAGCCGTTCGGGTTGGTAGTTCCATCGCAGCTCGTACCTTTTGTACCTGCGGCCGGTATGAGGTTGCCCTCGAGGCTATCGCGGTCGATATAAGTCGTGTCAGGTCTTCTGAGTACCCAGACATTTTCTTCGCCCTGGAAGAGATCGCAATCTTCATTGCGGTCAACCAAGACAGCCGGATCGATGCCGTTCCATTCGCACCAGTTAATCACGTGGTAGGTACGAAGGATGCGGTAACATTCATCGTCGAGTGCGGGCAGGTAAACGTCATCGTTCGTAACCGTTATCGAATCGCAACCCAAGTGATAGAGGGCCACCGTATCGGCGTTATTGGCGCAGTCGGTTTCCGTATCTTTCGGGAAGCGAATTTCGTAGTTCAAGCTGGGCGTAATAGTCACCAACTGATCGAAGATCGTGTTAGAGATATTGCCCACTGCATCGATAGCCACGAAGCGACGTACGATTGTGCCATAGTTGCCACACTCGTTGAGGTTAACAATAGGCGTCAATTCAGCGGCTTCAGCCGAGCAGTTATCTACCACATGCGGTACGCCGAAGAGTTGTTGCAATTGCAGCGTATCGTAGGGGTTGAAGTTGTACGGCAGTACTTCGCAGCTTACTGTTGAATCAGCCAGGCCGGTGCAGTAAGGCAGCGTTTTGTCTTCTACCAGTATATTAGACCAGCAGCTGTTCACGTTGCCGTGAATATCGGTTACGCGCAGTTCAACCATGATATATTGACCGGCGTCGCAGCAGGTGAAGTCCACATACGAACCCCAAGCCGACCAGGTGGGTACGAGCAGTGAGTCGCAGGTTTGCGGATCGCGTACATAGTAGCGACGCACCTGGATACTTTCGATGCCGCAGTTGTCGTAGCTCTGGTTATTGATATGGAACGTATACAGACGCGCCAGACCGCCGCCGCCGAGCGACACATTGAGGCCGTCGTGGCAGATCGCCACGGGCTCTTCGAGGTCGGCTACGCGGAATATGCAGTCTTTCACGGTTGTATTGTTGCAGTCGTCGGTCACAATATAGCGGAAGTAGTAGTCGCCTATCGCCAAGCCGGCAATTATACGCGGATCAGCAGGATCGATCACGTGGAGAACCGTCACGCCGTCGAAAGCCACGATCTGGGTAATAACCGTCCAGTTGTCGGAACATACATCGCTGACCACCGGCCAGGGCGCTTCGACAGTGCCGGTACATTCAAACGGATCGGTGTGGAAGAGCATAATGTTCTCGTCCAGTATCGGGCAGTAGTGATCCTGGAGCGGGCAATCTACCACTGGGCCGGTTGTATCGGCTACCTCGATCACTTGCAGCAGCGTAGTATCGCCGTTATTGGGATCGCAGGCGTTGGTAATTGTCCAGTTTCGGTAGATAGTATAAGTACCGCTGCACACATTCGCTACTGAGTCGGCATAAGCGGCGGTCAGGTTGCAGTAATCGGGATCGAGCGTATGGCTGCCGAAGGCCGATTGAACAACCGGATAACCGGTCACATCGGGGTGCGGGTTGCCGTTGGCGTCAACCTGGAAGGTCTCGTTGCAAACCAGCGTTGCATTGTCAGCGGGGATAACATCATTAAAGATAGCCCGTCGGAAAATAATATCCTGCTGGCAGGTTACCACTTGACCGAGGATGGTAGTAGCGGTAAATGTTCTGCGGATAATAATCTCGTCGCAAGCATTGTCTTCGATGCGTTCGTCCGTGAAAGTAATCTCGTCAATACCGCAGCCGTTGACAATACCGGGTTCGCCGGTGCGAATCAAACTAGCCGGGTTATTGAAGATCGAGTCTGCGTCCGAGCAGATCAGGTCTACAAGTTCGCCTTCATCATTAGCGATACGGGTAACCAGGCCGGGGCAGTCCAGTTCGGGCAGCGGCGGCGTAGCCGTTACGGTGGCGGTACACTGGTTATCGCCGTTATCCGTGAACGTAATCGACACCTCGCCGAGCGGGAAAGGACCGAAAGTTACGGGTTGTCCGTAGGCGCCGGTTGTGCCGTTGCTGGCCGTCCATCCTTGCGGAGATGTAAATGAGCCGTTAAGCGTTACGACAAAAGTAAAGATATCGTCGTCGGCATTCAGCGGCGTATTGTTGTCGTCGCAAATCTCGGAGGTAACCATTGCATTGATCTGGCAATCGCCGAATGAGCAGGGCGCGGGAGCCGGAACGGATATCGACACTGCGCAATCGTCGTTCATCATATCGTGGAACTCGAGGGTAGCGTCGCCGTCACTGATGTTGTAGGGGCCGAACACCACTTCATCGCCGTAGCTTCCGGTATACAATTCACCGAGTTGATCGAAGGCGTACCATGCCGGGCTGCCGTTGGCGCCGTTTATGCGTACACGTACGGAGTAAGTATCATCGGCAGGATTATCGTCGGTGCCGTTATCGTTGCAAACCACTTCGAGTACTTCGGGTTGAATGACACAGTCTACTCCCGAGCAAGGCGCCGGAGCTTCTACGTATACGGCCATCAGGCAGAGGTCGTTAACGGCATCGGTCACTACGAAGTTGATGTTGCCATCGCTGATATTGTAGGGGCCGAAAGTGACCATCGTATTGTATTGGCCGTTGACGCCGAGCGTGGAGGTCCAGCCATAGCCTGCATTGCCGCCCTGAACCATCAACTGGAAGGTAAAGGTGTCGTCGGAAGGATCATCAGGCGTATCATTGTCGTTGCAGATGATATTATCCACTACGGCCATCACCGTACAAACGTCGGTACAATTTTCGGGCGCTGTCAGCGACAGGGTTGTCTGACAAGTCGCATTGCTGGCTGCCTGAATTACGATACTGATTGGCTGTCCGTTGGCCGGGTAGTTTTGGAAAACCACGGGTTGGCCAAAGGCGCCGCTAACGCTGCCGTCGGCGGTGGTCCAGGTAGTGCCTGCGTTGGAACCATTTACTACAACCGTAAAATTGAAAGTTCCGTCGGTATTACATTCTACATCTGTTACCTGGGCGACGAGGCTGCAGCTCTGGTTAGAGCATGGCGGAGGCGCCTGAACAGTAATCGTTTCGTTGCAGTTAACATTCACCCAATCAACAAACGTCAGCGTTGTATTGCCATCGGCAATATTGTAAGGGCCGAAGCTGGCGGTTACGCCGTAGAAGCCGGTGCCTGCGGGTGTGCCGTTGGGTAGCAAGGCCACCCAGCCGAGGCTGCCATTCTGGCTTGTGACGAGTACCGTGAAGGTATACTTGTCGTCGGCATTATTGCCAGGGGTGCCATTGTCGTCGCACAGTACGCTGAGCAATTGCGGTTCGATGGTACATTCCGGTACCGAGCAAGGCGGCGGCGAAGACACGTAGATAGCCGCTATACAATAGCTATTGGCGTCGCCGACTACGGTGAAAGTAATATCCTGGCCGGTCAGATACGGGCCGAAGGTTTGAGGAACGCCGAAGATACCGGTTGCCCCGTTGCTGGCCGTCCAAGTGCCGGTTTGACCGGTGAGGAGCAGGTCAAAGGTATAGGTATCGTCGTTGTCGTTATTCGGCGTGCCGTTATCGTTGCAGATCACGTTCGTGATAGAGACGCCGATAGAACAATCGTCATCGCAATCCGAAGGCGCAATAACCGTCAGAGTTGTGCTGCAAGACGGGTCGGCATTATCGCGAACTACGATGGTCAGCGTCTGGCCGTTTGACGGCAGCTCAATGGAAGTAGCCGTTGCGCCGTAAGCGCCGCTTGCTACAACCGTGTTATTGAGGTAAGCCGTCCAGCCTGCATTACTTGCACTATTCGAAGCTGACAGTGAGAACGTAAAGGTAACATCCGTTACGCAGCTCACATCTACAAGAGTAGCTTCAATCTCGCAGGGTTGCGGTATGAGTTGGAGGCCTGCATCCCAGGTCAGGTCGCTTTCACCCGGATCGACATCGATGCAGGTTGTGCTACCGGTTACGGGATCGGGATCGGAGTCGATGCTGTCGTTGGCGCCGGTATTAGGCGTAGCGAACTGGTATCCTGCCGGCAGGTTCGAGAACGTCACGATGTAATTCACATCGGGATTCAGGCCGGTGAAGAGGTATTCGCCGTCGGCATTGGTGGTTTGCTGAGCCACGAATGTGCCGTTGCAGGTAGTGAGAACTACCGTCACGCCTTGAACGCCGGTTTCATTATTATCCTGGATGCCGTTATTATTGGCATCAAACCATACGTAATCGCCGATTTCAGCGGTTGGCGGCACATCTGAGCAGGGCGCCGGGGGCGTCAGCGTAAAGTCAACGGTACAGCCGGCATTTCCACGGTCGCGAACCCTGATATTAACCGGTCCGCCGCTAATAGGATACGGGCCGAAGTAAACGGACAGGCCCTATTGTCACTGAATACCAAAGGTAACGTTGGGGAATACCTGGCGCCATCCGAGCGGGCTGAAGTTATGGATACCGACCATTGTCACGGGGACGGTAAATGTATCGTCGCTCGGGTCTGAGGGCGTGCCGTTATCATTGCAGACCGGTTGACCTATCATAGCGTCGATCAGACACTCGCTAGAGCAAGTTGGTGGCGCCTGGACAAAGATAGAGGCCTTACAATTCGGGTCGCTTGCATCGCGAACATGGATTGTTCTGTTACCACCGCTGATCGGATACGGCCCGAATGCATAGGTACCAAACGGAGTTGGCGTAGTATAGCCAGGTTCGTTAGACACCCATAATCCGCTCGTATTAAATCCGCTGATATTGAGGATTACGTAATAAACGTCATCTGTCGGATCGTAAGGCGTACCGTTGTTGTAGCAAGCGATACCGCCCGGTTGATTCAGTTCAATATTAACGAGGCACTGATCGGAGCAGTCGTCGGGCGGGTTTACAGTTAGCGGAGCGAAACAGTTGTTATTTTGCTCGTCAGTAAACATGATAGCCACAGCGCCGCCGGAGATCGGGAACGGGCCGAACTGATAGGGGCCGTAGGGTTGGCCGGAGGCCACAACTAGTC
Organism: Saprospiraceae bacterium; assembly: GCA_036741235.1. Classification (GTDB taxonomy): domain Bacteria; phylum Bacteroidota; class Bacteroidia; order Chitinophagales; family Saprospiraceae; genus JABWBR01. Next base: position 5,147 of record DAINSQ010000031.1, on the reverse strand, counting down.
CGCCTATCGTTGCACGCCAGGTGCTGCCCGTATTGCTGCCGCCGACATTCACCGTGAAGAAGAACACGTCGTCGTTCGGGTTACCCGGGGTGCCGTTGTTGTTGCAAACGGGTCCCGAAGTAAGTACCGGCGTAAGCTGACAGAGGTTCGAGCAGGTTGACGGCGGCGTCACCATCACTGTTGCGAAACATGAGGGATCGCCGTTATCAGTCACCACCACCATCACCGGTTGTCCGTTGCCGATAGGCAGCGGGCCGACGAGGAGGTTTGCAGGATAAGCGCCGGCGCCTACTACAACACCGCCAAGCGTTGCTGTCCAGCCGTTGCTTGTATTGATGCCGCTGATATTGATCGTAAAGGAATACGTATCATCATTGGGATTGAATGGCGTATTGTTGTTATTACACTGAACGGGACCATTCAAAACGGCAGTGATAGCGCATTGATCGGAGCAGGTCGGCGGCGGCGTTACAGTCAGCTGATCGGTACAAGTCGGATTAGCATTATCCGTAAAGACAATCGAGGTCGGGGTGGCATTAATCGGGAACGGGCCGAAAACGACGGGCACGTTGTAAGCGCCGCTTGTGCCGTTGTTGGCGGTCCATCCGCTTCCGTTATTCACGCCGGTGACGATTACGGTAAAGGTATAGGTATCGTCATTCGGGATTCAGGGTGTACCGTTGTTGTTGCACACGGGGTCGCCCTGTAGCGTTGCCTCGATATCGCACTGGTTGGAGCAAGTTTCGGGAGGTAGCACCGCGAATGACTCCAGGCAGTTATTATTCTGGTCATCTTCAACGAGGACAGTAACATTGCCTGCGCTGATCGGGAATGGGCCGATTTGTTCGGTGCGGTTGTAGTTTAGGCCGCTAAGAACAAGCACTCCGTTAGCATAAGCCGACCAGGTAGAGCCGTTCGGGTTATTTACCGTAATACTGAAGGTAAACGTATCGTCACCAGGATTGCTCGGCGTACCGTTGTTGTTGCATACCACATTGCTATAAGTAACGATCACATCGCAGGGTACGGAGCATTCTTGAGGAGCGTTGATTTGAACGCTCGTACGGCAGCCTTGCGTATCATTATCGTCGATAAAGAAGTTCAGGTTGCCGTTGGCAATCAGATACGGGCCGAAGGTAGTAGGTACGCCGTACAGGCCGGTAGTACCGTTGGGGTCGTTGGCCGTCCATCCGCTGCCTTCGCCGGTGCCTGTTACCGTCACAACGAAGGTATAGGTATCGTCGGTGGGGCTTGCCGTTCCATTGTCGTTGCAAATAATATCGTTTACAACAGCGGTGATATCGCAATTCACCTGTACTTCCGCCGCGTCGCCGTCGTCTTCATCGCCGTCGTCGTCGATTACGTTGCCGTCGTTGTCGGTGTCTACACCGTTATTAGGCGTAGAGTCGATATCATCTTCGTTGCAAGCCGTAACCTCTGCAAGGTTGAGGTGATCGCCGGTTTCGTTAACAGTTGCAGTAATCAAGAGCGAAACGGCCTGACCGGGCGTCAACGTGCCAATGTTCCAGATACCCGTTGCAGGATTATAAGTACCTCCTGCATGGCTAACGTAGATGAAGCCGTTGGGCAATTGGTCAGTGACCTGAACGCCGGTAGCTGTGCTGGGGCCCTGGTTGACAACAGTAATCGTAAAGGTAACAGGCTGTCCCGGGCTTACGAGCGGTTGGTCGACTGACTTGTCCAGTTCAAGGTCTACGACAGGCTGCGGGAATACTTCGGCGCCGTCGCCGTCGTCTTCGTCGCCGTTGTCATCGATCACATTGCCGTCATTATCGGTATCCACGCCGTTGTTGGGCGTAGAGTCGATATCGTCTTCGTTGCAAGCCGTCACTTCAGCCAGGTTGAGATAATCACCTGTAGCGTTCACGATAGCGGTAATCTGGAGCGTCACTGTAGCGCCGGCGGGCAAGAAGCCTACCTGCCAATCGCCGTTGGAGTAGAAGCCTCCGGAATGGCTAAAGTAGGAATAGCCGCTGGGCAATTGATCAGTAACCACCACACCGGTGGCATCGCTCGGTCCCTGGTTGGTGAGCGTGATAGTAAATATCACTTGCTGTCCAACTGTCACTTGAGAAGCAGACACACTCTTATCCAATTCGAGGTCAACCACGGCAGAAGGATTAACCAGTTCGCCGTCGCCGTCGTCTTCATCTCCGTCGTCGTCAGTGTAATCCAGGTCGCCATCGGTATCGACGCCATTATTCGGTGTAGAGTCGATATCGTCTTCGTTAGCATTGGTAACCTCTGCCAGATTGAGGTAAACGCCTGTAGGATTAACGCTCACTGTAATTTGAAGTGTTACGGTTTGGTTCAGACCAAGCGTACCCACGTTCCATTGGCCGTTAGCTGGATTATAAGTACCACCGGTATGGCTGACATAGGTATAGCCGCTGGGCAGTTGATCAGTAACGATCACACCGGTAGCTGTGCTGGGTCCTTTATTCGTCAGCGTAACAGTAAAGGTGATATTATCGCCAATAGAAGGCGTCGCATTATCTACACTCTTTTCGAGTTCGAGGTCGATGATTGGATTGGGTTCGACTTCCACGCCATCGCCGTCGTCTTCGTCGCCGTCATCGTCGCTGACATCGCCGTCATTATCGGTATCAACGCCATTATCAGGAGTAGAATCCAAGTCTTCATCGTTAGCGAAAGTTACTTCAGCAAGGTTCACATAAAC
>DAINSQ010000031.1:0-2436 GCA_036741235.1 Saprospiraceae bacterium | reverse complement strand
TTTTTTTTTTATGTATATGATTGTTTCGTTTCCGACTTGAAGCTCTTCGTAGTTGTCTTCTTCTCCGTCTTCGTCTCTGTAATCGCGGTCTTTATCGGTATCCACGCCTTTGTCAGGCGTAGAGTCGATATCGTCTTCGTTGGCATCGGTTACTTCTGCGAGGTTGAGGTAGTCGCCTGAAGCCAATACAGTAGCTACGATATTCAGAGTCACTGACTGGCCGGCTGCCAGGTTACCGATATCCCACAAGCCGCTGGCTGGGTTATAGTTACCCCCTGAGTGGCTAACATAGGTGTAGCCGCTGGGCAGTTGGTCAGTGACTTCTACGCCGGTAGCTGCGCTTGGGCCCTGGTTGACAACTACTATTGTAAAGGTCACATTCGTGCCAACATTGGGCATAGCGTTACTGATGCTCTTATCCAACTCGAGGTCGATTACAGGGATGGGATCGACTTCTACGCCGTCGCCATCATCTTCGTCGCCGTCGTCGTCGCTAACATCGCCGTCATTATCGGTATCTACGCCATTATCAGGTGTAGAATCCACGTCTTCCTCGTTAGCGAAAGTTACTTCAGCAAGGTTCACATAAACGCCAACCGGATTTACCTGAGCAGTAATTTGCAAAGTAGTTGATTGACCTACGCCCAGGTTGCCGATATTCCATTCTCCGGTTGCGGCATTATACGTTCCACCGGAATGGCCTACATACGAGTACCCGCTGGGCAATTGGTCAGTTACAACTACGCCGGTAGCAGGCGCCGGGCCCTGGTTAGTGACGACAATTGTGAACACTACGTTTGTACCAACGTTAGGCGTAGCATTGCTAATGCTCTTATCTAACTCAAGGTCAATAACGGGCAGGTCGCCACAGTCTTCCGCTTCATCTTCCGGCGTGCCATCGTTGTTGGCATCTACAGTAGCGCGGTTGTACAAACCTGAATTCTGCTGCGGCTCATCGTTTTCGTAAAGACACTTATCGTACACTTCGTTACCAATTCCATCTGTACGGTTGAGATCTACAACCACAGTGAGGGTATAGGTATGAGTTGTCTGAGCGGCAATGGGCAGGTTGTTAGCCAAAGTCCACGGCCCGCTACCCATAAGAGACCCACTGCCGTTGGCAGGCGCATTGCTGGTGTAAGAAGCGCCAACAATAACAACATCCTGATCAAAGACAGGCGTATCTATAAGGTCATATTGCCCCTGGCCGCCTATATTTTCGACAGCGATGGTATAGACTACATTGTAAGTTCCATTGCCGTTAGCGGTTGCGCTAACGAAGGTTTTCTCCAATTCAAGCGCCGGCAGATCGCCACAGGCGTCGTCGTCGTCTTCCCATACGCCGTCATTGTTGGCATCTACGGCTGTGTAGTTGTACAAGCCCTGACCCGGTTGTGGCGTAGCCGTACCCTCGCCGCAGGCTGTGTACTGGTTGTCGCCGCCGCCGCCGTTCAGGTTCATGCTCACGTTGACTACCAGCGTATAGCTATGGGTAGCAAAGGCGGCGATAGCCTGATTATTGGCCAGCGTCCAGTTGCCGCTTGTATTCAATGTGCCGTTGGTCGGTACTGTTGAGGTGAACGAAGCGCCGTTGATCGTGATATCATCGTCGAAGCCGGTTTGGTCTACCAGGTCGTATTGACCGGCGCCGCCTTCGTTCGTCACTGTGATCGTGTAGCTTACGTTGTAGGTGCCGTTGGGCTGCAAGACTGCCGAAACAAAGTCTTTTTCAACTTCGAGTGCCGGCAGGTCGCCGCAGGCGTCGTCATCGTCTTCCCATACGCCGTCGTTGTTGGCATCTACGGCTGTGTAGTTGTACAAGCCCTGACCCGGTTGTGGCGTAGCCGTACCCTCGCCGCAGGCTGTGTACTGGTTGTCGCCGCCGCCGCCGTTCAGGTTCATGCTCACGTTGACTACCAGCGTATAGCTATGGGTAGCAAAGGCGGCGATAGCCTGATTATTGGCCAGCGTCCAGTTGCCGCTTGTATTCAATGTGCCGTTGGTCGGTACTGTTGAGGTGAACGAAGCGCCGTTGATCGTGATATCATCGTCGAAGCCGGTTTGGTCTACCAGGTCGTACTGACCAGGACCGCCGCTATTGATGACGTTAATCGTGTATGTTACGTTGTAAGTTCCATTGGGCTGCAACACTGCCGAGACAAAGTCTTTTTCAACTTCTAACTCAATTGGCGGATAGAATGCAGCATCAATCGTATTATTTACTTCACCGCTGGTAAGGATAATAGTACCCGTCTGGCCTGTAATTTGGTCAGCATCGCTATCAAGTTCATCATTGAGGCCCTGATTTGCCGGAGCAGGCAAGAGACCGGGAGGAGCCGTGAAAGTGACTACATAATTACCCGGTTCCAGATTTTCGAACTGGTACGAACCGTCAGGCGCCGTCGTCGTGTTCAATGTCACGCTCTGACCATCGCC
>DAINSQ010000030.1:0-35180 GCA_036741235.1 Saprospiraceae bacterium | reverse complement strand
AACCCTTCATAACCCTTCATAACCCCTCATAACCCTTCATAACCCTTCATAACCCCTCATAACCCTTCATCCTCACCTCACCTTATCAACGTCACATCTCCCTTCTCCTCAAACGCCTGATCTCCCAGCTTAATAAGGGCGCGATAAATATAGACATCCGAAGGCGCTGGTTCCCCCTTGTAATTGCCATCCCAGGCGGCGTTATTACCGCCTGCTTCAAACACGAGTTGGCCCCAGCGGTTGTATACCTTAAGTTCCTCGACCACAAAATTGCGCTTGAAGAAGACCTTAAAGAAGTCATTTCGATTATCTCCGTTGGGCGTAAACACATTGGGAATCTTATAATCCAGGGGCAATATTCGGACCGGCATCTGGTCGAAACGCTCGCAGCCTTCCGGTGATGTTACCACCACTTTATAAACGTACTCCTCTCCATCTGTATCGGCACGATCAATGAAGGGGGCTATATGCGTAAACGAGGAGGTCGTTGTTTCTCCTATTTCGATATCATTTTCAAACCAGGTGTAGGTGAGTCCGCCAAGCCCGGGAGGAACTACATCCGCCGTTAATACCAAAGTATCAAGAGCGAGGAGCGAATCGCTGGGCGTTACAGTCAGGCTGACGGCAAATTCGCTGCCCAACACGTTGACATTGATGGTATCATTCACAGAGCCGCAGCCGGGGCCGTAGTTGTAAGTCAAAATAATTTGTGTGCTGGTATTCAGACCTTCTACTGTAATGGTAGAACCGGTAAGGGTGGCGCCGTTAACCTGCCAAACATACCCTTCGCTGACGCCGTCGGGTGCTGTCCCCTCTGCGGTTAGTGTCAAGGGGTCGCCGGCGCAAATTACGACATCGTCTACATTGACGGTTGCATCGTTAACGACAAAAACGGTCGTTTGCGCCGATCTGTTGAAGCACTCGTTTGTAGCTGTCAACGAATAAGTGGTAGTAACAGTTGGAGCAAAAGTCTGTAACGGATCATTCGAAACAAAATTGGGCATCGAAGGCGAGGTCCACTCATAGCTGACCATAGGCTCCGGCGCCGATAACAACAGGGCGGCAGTAGAATCACCCTCGCAGATTTCCGTCGTAGGCGGCACACTGATTACCGGTGGCAATATGACATCTATGAATATCGATGTTCCAGTCGGGCAATTATTGAGTTTGCCGGTGACCTGGTAGGTTATGTCATTGCCCGGCGTAGCTATCGGGTTGGGGCAGTCCGTACAGCTCAGCCCGTCGGCGGGTTCCCAGGTGATTTCATCGATATCCGGCGCAAAAACAGCGTTGAGCTGCAAGGAAGCCCCCTGGCATAATATAGTATCTCCAGGCAATGAAACAGTTGGAATAGGCGTCACTTCCACCCTTGCATAAGTGGTATCAGAACAAACGCCATTAGTTGTAATTCGGAAATAAACGGTGGTCGTATCCGGCGTTACAACCAGATTGAGCAGGCTGTCGGGCGATTGCTGGCCTACCGAAGGTTGCCAGAGAAAATCGATATCGGGGAAATCACTGGGTTCAAAAACCGGCGTGGTCAATACCAATACTTCACCTTCGCAAATATTGGTATCCTGCGGCATAGTGGTCAGGTTGGACGGCAGCGAATCAACCACAATCGTAACCTGATCTGTTTTCAAACATCCAGGCGTCGTTACAGTGGCAGTATAGGTGGTTATAGTTTGCGGCGTAGCCAATACACTGTTGCCTACTGTTGTGTTGAGCGTACCGTTATTAGGCGTCCACACAGCCGGCACGTTGGCAGGCGTGGTAGTCGCTTGTAAATTGACGGTAGTACCTCGACAAACCACTAAAGTATCAAATAACAAAATATCAATGGCAATCGGCGTTATGGTCACATCAACCGAGGCCGTAACCGTGCAGGCGCCGCGGGTAGCCGTCAGAATATAAGTACCCGCAGCTTCCGGATAAACCAATGTATTGGGGTTGGTCGGCTCTTCGATCAACGCCGGCCCGTCCCACAGGTAGGTTGTATTAGGCTCAATAGCAGTTGTACCCATCACAAGCGGTACGCCCTGGCATATGGCCGTATCGGCAGACACATTCAAAATCGGATTGGTATCGACAATCACTGTAACGCTGTCTATAGAAGGGAGCGGACAGCTGTTATTGGTGGCCGTAAGGAAATAAGTGATTGTCTGAGCAGGCGAAACCGACGGGTTAGACAACGTCGATGTAAAGCCGGCAGGCTGCGAAGTCCAGAAATAATTTACCCCCGCAATGGGCGGTCCTCCGAGTCCGACAGTGGCGCCCGTACACACCTGCTGGTCGTCGCTCACTACAGCCTGGGGCGCTTGTTGGGGCAATACGGTAACAACGGTGGTATCGCTAAGCACGCAGTTGGGCGCAGTAAGCGTTACGATAACCGGGTGGTTGCCCGCGGAAACGGCTGTGACGGTCGGATTGGGACAATCATCGCAACTCAGGGCAATGCCGGCAGGCGTAGTCCAGGAGTAGGTCGCCAATGCAGGATCAAAATCGGCCCCGGCAACGATTTCGAACTGTTCGCCGGTACACACGGTAATATCAGCGCCGGCGGTAACGTCAAAAACGATTACCTCTACCTTAATAGTATCAGTATAACATACACTTTCTACAATTGCCTTGTAAACGGTAGTTTCAGTAGGCGTAGCGACAGGATCGAAGCAATCGTCGCAGGAAAGCGTAGAGGCGCCTTCAATCCATTCTATATTATTTACGCCGCTAGAGATGGCAATTTGAACGGACTGGCCTACGCAAACCGTTGTATCGCCGCCTTCAATAATCGTCGGGACCGGGATCAACACATCAGGATCGGAAGGCGACCAGTCGATGGAGATGCCCCCGTTGATAATCTGGTTGCCCCAGTCGTTAGACAAAACGACGTAAACTTCGCCTTCCTGAGCCGCGATGGTGCTGACAAAATCATCGCCGCCGGCGCCGGGGAAGTTTCCGCAGTCCCACGTATCGGTAACCGGCGTGCCTAATACGGGGTGAATGTCGGCCAGGCCGGTGGGATCGCCGCCGGCAGCCCAGGAACTCCTGATGGGTTGGTTGTTCGTCACAAAATTAATGACTTGCAGCGGCGTTTCACATACCTGCTGCTGGGTAAAGGGCCCCCACACGCTAAAGTCAATATCGGAAGGCACATCGGCGCTTTCCAGCACAAATCCGAAGGGGCCGTCTGCCTGCGCCTGGATGGTAAACCAATAAAAATTGGGTTGAACGCCTACTCCCAGCCAGCAACCATCATTGGAGCCGTTGGGTACGTCAATATCCTGAAAGCCTTGTTCAAAAAAGAAAATAGACGGTACGCCGCCCTCTTCAATACAACCATTGAGCGGATTGCAGAGCGCAGCCGCCAAACCGGGCGCCAATTGGCATTCCGTTTCCTGTACCAGAATATTAAAATCGGTACAACCGGCGGCATTATCAACAACAATGTAATAAGTACCAGGCAATTGTAAGTTGGCGGCATTGATGATGCCCGTAGTGCTTTGGGCTACGCACAGGGTGTTGGGATCGTCAACGGGGCCGTTCAGGATTAACACGCCGGTGCCTGGGCTGGCGCCCGATATCGTTACGCTTACGCAAATATCGCCCGGCGATTCGTAAGCAAACACGTATTCGGGACCATTGAGGAAAGCATCGTTACTACAGGGGCTGCTGCCGAAATTCGCCGCGTCGTCGCAAGTGCTATAATTCGAAGAGTTAAAGGGCAGCGAATTAATCACCGTAGGGTTGTCAATGCTGGAGCCGTCGCAAGCCAGGGGCGAGCAGGTCCATTCCAGTTCAAAACCGGCATCCTGAACCGAACCGTCGGAAGAAAACTGAAGCGTAACGCATGTAGAAGAAGCTTGAATAACAAAAGGCTGGCCGTTGCCAAACCCCGTCAGAGTCGAAATCACCGGATCCCCTACATTATCGCCGGCATACACTGTCAATTCATCGAAGCCCGGCTCCATCTGAAAGTCGAGAACCGTCAACTCGATACATTGGTGGATGTCGTTGGGACAAATCGTGAAGGTATGGTTTTCACCTGCGGAATAATCGCCATCCGGGCCGCCGGAGTCGTACAGCGTTCCAAAACAAGCCGTCGTACTGGGTTCGTCGCCAATGTTAATTGCCGGCACGTACTCGTCAACGCAGAGGGTAAAATCCCCCCAATTCGGACTTGCGGAAGCAGAATAATCATTTACCCGTATAAAATACGTTTCGTTGGGCGTAAGGCCCAGCACATCCAATTCCAATTGCGTATTGCCATTGGGGGCCGAAATACAGGCCAATTCAGCCAGTCCATCCACAGAACAATCGCCTCTGTAAAGGGCGATTTGAGGATTCAGGATGGCGTCGGCATTGGGGCCTGTGGCTACGCCCGTAAGCGTAATGGTAATATCAATAATGGTATCGACAGTGGTAAAGGAGAACCACACGTCTCTTTGAGTACCTCCACCGTTGAAACACGAGGGGATATTGCCAAAACCGATATTGGATGCCGTAGCGTCAACATTGGTAAAAATAGTAGTCGGACAAGCGGGTAGTTCCCCCAGATCAATTAACCCGCTACAATCGTCGTTAATGGGTTGGGCAATAGCTAGTGTTCCGAATAGTGTGAAAAAAATTCCGTAGAAAAGTGATCTCATTCTGATGCGTTTCGTTTGAGATGAAAGAGAATTGATCAAAATTAAACAAAATTTGGGATTTGAAACTTTCAAGACTCATTAATGCCATGAAAGAAGTATTTTTATTACTCGGCAGCAATATAGGCGACACAAAGCAATATCTCGATACAGCGCGCCAACACTTGCTGGAAGAAGTCGGTACTTTGTCGCGCATATCGGCAATTTACCGCACGAAAGCCTGGGGTATCGAAGACCAACCCGATTACCTCAACCAGGTGATGGCCCTGATGAGCCCCTACCCTCCCCTTGAGATACTGACACGAATACTGGCCATAGAAATGAAGATGGGCCGTCACAGGCTGGTTAAATGGGGCTCAAGAACAATCGATATTGACATCTTATATTACGGCGATGATATAATTGATCATCCCGATCTCAAAATCCCTCATCCTTATTTGCAAGCGCGCAATTTTGCCCTGGCGCCTCTGGCAGAAGTAGCGCCCGACTTCATACATCCCGTCTTGCATTGTTCTAATGCAGAGTTATTATTGCAAAGCACAGACCCTCTACCCGTTGAGCGTCTGGATTAGTCCTTTTCTTCAAGCTGGTCTTCATCCACCTGAATCAGCGCCGCCGCCAGTTTACGGGTTTCAAAACCGGCATTTTTCCACCAGGCGGCCGACCATACCGGCATCACCTTAATGTGCAATGCTTCCAGTCGTTTGCGTTGTTCAAATTCCCAGACATGATCAGTAGCCGCAGCATGGGCGAAGAAACCATCGGGTTGCAGGTAATACGCCTCTCCGCTCTCTCCTTTCTGTTGTACCAACAGGGGAAATCTCCATTCGCCCATAGGTACGTCGAGCCGCAGCCTGCCGGGTTCAATATAGGCTTCCAACCGCAGCGCAAGTTCGGCAGCAAACCCCGAACTTGCGAGTTTTTTCTCAATTCCCAGCCCTTGCCGGAGCAAAGCGACCAATTGATCCTGTTTTTTAGCATCCGCTTGTTGCACATAAGCGGCATAGCGAAAATAATTACCCAATAAAAACAGGGATTTGAGCTGGGGGGTATGCGACCAGTCGTCGAGTATAGATTCGGGAATTGAATTGAGCAAATACAACGATTTCAACGGCCGGCTCATCAGCAAATAAAGCAGTCGAAGACCGGCTTCGCCTTCGTAAAAGTCGCGGCAGCCTTCCACTTGCCCCTCCCACCCTGTAATGCCATACGTTCCTGAAAAGAAAAGAATATCAGGGTGGATGCCGTTCATTTCATCAATTGTATAGACCTGTAAGCCATTGCGTTCCAATTGCTGTATTTTCTCAACGCCGGGAAAACGTCTCAGCTTGATCTGTAGTAAATAATCGGCAATGAGGTTCCGTTGTCCCGTTGTACAACAAACGATTCCCACCGACGGATAGGTTCGCTGGGGCGTTGGCTGTATATCGTTGAGCAATTGAATGAGGCGCTGGGCTTCTGCCGCATTGGTTTGGGAATGAAGCTCGTAGCGCCCTTCCACTTGTTCCAGTTTTAATTGAAAAACGCCGAGTGCCTCCTCTCCCCATTCCACGTTAGGGTTGAGCAATGGCGACAGGTCGCCGGGGCGCCAATAGTGACAGATGCCCAGAGGTATTTCCCTTATTCCTGCTTTTCGCATAACGACGGGCAATGCGTTGGATTGATCTTCGGGTATAAGTTGGGGATTAGCAAGCACAACCGTTTGCCGGGCCAATGGAAGCAACGGAGCAATATCGCCGGCCTCCAACGTATGGCCTTCCTCTACGATTAACAGATCAAAAGCGCGCTCGCCGGCAGGAAAAACCCTTTGAGCCAGTTGGGGCGTAGTGAGCCATACCGGCAATACTCCGCCGACGACCTCCATACCCCCTTCGAGCAAACCGGCGAGATCCATGGAAGCGGCGAGCTCTATATTTTTCTTTCCAAATAATAATTCGTATTGATTGCGCCCCGACCTCCTGGCTGCGCGAAGCGATTCTTCTTTTTTATCCTGCCAAAGATGCAATAGTTGAGCGGGTAGCATGTCGCGAACTGCTTTTATTGCCGAAACGCAGGGCTTGGGATCAAAATCCTTTACCGGCAGAGCGGCATCATAAGCCTTGGCCAGGCAATTGTTGAGGTACCAACTCTCAAAAGCGCCTACCCAATCAGGGGGGCGCACCTTGGCCAACGCCCGTACCACCCGGCGGGCATTTTCGGGCAGTTGAAACCAATTGCGCTGCCAGTCGTAGAATACATCGTAATCGCGCAAATTGAGCCGGGTTACCTCCAACTGGTCTATCGTATCTTCCAGGTATTTTTGCTGGCGCGAAATAGTCAGCATTTTGTTTTCAAAAGGCAATTGATACAAACCCGATTCGTTGAGTTCTTCTACCAGATCGTTGAGGTGATCTTCAATGATTTGAACTTTATCGTGTCCATCCACATGCGGATTAACTGTTTTATGGTTGAGACGCAGCAATTCTTCCTGCACCCCGCCTGGCAATTCTTTGCGCCACTTTTTAAGCGCGCCTTCAAACTGATCGAGAATTTTCTCCAATTGGGCAACCGGGTTATTTTCGTCCCAATTCGGAAAAGTAAAATCAATGTATTTATGGGTGGAAAACGTTGTTTTAAGCGTTTTGTATAAATTGGCTACGGATTTTTTAGCCAACCTGATCTCCTTGTATTTATCAGAAAAAATGCTGCGCAAGCTGGAAAAGGCGGCGCTGCCGTGCACAAAAGCCTCGCCGAAACGATTGGTATGGTCCCGCACGGCATCGTGTATCTGTTCGCTTATATCCTGCAACTCGGCATAATACTGCTCGTAGTGGTTCATGAGCTGATCGCCGTAGGCATTATAGGTAGCGATGTATTCTAATTGCAATTGTTGGGCTTTCGCCAAAAACGCTTCCTGCTTTTGCTCAATAAATTCAAGCCCTTCCGCTTTTGATTGGTGAATAAAAATGCCTGCATTCAGGTTGCGCAACGGGTGATTGAGGGTATTGATGCGCTGGAACAAGGGGAAGCAATTGTTTACCGCATTTTTTATCGACAAAAATTCCTCGTATTGATAGGAAAAATCCTGTGGGTTTAGCTGGCTGCTCAGTAGTTCTTTGCCTTCCCGGCGGGTGGCAGAGAGGAAAATACCTACCGTTTCCGACCAATCGTAAGCGCCGAATACTTTTTTGCGCACCGACATATAGCGTTGATCGAGGCGAGATTTTTCCCTCATGGCTTTGTCGACCTGCCTGCGAAAAGCGCCGTTATCAAACGCAGGCAAATTGACATTTTCAGTTTTCGCCAGCGTTTTTAGCGTCTCCAGCAACACCGTTTTGTCGATCACCTCGTCGCGCATCAACCATTGCAAACGTTCGAGGCCCAATGCCACCATTTGATCCTGAAGGTATTTCAGCGCCGTCGTGCTTTGCGATACGACCAGGCATTTGCCGCCATTGCCAAGAGTGCGAGTAAGCAGATGCAGGGCCAGATGCGATTTACCCGTACCGCTCCCTCCGGTTGCCAACAGAGAGCCTCCCCGCAAATAGGCCTCAACAACGCCGGCCTGCCAAGGATCGAGCGAATTGGCGCCAAAGGGATGTTCGCCCTCCAGCACAGCTGTGGAGCGGGCAGTTTCAGCCCATACTTCAATATCAAAATCATCAGCAACCGGTGGAAAAATGCCCACTACTCCCGACCAATACAAGGCATCCTGCCCCGGGCCGGCCTGCAATAATTTGCGATCGGGGCATGGCATAATTGATGCGCTTTGGCTGGGATTATTAATATTGAGGCGAGCCGTCAGCTCATTACACCAATTGGCAAGTTGACCTGACGAAAAGGCACTGGGGGGCGTCAATGCTTGCCATTCGGCGTCATCTGTCCATCCGCATTGCACGCGAAGCCAATCCATTAATGGGCGGTTAATAACCGGTAAATAATCGGGACTATAGCTCAACCACCAGTGATTGGCAGTTTGTGTATCGGGTTCCAGTTGAACCGGCCAGATAACCAATGGAGCTGTAACAAGGCCCGCACTTGTATGCATTACAAAAAACGGATAGGCAAACCCCAGCGTTTTGACAGCCTGCAGGCGTTCAGCATTGCGAGACTCAAAAAAAAGCGCTTTCAGCACCTCCTGCACATCGTGCGAAGCATTGATCTCCATGCGCAGAGCGCGCTGGTTGAGCAAATCTTCCAACCAGGTATATGCCCAGAAAGCGCCCTCTGCAGCGCCCTGGACCTGCGTAATGTCGAGCGCAGGACTGCTATTTACCAGCGTGCGCAGGTAGGCTGAAAAGCGATCAACGTTCGGCGTTTGTAGTGCATTCATCGCGTGAAGTCATTGGACAGGCAAAATAATCAAAGCCTGGTTATTTGGGTATATTTTTAGCGGCGGTTGTATCCATGATGGCTCCGCTCACCTGTTCTCCATCATTATACAGATATTCCAATGTAATTTGCCCTTGGGGGTTATAAAACCGGTAAGGGCCGTCCAGTTTCCCGTTTTTGTAATTGATTTCCTTTTTGATTTTGCCATCGCGCAATTCGTATTCGCGGTAGGCGCCGTTGAGTTTGCCGTCCAGGTATTCGGCTTCGATAAGTGGGCGGCTAAAGCTGAATTGGGTCCACTTGCCGTGCAGTTTATCGTCTTTATAGGAAGTTTGCAATTTAATTTGACCATTAACCCCCAGTTCAAAATACGGGCCGTTTTGCACCCCATCGACGTAGGTTTCAATTCTGGTGGGAAACGAAGAGGTCAATCCTTCGTAGTATATCCAGGCGCCCGATTTTCGGCCGTTGACCAGCACGCCTTCCGCCACTATTTTGCCCTGGCTGTCCATTTTCACAGCGCGTTGGGCGCCGGTTGAGCCGCTAATCTCCTCCAGTTTAAAATCCTTGAATTCATCGGCAACGATCGCCTGCGTTTCTTTTTTTTCGCAGGCTGTCAGGGCCAGCAACAAAATGCCTGCCAGCAGGCCTTCACGTATTCGCATAGGTGATTTGATTTTTCAATAATTTGGCGTAAAGCTAATGAATGATCGACACGACACACAATATTGCATGTTCGGGTATAAAAAAAAATCAACCTGATATGTATTTTTGCATCCCGATATTCAACTACAACAAGGAAGCCATGGATATAGTGATTCAACGCCTTCAAAAAAGCTACGGCCAACAAAAAGCGGTAGACGACATTTCCTTTGATGTAAAAACCGGAGAAATTCTCGGTTTTCTGGGGCCCAATGGCGCCGGCAAAACCACAACCATGAAAATGATTACCGGTTATTTGCCCATGGACGATGGCGATGTACTCATTGGCGGCGAATCGGTAAAAACCGGCGAGCTCAAAAGGCAAATCGGCTACTTGCCGGAAAACAATCCCTTGTATATTGATATGCCGGTGATGGACTACCTGGCCTTCTGCGCTGCTATACAGGGCGTGCCCCAGGGCGCCATACCTGCCCGCGTACTTGAGATGGTCAATATTTGCGGACTTGGCGCTGAAAAACACAAACGCATCCGCGAATTATCCAAAGGTTACAGGCAGCGGGTCGGGCTGGCTCAGGCAATGATCCACGACCCCGCCGTGTTGATCCTCGATGAACCCACCACCGGCCTCGACCCCAACCAAATCGTAGAAATCCGGGAACTGATCAGGAAGTTGGGGCAAGAAAAAACTGTGATCCTCAGCACGCATATTCTCCCCGAAGTTGAAGCGACCTGCGACCGCATTTTAATCATCAATAAAGGCAAAATTGTTGCCGACGGAGCCCCCTCTACGCTGCGCAAACAAGCCCAGGGCCGTCAGGTGCTGCAAATCAGACTCGAAGACGCGCCGCTGGAAGAAGCCCAACAGGCGCTGGCCGCACTGCCGGGCATTTCCGCTGTTGAAGTGGCTAAGCCCGACGAATTGCGCTTCGATGTGCAAAGCCTTCCCGAGCAAGCGTCTAACCGCGCCATCTTTGAACTGTGCGTACAACGGCGCTGGGTTCTGGCCGAAATGATTCCCCTGGAAACCAAGTTGGAGGATGTGTTCCGGGATCTGACCGTAAATTAGTTATTATTTGACCGATCTTAAAAACCCAATAGCGATGAAACCTGCATGGATCATTGCCAAAAGAGAGCTCAACGCTTATTTTGACTCGCTGATAGCCTATTTTATCATCGTTTTGTTTCTGGCTTTCAGCGGTTTTTTCACCTGGCTGGCCGGCAATGGCGATATTTTTTTCCGCAAACAGGCCGACCTCGACGTTTTTTTCGGCGTTGCCAAATGGACCCTCTTTTTCTTTATCCCCGCCCTCACCATGCGCCAATTGGCGGAAGAGCGAAAATCAGGCACTATAGAGTTGCTACTGACCAAAGCCGTCACCGATCGTCAGGTGGTGCTGGGCAAATTTTTGTCTTGCTTATTAATGGTGGCCATTACCCTGGCGCTTACCCTGCCTTACTATATTTCAGTGAGTTACCTGGGCAAAGTAGACCATGGCGCCATTTGGAGCGGCTACCTGGGGCTATTGCTGCTCAGTGCGGCCTATATCAGCATAGGCTTGTTCGCCAGCAGTGTGACCAGCAATCAGATTGTGGCTTTTCTGCTCGCCCTGTCAATAGGCATTTTTTTCCAGTTCCTGTTCGAAGTCATCGCCAATGGCATGACCGGCTTCATTGGCGAATTGTTTAGCACGCTTAGCCTGTCGATGCATTTTGAATCTATTTCAAGAGGCGTTATTGACACCAAAGATTTGATCTACTTTTTGTCGATTATCGTGTTGGGATTGTATTTATCAGAAATAAGCATTTCAAAAAGATAGTTTCGCGCTATGAAAAAAACAGCATTAT
The DNA here is from genome assembly GCA_036741235.1 of Saprospiraceae bacterium. Taxonomy (GTDB): domain Bacteria; phylum Bacteroidota; class Bacteroidia; order Chitinophagales; family Saprospiraceae; genus JABWBR01. The sequence continues at coordinate 23,718 of DAINSQ010000030.1, read as the reverse complement.
CTGTCACCCTGCTCGCAGCCATCCTGCTGTTGCTGAATATATTGAGCAATAAATTTTTTCTGCGCGCCGACCTCACCGAGGGTCGCCAATATACCCTGTCCAAGGCCACCAAAGATATTCTCAAAAACCTTGACGACCCGGTTACCGTTACAGCGTATTTCTCCGACGACCTGCCTCCCGATGTGGCGAAAACGCGCCGGGATTTCCAGGATATGCTGGTAGAATACGCCAATATTTCGAAAGGCAACGTGCGCTTTGAGTTTATTAGCCCCGAAGACGACGCCCAAAAAAAGGAAGCTACCGACCAGGGCATCCAGCCCATTATGATCAATGTACGCGAAAAAGACCAGGTCAAGCAGCAACAAGCCTTTATGGGCGCACTGTTGCGCATGGGCGACAGGCAGGAGGCCATACCTTTTGTTCAACCCGATATGGCAATGGAATACGCGCTTTCCACGAGTATCAAAAAATTATCCGTTGAAAATAAACCGCTGGTGGGTTTCTTGCAGGGGCACGGCGAACCTTCTTTTAACGAGCTAGGGCAAGTATACGAGCAACTGAATATACTGTATTCGGTGGCGCCGGTAGCAGCGGATTCCGCCATCAATCCCGCCATACGTACACTAGTGGTTTTAGCGCCGCGCGACTCTTTTCCTCCCGCACACTTACAACAACTCGACGCCTACCTGGCCGGCGGCGGCAAACTAGTGCTGGCGCTCAACGCAGTGAACGGCGATTTCAATACCGGCCAGGGTACACAGGTAAGCACCGGCCTGGAAAACTGGCTGGCCGCAAAAGGCTTGAAAATCGAACCCACTTTCGTTATCGATGCCCAATGTGGCAGCGTAACGATGCAACAACAACAGGGATTTTTTGTAATCAATACGCCCGTACAATTCCCTTTCCTGCCATTGATCAGCGATTTCAGAGATCACCCCGCAGTGAAGGGTATCGAGCAGGTAGTCATGCCGTTTGCAAGTCCGCTCAGCTTCACCGGGGGCAATCAGGGGCTGCAATTCACGCCCGTGGCCTTTAGTTCAGCCCGCACGGGGTTGGTAAATGCTCCTGCCTTTTTCGATTTTCAGAAAAAATGGACTACTGCCGATTTTCCGCTGGGCGGTATGCCGGTTGCTGGTATTTTGGAAGGCAATTTATCAGGCAATACCCCGGCAAAAATTGTGGTTTTCGGAGACGGAGATTTTGCCGTAGGCGGCCAAAACAGATTACAACCCGATAATGTCAGCCTCCTGGTCAATAGCATAGATTGGCTATCTGATGACACGGGGCTTATTGAGTTGCGAACAAAAGGCGTTGCCAGCCGCCCTATCGACCCCACATACCTGGGCGATGACGCCAAGGGTACCCGCAATATGCTCAAAGCAGTGAATGTCGGCCTGCCTATTTTGCTGGCTCTGCTTTATGGAATTTTTCACGCGCAGCGCCAGCGGGCCATCAGGATGCGCCGTATGGGTTAGCCCGCTTTGAGGGCATCCGCCACCAACTGAGCCAGCTCGAAATGCGTATTGGACGAACGCTGCACCCGGCGCAGCGGCGCATCCCAGGTTTCGGCCATAGCCGCCCATACATGGTAGTTGCCCAGGTTGTCGCGCTCGCAATAAACGCCCAGCGGCATATGACACCCGCCCTGCATCAGTTGAAGTACCTTGCGCTCAATATTGGTCACAGCAGCTACCTCCGATTGGTGAATACGCTGTAAAATGCGACGCACTGCGGTGTCGCTGCGGCGGGTTTGATAGGCCAAAACGCCCTGTGCCGGCGCCGGCACAAACTCGCGAACATTAAACCGAACCACATGCATATCGCTCAAATCAAGATCAAGCCGGCTCAATCCCGCAGCAGCCAGCAAGATAGCGTCATATTCGCCGTTGCGCAGTTTCTGCAGACGCGTAGGGACGTTGCCCCGTATGTCTTTCAACTCGACATCCGGCCTGAAATGCAGCATCTGCGCCTTGCGGCGGGCTGAAGAAGTGCCAACCAGGGCCCCTTGCGGCAACTCGGACAAATGGGGGGAAGCCGCTTTATCCCTGGGCATCAACAACCAATCGGCTGGATTTTCGCGGTATGACACCGCTGTAATCACTAATCCTTCGGGCGACTCAGTGGGCAAGTCTTTCATCGAATGAACAGCCATATCGATTTGGCCCTGTAATAGCGCGTCTTCCAGTTCTTTGGTAAAAAAACCTTTGCCTTCTATTTTATCAAAACTCAGATCCTGGATTTTGTCGCCTTTGGTTTTGAGAATAACCAACTCGGTATGAACGCCCAATTCCTGCAAAGAAGACTGCACATAACGCGCCTGCCATAAAGCCAGCTCGCTGCCACGGGTGCCGATGCGTAGAGTTTGTTCCAAGGTATCGCTTTTTACGGGCAAAGATAGTTTATCGCCCAACTACCTTTCAACATTTTTTTCTACCTTTGCCGCATGCAACTGTCAGCGAGAGAATTAGCCGCTTTCCTGGGCGGATCAATAGAAGGCGACCCGGATGTTTTTGTAAACCGCCCCAGTAAAATTGAGGAAGGCGGAGCGGGTACCATATCTTTTTTGGGCAATCCAAAGTATGAAGAATACGCCTATCAAACAACTTCTTCCATCCTGCTGGTTCACAGCGATTTTAACCCCCGTCAGGCCATTAGCGCTACCCTGATACGGGTTGACGACGTATATGCCGCCGTGGCCAGGCTGCTGGAGCAATTTGGAAAAAATACCCGGCAGAACAAAGGTATTTCCTCCCAGGCTTTTATCCACCCAACAGCTGTTATCGGCGCCGAGGTCACCATTGAACCTTTTGCCGTTATTGAAGCCAACGCCCATATCGGCCAGGGCAGCTATATAGGCCCACAGGCCTTTATCGCCCAGGACGCGCAGGTGGGCAACCATACCTTTATCCACTCGGGCGTGCGCATTTTACATAAATCAGTTGTGGGCAACAACTGCATCATCCACGCCAATGTGGTTATTGGGAGCGACGGCTTCGGCTTTGCCCCTGCTTCCGACGGCTCCTATCAAAAAATTCAGCACGTCGGAAATGTTATCATTGAAGACGATGTCGAAATCGGCGCAAATACGACAATCGACCGGGCAACGATGGGCTCAACCGTCATTAGAAAAGGTGTGAAACTCGATAACCTGATTCAGGTAGGTCATAATGTTGAAATCGGCGAAAATACGGTGATCGCCGCCCTTACCGGCATTGCCGGCAGTACAAAAATCGGCAAGTCGTGCCGAATAGGCGGACAGGTAGGCTTCGCCGGCCATATCACCGTAGCCGACGGGTCTCAAATTGGCGGCCAGGCCGGCGTTTCATCTACGATCAAAGATGCTAACGCCAACTGGATAGGATCCCCCATAGTGCCCTATAAAGATTATTTCCGCTCTTTTGCCGTATTCAAACAACTTCCTGATATGTACCAAAGACTCAATGAATTGGAACAAAAACTGCGGGAATTAAGCTCACCATCTGACACGCCCCCGGCCGAAAAGTAATCATTAGATCGCTTTTACGCTTAATATCAAGGTCATTTGCAATAGCAATGGTTCAACGGCCTTAAAATAACGAAAAAACCTATCTTTGCAGCATTCTTTTTTCAGCCATCATATTATGAAGCAACAAACGATTCAACACCCGGTTACCCTCAAGGGCGTTGGCCTGCATACGGGTAACATAGTCACCATGACTTTTCACCCGGCCCCAGCAGATCATGGCATCAAATTTCAACGAATTGATTTACCAGAGCAGCCCGTCCTCAGCGCCGATGTAAGCAGAGTAGTCAATACGCAAAGGGGAACAACCATCAAACTCGGCGATGCTCAGGTTAGTACGATCGAACACGTATTATCAGCACTTACGGGGCTCCGAATCGACAATGCGCTCATCGCGCTTGACGGGCCAGAAGTACCGATTCTCGACGGAAGCGCGTCTCCATTTGTTCATGCGCTTCGCGATGCCGGCATCGAAACGCTCGATATTGATCGCGAATATTTCGAAATCGAAACGCCCATAAAATACACCGACGAAAGTACCGGCACTGAACTCGTAGCTATGCCTGCCGACGACTTCGAAGTGATTACGATGATCGACTTTAATTCCGCCGTGCTGGGCCAGCAATTTGCTTCGCTGCGCAGCCTCGACGACTACGAAACGGAAATCGCCCCCTGCCGAACTTTTGTTTTTCTACACGAACTGGAGTATTTGTTTAGCCAAAACCTGATCAAAGGCGGCGACCTGGATAACGCCATCGTTATTGCCGACAGGGTGATGGAGCAACACGAATTGGACGACCTGGCGAAAAAACTCAACAAACCCAGCGTCAAGGTAGATAAAGAAGGAATTCTCAATACTTTGCAACTCCACTTCACCAACGAACCCGCCCGGCACAAATTGCTGGATGTAATCGGCGACCTCTCCCTGCTGGGCAAACCCATCAAAGGCAAAATCGTGGCTACAAAACCGGGCCACAAAGCCAATGTCGAGTTTACTAAAATACTCAAAAAACTCTACCAGGAACAACGCAAACTCAAAGGAAAACCCAAATACGACCCCGATCAGGAACCGCTGTTCGATAGCGTAAAAATTGCCCAATGGCTACCTCACCGCTATCCCTTTTTGTTGGTCGACAAAATCATTGAAATGTCGGACAATCACGTCGTCGGCGTCAAAAATGTGAGTTTCAACGAATACTTTTTTCAGGGTCACTTTCCCAATAATCCTGTAATGCCCGGTGTGCTACAAATTGAAGCCATGGCGCAAACCGGCGGTATTTTGGCGCTTTCTACCGTTGAGGATCCCGGCAACTGGGATACGTATTTTATCAAAATCGAAAATGCCAAGTTCAAGCAAAAAGTAGTTCCGGGCGATACAGTGTTAATACGCATGGAACTGATGGCGCCCATACGCCGGGGCATTTGTCAAATGCTGGCCACCGCATACGTCGGTAATAAGATTGTTTCAGAGGCGGAGTTAACTGCTCAAATCGTTAAGCGCTCTTAAAATGATGCACGAAAATCAACAATACTACCTCCATCCTGATGCCAAAATCGGCAAAGACGTCGTTATAAGCCCGTTTTCTTATATCGATAAAAATGTTGAAATCGGCGACGGCACCTGGATCGGCCCCAACGTGACTATCTTTGATGGCGCCCGGATCGGCAAAAATTGCCGCATCTTTCCCGGAGCAGTGATATCAGGTATACCCCAGGACCTCAAGTTTATGGGCGAATCGACAACAGCTGAAATCGGCGATAATACTATAATTCGCGAGTACGTGACGGTCAACCGCGGTACATCGGCAGCCAACAAAACCGTCGTGGGCAAAAATTGCCTGCTGATGGCTTATGTGCACGTTGCTCACGATTGTATGCTCGGCGATCATGTGATCCTGGCCAATAATGTAAATCTCGCCGGCCATGTTATCATCGAAGATTGGGCTATTCTCGAAGGACTGGTTGCCGCCCAGCAGTTTGTAAGGGTGGGCGAACACAGCTTTATCGCCGGCGGCTCCCTGGTTCGTACCAACGTACCGCCCTACATCCGCGCCGCCCGCGAACCGCTGTCGTATATCGGCATAAATAAAGTGGGACTGTCGCGCCGCGGATTTTCCGACAAACAAATCGAGCTTATCCGGGATATTTACCGCATTATCTTTGTCAAAGGCCACAATATCAGCACCGCCCTGGAAAAAGTAGAGGCCGAATTCGAGGCTTCGCCCGAAAAAGCGGGAATCCTCGGCTTTATCCGCCACGCTGCCGAAGGCCGGGTGAAGGGGGTAATCAAAGGTTTTGGCCATATTAATGGTAATACGGTGTATGAGGATTGAATTGACGGAAGCAGCCAAACGGTATCGCCGGGAGTGGGTGCTACGCCATGTCAACCTGCAACTCTCCTCCAATATATCATACGCCGTGGTAGGCCCCAATGGCGCCGGCAAGTCTACGCTGCTACGACTACTTTCCGGTTATCTGACCCCCTCAAAAGGCAAAGTCAATTATTTTGACCATGAAGACAAGCCCATTCCCGTTGCGGAAATATACCGCCAATTGACCTATGCCGCTCCCTATACGGATCTGATTGAAGAATTCACCCTGGAGGAAGCGTTGCATTTTCAACAGCAATTCAAGCCTTATCGCGCCCGGCTTTCGCCTCTGAACGTACTCGAACAGGTGCTGGATATGAAAAAACACCGCAACAAACCTGTTCGCCATTTTTCTTCAGGGATGAAACAGCGCCTCAAACTGGCGCTGGCGGTTTGCGCCGATTCGCCGCTGTTATTCCTCGATGAGCCTACCACCAACCTCGACCGCCAGGGCGTCGCCTGGTACCATACGCTGTTGTCATCCTACCAGTCCGACAGACTGCTGGTTATAGCTTCCAATGTAGAAGAAGATATAGCTTTTTGCCAACAAAGAATTGATATACAATCTTTTAAGTAAGCGCCTGGATTAAAAAATCATTCAACGGCTTTGCCGCTTTGAAATAGTCAACCACAAGCGCTACGCTGTCGGGGGCCGTCGCTTTTTCAGCAGGTAACTCGGCCATGTAATAAAATTGCTTGTTGGCGAGCAAGGGTATTTCTCCGGCCGCATCCCTGAATTCGATGGGAAGTATTTTATTGCGCTCTCCTCTCAATTCGCCGTATTTTTCAAAAAAATCAGGCGCTTCTACCAGGCTCATAAAGGTTTCCGGTTCGGCCAAGATATGCCTGCGCACCTTTTCCAGTGCCGGTTTTTCCAAAAAATAGGCGCCGCCGCCCAGCATGAGCATACCGGCTTCGAGATGGACATAAAACCCGGGGTACTCCATTTGTTTGCGGCCGTATTTTGAGATAATAGCGGCCACGTGCTCTTTGTAAGGCCGTTTATCCTGGGAAAATCGCGTATCGCGGTAAATGCGATAAACGGCGTCTTTGGGAGTAATTCTGATGGAAGGGTCTACGGCGCTGAAAGCCAGAATCAGCTCTCCTATCCATTGCTCAAAAGGTTGTTTGAGGTCTTTCTCAAATCTGGCCTTGTGGCTTGTAAACCAGTCTTTGTTGTTGTTGTTGGCCAAATCGCGCAGAAAATCCAGCGAAGCAGTTGTTAAAGCGCCCATGATCAGGATCCATTGTTTTTTAATTTTTTGGCAGATTGCTTGAAGCCCGCCAAAAAATCGCTAAAAGAATCAAATTCCTTGCGGTAACTCAGCCCGGTGCCCACTTCAAGACGCCTGCCGCCGCCGATATCGGGTTGTAACCGTTGGTACAACCGCAGTTTAAGCGTTCGATTGGTGTTTAACACGTATTCAATCACCACGTCATTGCCGATAAAGGTGCCGTTGGCCTCCGGCGTGGCGCGAATACTGCTGCCAAAATCAACATTACCCCCTACCTGAATGCTGAGTCGGTCATTGAGGAAATTCTGGCTGATGGTCACCTGGAATTCATCTCCTCCGGTAAAATCCTGGCCCTCGCCAAGGTTTACATTGCGATATTGGTTGTAGGCGATGTCGAAGTCCATACCCGATAATACGCTTTCTTCCCCTACGGCTTCCGATAAAAGCTCCGTAACCAGCAATGACAACTGGTTGGATACAAATTCGCTGACGGTATTGTAAATAATATCGGTACCCGAAAACGACAAATCGGCAGGTAAAAACTGCCCGATAACAATGAGTCCGAAAACCTGTCTATTGAGTTCGTTCTGATCTTGTTTGAGCAACCGCAGTTTGCTTTCCGTATAGGTTTGCAACTGTCCGGTCAGGGCGGGAAAAGAGATATCGAAACTGATCTGCGGGCGAAGCAACTCGCCCTGTAATTCGAGCGACAACACGACATTGGTCGACTTGCTGGCGTCGTTTTTCACGGAGGCTTCGCTGTTGAGCAAATACTCCTGGATAAAATTGGCAAGAGATGTTTTGAGGTCTTTGTATTCGGCCTCTAGTCTGATCTGTGCGCCGAATGGATCTCCCGACCATTGTATCACGCCGCCTGGTTTGATGCGAAAATCTTTGTTGACAACATTGTAGAGCGTAAACAAATAATTGCCCCTTGAAATGGTATAGTCGCCGTACATCTGAAAATCGCCGCCGCGCGGCACCAGTATGCGAATATTGCCCCGCCCCGAACCTCTGATGATATCGCCGGTTTGTTCGTTAAATACCAATTCCATCTGGGCTTCTTCCCGTATCGACAGGTCCATTTCCAGATCGACGCCCTCCAGTGTCACCGGCCTGTCTTCTTGCGTTTGCCGGGTGCGTGTTTTCTGGTGTTTGTTGACAAAACGAACGTTGAGCTCTGAGGCTTCACGTTCGCTACTCACCGGGATGACAAGTTTGGAACTATCGCCTACGGTTGCATTGACGTAGATATTGACCTGGTCGAAAGGCCCCGAAAACCTGATTTCGCCGGCGCCGAGGGCCTGGCCGTAAAATACTTTGTTGTCGCCCTTTTTGGTATCGAGAGCCAAAAAGCGATCGGTGCGCAACCGCGCCTTCACCCCCAGGTCTTTAAGGCGATTATGACTGATACCGCCGTAGATGGATGCTCTGTGGCCGTATTTATCGCGCAAAATAGTGCCGGATGCGTCAAAAAGATAGTTACCGGCTTTGATATAGCTACGATCAAAATGATAACGGGTTTTTAAGTAATCGATGGTTACTCCGCCATTGACAGCATTGATGTAACCCTCCACCTCCGGGCGGGCGGGCATCCCGTAAATGTGCAAATTGGCGCCGAAGCTGCCCACAATATCGCTCACTGCCGATCCCAGGAAATACTGGGCAAAACGCAACGGATAACCTTTTACCTTGATACCTAGATCAAAATACTGGGCCAATAGATCGGCAGGCGTTCGGGTAGTTCGCACGCGCTCCAGGTCGGCCAGGTTGTAAGTAGCCTGGGCAGTGAGCTGGGAAGTGTCTTTTTTGATATCCAGTTGGGCTTGTAATTTGCTTTTCAGATCGGGTACCGCAGCGCTCAATTTTAACTGGCCGTAATAATCATTATTAATAAAAAAGCTATCCGCAGTAATATCAGCCTGGATTTGCGAGAAATCAAAAACCTGCCCGATATTCACCCTGGCGCTGAACCTTCCGCTGAAGTCGAGCTGGTCGTAATCCCAATAGGTATCGATAAAATGAAAATCAAAATTAAACAGGTCCAGCTGCATGCCGTTGGCGCCTGTTTTTTGCATCACTACCCGCCTGTCTTTGTTTATTAACTGGAAGTCTTGAGTATCAAAATATTTTTTGCCGAAAGTGATATAGTTGCTTTCGTTGATCTGCCAGATATCGTTGAGGATCACGAGATCAGACTGGTTGAACCTGATTTCATACCGGCTCGAGTCCACCAAAAACAGCGTTCCGTTCAGGTTAAGTTTATCAAGTATCCCGAAAGAAGACTCCAGGTAGTTGATACCGAAGCTCATCGTATCACCGTCGATTTGGTTCATCATGGTGAGCGTCGGCAGGAAGTGTTTGCCGTTGAGGTAGGTAGAGTCAATGATGAGATTGAGGTTGCCCACTTCTTGTTGGCCGTTAAACAGGACGAGGATATTAGCCAGGTCGATATTGTCGTATTGCAGGTGGGGCGCCTCGAGGTCGAGGGTCAGCGAATCGCGCGGCCTGTTGTAGTATCCTTGCAACTGAACGTCCTTGAGTATTCCCAGTTTGCCGCTGACCAGCCAGTTGAGGCCTTTTGAGTCAAAGATGGACAGCTGGTAGGAAAAGTACTCCTGCGCCTGTTTTTGGGTATTCCATTTTGCTTCTTTTATTCCCAATCGCTGCCCGAAGCCGGGAAAATTGCGTCTGATATATTGAAAAAAGTATTGAGGTATTTTATCAATTTCAAATCGCCCCTCTATATCGGCCTGCATAATATCAGAGCGGACGGAAAAGATTCGTTCTCCATCGCTGTTGAGGGTTGAAGAGGCTACGATAGAATCAATTTTATAGCTGTCGAATTCGTTATGACTCAACAGCAAATCGGAAACGCGGGCCTGGCCGTCCATTTGCCTGTTATTGCCGCCGCCCCTGAGGTTCAGCGCCACATTGCCAGCCAGCAAAAGGTCTTCTTCCGATAAGTTCAGCGCTTTAAGATCGAGGTGATTGACCACTGCGTCAAAATCGTAGGAAGGCACGGTATCGGAAAAATTCAATTCCCCTATAAACGAGAAGTCGATATTATCATCCTGAATGACAAAATCGCCGTCAAACAGCGATTTGTTGAGTTTGCCGGTGAGTACTGCGTTCTGGTAATTATAACCTTTAAAAATAAAACTCTGAATATTGGCAGCCAGTTCGGCATTGGCGGTAGCTCCGGTGAGCCCGATGCCGTTTTTAACCTCTGAAGTAAAATTGACAATACCGAAATCGTTGTTGCCCGACCACTTGCCCAGGTTAAAGTCGATCAGCGAGAGTCTTCCGGAGTAACTGGCTTTGGCCCTGCCGGGTTTGAGGTTCATACGCATGTCAAGTACAGCCCTGCCAATATCGGTATTCAGGTCGCCAAAGGCTACAAAGTCAGCGAAAAACCCGTCAAAACTGCCGTTAAATTTGAGCGCCCCCAGGCGGTTGAAGTTATCGGGGGGATTGAAGCCGGGGATGAGCTCCCGCAGCGTTTGCATACGCGTATTGAACTGCTCGAGTCGCAGACTGACAAATTCCTCGTTTTTTACAGCCAGGTTTCTAGAACTGAAATTGCCTTTGAGCACGCTGCCGTCGTCGAGTTCGATGAAAAGGTCTCTGGCGCGCAGGTTATTGACTTCGCCGCGAACGGCGCCCCGGCAGCGCAGGGTGGTATTGCGGCTATTGCTAAAAAAGGCATTTTGCTTGAGCGCAGGCGCAAAAACCATGATATCTCGCAGGGCGACAAAGCTGTTGTGCAATCTGCCGTCGATGCGCACGTCGTCTACAAACGTTTCAAAATCGCTGTAGTTCCGGTAGCGCAGGGCCAGGGTATCGCCCAAATAGGTGTAGGGCGTTACCAGTTCGAAGCAGTTGAGTTCAACGCCTTTTGGCGAAACCTTTGCCTCATCGGCGGCAAGGCGCTCCAGAACAAAACCGCTGCTGTCGCGCAGCGCAATACGGTCTATCTGCCCTTGAAATACCTGGTCGCTAAACTTGAAATTATTGATACCGATTTGAATACCAAATACCTCCATGTGCTGGTAGTCGAGCTCGTCGGCCGGCGTGGTTTTTACCGGCGATTTGCGAATGTTGTGCAGTGAAAAACGTCCGTCTTCCAGCAAAAAACGGGCAACAGTAAAAACGGGGCCGCCAGGTTCGGCAGGTTCTTCTTCGAATATTTCTTCCGTTTGCTCCGCAACCTGCACGTAGGTCTGCTGCGAAGGGTGGTCTTCAACCCTCACCCTCGGGCCGCTCAGCGATATATCCTGTATGTCTATCTGATTGGGCAAGGCAATTTTGCCGAGCCTGACATGCCCTTCCTCCAAATCTACCAACAGCCGGTTGCCGGCAATCATGTCTTCTTTTTTGAAATGCACGTCGTAGAGGTGCAACTTTCGAAGGTATAAGGTAAAAGGTTGGGCGGCGCTGGTGTCGGTAGAAGGCGGAAATAAACGTTCAAAAAAGAGTGTCGCGTTGAGTTTGTCCTGCTGCTTGAGCTGCCGCAGGTTGAATTGCGCTTCGCGAAGTGTGATTTCCTGAATATTCAACCCGCTTTGCAGCAGGATGACAGGATTGGGTGCAACCGTCGCTTCGAGTTTGCGGGCGTACAACAAGGTATCGGCTTCGTAATCTTTTACATACAATCCATTGATTACCAGCCTATTGAAAAAACCGAGATAAAACCCTTCAATTTTGACCTCCGTCCCTGCCCTTTCGCTGGCCGCATTGACCAGGTAAGCGGCAGCCCAGCGCTGTAGCGGGGGAAATTGCAACACGACATTGACGACGAGGAACAGCCACAAAGCCCAGGCAAAACCCTTGACCGTCCACTTCAGTACAAAGAGTACGGCGGATTTTATGAAAGAAAGGAGCTTTGACAGTTTATCGTACATTCCCCGATGGCTTTGAGCGCTATTATATAGACCGCCCAACTGCAAAAATAGCTGTATATGTTGGCACAAAGAAATGTTAAACTTATTCTATACTCAAAATCACCCCCTAATCTCACTTGCCCAACAATGTCACCGGCAGGGTGCGGCTGTTGACGGCGGGAGGCAAGGCCCCAGTCTTGAGCCCCAGGGCCCAATGGTAAGGGCCGGGCCAGAGGCGGGGTGGCACGCGGAAGTGCAGCGTAGCCGTCACGGTATCGCCGGGAGGCAAAACGCGCAGGGCAGTTTCGGCGCTCGCAAAAACAACGTCTTCGTTATTCGCAAAAAACATGGCAGCCAGGCCTATCGGGTTTTCTCCCTTACCCAGTGCGATCGAATGGGGATATGGATTGAAAAAAGCGACGGGCAGGCTGACCTGTTTTCCTGGAAACCAATCTGCGGGAGTCGTTTTTGCTTCCAACTGCACTTTCTGGGTAACCTCGAGGCTATCGAGCCAATACAATTTGAATTGCTGGCGATCTTTTTTGAGGGTTTTGCAGCCGGGGCAGCCCAGGTCTTTTTGAGCGGCAATCAATACTTTTTTATGTTGCAGCGCCTTTTCGCCTTCCCAAATATCAAACTGACTTTTGCGGTAATCGGCGTCGGTAAATGTGTAGGCCGTTTGCCCGGTATAAAGCGCATAAACAGCTGCCAGCCGGTAGGAATTCTGGAAAACGACAGGATGAGTGCCAGCTTCATCGAGCAGAGCTTGTACCCAGGTTTTGTGCAAAAACTGCTTGTTGAGTTGCGCCGGGCGCAAGGCATCAACGGCCAGCGCTATCCGGAAAATAAGTATCAGAGCAATAGAGAGCAATGACAAACGCCACAACCAGGCGGTAAACACCGGGCGGCCGTCGCTGTAGCGAAACAACAGGATGGCCAGCGGAATACTCAGCAGGCAAGTCCACTGCGGTTCTACGTGGCCTTTGGAGGTTGTCCACAGGAAAAACAACAGAAAACCGCCTATAACGAAATAATACGCCCGCTCCAACTGGTCGGCAGGCCTGCGACGCGCCAGCGCCATGACCCAGAGCGGAAACAACAGCGGACTGAAAATGACGACCTGGTTGATGAGGTAGTTGACCGTGTGCTTGAGTTCATAGGGATCGTCGCGCCCCTGCAAATGATAGCGGAACGAGGGAAATTCGTGGGCAAACTGCCAGTACAAATGCGGAAAAAAGAGGCCAAAACCAAAAAACGAAGCCACATAAAACCAGGGTTGCCGCAATAAGGACAAATTAGACAGCAGCGTAAAAAAGATAAGCAATACACCGTGATATTTGCTATAAAGCAGCGCCGCCATGCAGGCGCCGAGCCACAATGCGCTAGTCAAGCCGGGTTTTTGCAAAAAAAAGCGGTAGGCAACAAAAAACAAAACACCGAAAAACAAAAGCGGCGCGTCAGGAGCGGCGATAAAGCCGTACACTTCAAACATCGGCATTGCGCCCAGGATAGCAGCGAGCAGCAGAAAACGCCGCGGTTCCTGCGGCGAGCCCGCCAGGCGCCATATCAACCCAACCGAAACAGCCTGCAACAATGGCAACAATAACCGTATGCCAAAGGCATTGTCAAGCGCATATCTGCCTGCGGCAATGATTAGTGCCAGCATCGGCGGATGATCGAAATACCCCCAGGCCGGTTGCAGGGAATACAGCCGGTAATAGGCTTCGTCGGGATCGGCGGGCGTCAAGGCGGCCTGCAACCAGTTGAGCAGCGCCCAGCCCGCTAAAACCGCCCACAACAGCCTGGGGGTAGTTTTATCAGCCATTACAATTATTTAGATCCTGAAACGTACTTGATCAGGCCGTTATGGATAGCGCGAAAAGTCATATTGCCAGATGTGCCTTTCATTTCCAACGTGAGTGAATCGGGCATTTCGTAAGCCCCAACGTCTAAAAGCGCAGCGAAATATTTTTGTTCGCGTCCGATCAAGCCCTTACAATTGCGAGAAGAATGCCCCAATTCAGAAAACTTCAGCGCCGTTGCTCCGTCTTTTTTATAGTTTGCCCTGTAATCGTTACAGCCGCCCGAACCGGTAACAAACGTGCCGTCGAAAAATGCCGTAATGTGAGCGCTATCCGACAATTGCACGGTAGCGCCTTCCGCTACAAATCGCACCAGGCGCCAGCGCTGGGCTTCCAGGGCGCCTATTTCATTGGCCGGCGGCGGCGGCGTATTGACTGCGGCAGCCGTAGTATCTTGCTGTGCAGGCGACTGCGATTGACCGGTTTCGCCATGTTTGTCATTTTTGCAGGCCGCAAACGTAAAGCCTGCCAATACCATAAGGAGCATCCATTTTTTCGTCATGTGGAACAGTATTTGTTGGTTGTCAATGTTTTTTTCGCTTGCGCAAAATAGATTTGACCTCGCTGAGGGGCAACGCAAAATACGTAGGCCCATCTACATAAGCCGCAATTTCGTACGGATTATAATAAAAATACAAACTATCGCCCTTGAAACCTATATTCTCGGGCAATGTAAATGCATCGCCCCAGAAATAGCCGGCTTCGCTCAGGCTATCCCCTGGCGCAAGACCTTTCACTTCTCGAAATTTGGCCTCCGCCATTCGCTTGAGCTGAAGCGTGTCGGTGACAATATCCTTCAACCGCAATACTCGCCCCGATGCTGCGTCAAAATTGAGCAGCGTAACATAGGAATTTGGGTGTACGCCGCCGGCATAAGCGTAATTGGCAATTTCCATACATACCACCTGACCATTTTCCGACAACAACTCACCGGTGGTTTCTACCGACCAGGGGATTTCGTACCCCGGCTCATCTTGCTGCATCAAATCGTACTCCGCCAGGAAATTGTTAGCAATGGCATCGAGACTGGGCGGTATTTCTTCATCCGTGATAGCAAAAATAGCCAACGACCTGCGTACAATTTGCATCAAGGTATCGCTGATGCTGCGCCGGGCGGGCTCAGGCCCCGCTACAGGTAGCCAATACGACGCTTTGACGGTGGCGCACCGCATGGTATCGCTCTGACAATCAGGCGACTTTTTAAAAAATTGCTGATTTTTCCACTCAAATGCTCCTTTGGTGGCCCCTTCTGACATTTTGTCTTGTTCGCATGACCATCCCAACGCTAAACAGCACATCAACCCCACAAGGGTTATTCCGCTCCACCTGATTTGCATATCCAGATTATAGTTTGTCTGCACCCTTTTTTTAATTCGGGTGCAAAGATAATATTTTTTTGGGGTATAAAGCGGTAATGAAAGGTGTTCAGCGCTGATGATAAGCGGGAAAAAACTATTTTTGCAAAAAAAAAGAAACTATGAAAGTAAAAGCATTGCTTCTTTCCTTGCTGGCATTCGCCACAGTAGCGTCGGCTCAAAACGGTAAAACCAATTCTCCGCTCGCGCCTTTTATGGAACTCATCAAAAAGCCTTTTACAGCGCCCGAGGGCGTAACGGGCAGCCCACTGTTGTTTGAAGATTACCAAAGCGGTAAGATATGGCTGGCCACGCAGCCCAATAATGCCGTCAATGCGTCTATCAATTATAATCTGGAAAAACAACTGGTAGTGGTAAAACTCCCCAATGGCAACCAGGGTACCATAGCGCTCAAACATGTCAAGGGCTTTGAGGTGAATGTCGGGCCCCAACTCTGGAAATTCGAAGTTGCCGCCGATGTAGCCACAGCAGGCTCCAAGACCATGAAATGTTACCAGGTGTTGCACAATAGCAAAAATGTGTTTTACAAATACGCCGAAAAAAAGGTCGAAACGATCAACGGCCGGCAAGTGCTCAAAATGCGCGCTACCTATTTCCTGAAACCCGCAGGCAAAGGCTTCCAAAAGGTAGAATTGTCGCAGGCCTCAATTGAAAAAGCGATGCCGCAATACGTCAAGCAGATCCGCACTTTTGTGAAACAACAGCCCAGCAGCATTTTTAATGAAACGGTCATTGTGAACTTGTTGCGCTATCTGGAGCAATAATTTTCACAATTAAATATCATACTATGATACGAAGTCTGCTCAAACTGGCTGTCATCCTGGTGGTTGCCATTTTGATATACAATTATTTCTTCGGCACTGCCGAGGAAAAAGCGCAGTCGAAAGAAATTTTCGGCGAAGTACGCGATTTGGGCAAAGCCGCCTGGGGCCTGCTCAAAACAGAACGCCAAAAGTTTAACGAAGGCAAATACGACGAAGCCGTCGACAAAATCGGCGGGCTCATCGGCACTATGCGCGACCGCGCCGAACGCCTCGAGGATAGCGACCTGCTCAATAAAATCGATAAACTCGAACGCAAACGGCAGGCCATCGAACGCCAACTCCAGGAAGATACCCCCGAGAATTACGACGCCGGCGAAAAGGCCGCCCTCAAACGCGAGTGGGAGGAGCTGATGCGCGAAACGGAAACAGTAATGAAGGAACTGGAGGAACAATGAAAGAGTGAGAGAGTGTGAGAGGAGATTCATTGTGATATTCTCCTTCTATAAACCATGCGGAACATGTCAGCAATCCTCGATACCCATTTCCAATTACCCGGGCAGACCGGGTTTTACCGCGGCAAAGTGCGCGACGTATATACGGTTGGAGACTACCTGATCATGGTTGCCTCCGACCGCATCTCCGCATTCGATCATATCCTGCCCAGGCCAATACCCTACAAAGGTCAGGTACTTAACCAGATTGCCTCCTTTTTCCTGGAAGCTACGCGCGATGTGGCGCCCAATTGGCTGTTGGCAACGCCCGACCCCAATGTGTCGGTGGGACTGCGCTGCGAACCCATCCGCATTGAAATGGTGATCAGGGGTTATCTGGCCGGACATGCCTGGCGGCAATACCAGTCGGGCAAACGCACCTTGTGCGGCGTACCGATGCCCGAAGGGATGCGCGAAAACGATCCCTTCCCCCACCCCATCATTACGCCTGCGACCAAAGCAGAGGAAGGCCACGACGAAGACGTCTCTAAAGATGAAATTCTGGCGCGCAAGCTGGTAACCCCCCAGCAATACGAGCAACTGGAAGCCTATACGCATGCCCTATTCGCCAAAGGCAGTGAAATGGCCCGCCAACGCGGACTTATACTGGTTGATACCAAATACGAATTCGGCTTCCACAACGGCAATATTACGCTGATAGACGAAATCCACACCCCCGACAGCTCCCGCTATTTTTACCTCGACGGCTACGAAGAGCGGCAAGACCGCGGCGAACGGCAGCAGCAACTCTCCAAGGAGTTTGTGCGCGAATGGCTGATGGCGCACGGTTTCCAGGGTTTGGAGCACCAACTCATGCCCGTTATGCCCGATGATTTTGTAGAACAAATCTCTTCACGGTATATCGAACTTTTTGAACGCATCACCGGCCGCTCGTTCGTCAAAACCGATACGGCTAATATTGCTTCTCGCATAGAAAGCAATATTTTGACCTGGCTGGAGCATTAGCCGGCAGTCGGCAATCATTCATCGCCATGTGGATTATACTGCAAATCGCCATCATCTTGCTAACTCCACTGGCTACAGTAGCCCTGGCGCGACGGCAATGGCTGCCGGCGTGGTTGAGTCCTGTAGTTTTGTGTTATGTCATCGGAATCTTGCTGGGCAATACAAGGTTTCTCCCCCTGAATACAGGTATATCCAAGCATGCCGCTGAATTATCGGTTGCGCTGGCATTGCCATTACTTTTATTCGGCACCCAATTGAAAAACATACGTCAAAGCGCAGGCAAAGCGTTGCCGGCTTTCGCGCTTTGCATTGCGGCGGGGCTCATCAGTATGGCTTTAACAGGTTATTTTTTCTTCAACCGGCTCGATAACAGCTGGATAATATCCGGAATGCTGGTAGGTATGTACACTGGCGGCACGCCGAATATGCAAGCTATCGGGCTGGCGCTTGGCGCCGATCAGGAGCTGCTCATACTGGTCAATGCCGCCGATATATTTTGCGGGGGTATTTACCTGCTGATGCTATTATCCTTCATACCTCGACTGACTGCCCGTTTTTTGCCGGCCTACCAGGGCGAAAAAGAACTGATAGAAGAAGCGCCTCCACTTCAATCGGCATTTAGTGCCGGCGCGTCTAAAGCCCTGGCCTTGTCGCTGGGCATTAACGCTGCCAGTGCAGGTTTGACCTATTTATTATTTGGAAACCTCGGCAATACCGTTTTAATCATTTTGAGCATTACCACCCTAAGCGTGGCCGCATCACTAAGTCCTGCGGTTCGGGCCTGGCGAGGCGCTTTCGACCTGGGCGAGCTACTGTTGCTCGTTTTTTGCGTAGCGCTTGGCTTGCAGGCCGACTTTAAGTCGTTGTTATCTACTGGTTTTGACGTAGTGATATTTACGGCGGTAGCGCTAACATTGACCATCGTAGTGAACTGGATGCTGGCCTGGTTGTTTCGCATAGACCGTGATACTATGCTTATTGCCAGCACAGCCGGCATATACGGGCCGGCATTTATCGGACAAATTGCTACCGTCATTGGCAATAAAAGATTGATATTTACAGGCGTTGCCCTGGGTTTGCTGGGGTATGCCGTCGGCAACTACCTCGGCATCGGCCTGGCAATGGCCCTCAAATACGGATGGCTCAATTAGTAACACCTGATACAATATGACAAAAAAGTACCTGCTCTATGCCTTTTTCATGTGGGGTTCGCTTGTAGCCTGCACTGATGACCCCGACGACACAATCACCCCGGTAGAAGACCTGGCAGCCCTCAACCTGGCCATGGGTAATCCCAGCGGCGCTGAAACCGATGAAAATTACGAAGATAATTACCTCATAGAATTACCGCAATACACGCTTTCCTATCATCGCGACAGGGGTATTCCCAATTGGGTGAGTTGGTACCTCAACGAAGAATGGCTGGGTAACGTAACACGGCGCGACGACTTCCGCGCTTATGAGTTGTTGCCTGCCGGATGGTACCGCGTTGATGAAGACGACTACGACTACGGCAACAACGGTTTTGACAGGGGCCACAATTGCCCTTCTGCCGACCGTACGCGCTCCATCAACGACAATTCCAATACATTCTACATGATTAACATGATCCCTCAATCCCCCAAACACAATGGCGAGATGTGGAATGAACTGGAACAATACTGCCGCGACCTGGTTGACAGAGGTAATGAATTATACATCCTTATGGGCTGCTTTGGCGCCGGCGGCGTGGGTAATGCCGGTTATCGCGAAAAACTGGCGGGAGGAAAAATTACAGTGCCGAGGTATATATGGAAATCCATTCTGGTTTTGCCAAAAGGCAATAACGACCTTGATCGCATTGATCAAAACACCCGTATCATCAGCGTTTTAACAGAAAACAAAAACAGTACCTCGGGTCAGCCCTGGGGCAATTACCGCGTTTCCGTTGACGAAATAGAAGCGGCAACAGGCTACAATCTCTTCTCCATGCTTCCGGTCAGCGTGCAGGAGGAAATAGAAGCGGTGGTAGATGATGGGCCGGTTCAATAACAAAAGGGGAGCGCCGGCGCTGAGAGAATCGCAGGGCCGGCGCTATATCATCACTGTTTATTGGCCTCCGTCTTTTTCTTATCGATCTCCGCCTGTAATTTGCGCAAATTCTCTTCAGCCTGTTTAATCTGCAATTGCAGGTCATTGAGCTTTTTTGTCGACTCCTGCACCGCCGCATCGCTGCGCCGTTTTTCTTCTTGTATCTTCAGATCGGCTTCTTTGCGGGCGTTAGCGACCTCTTCGGCATAAGATTTTTTAGCGGACTCGGATTTTTGTTTTTCAGCGGAAATTTGGGCGGCAGTTTCTTCTTTCACTTTGGTCACCTGCTGAGCGGCTTGTTGTTTGGCGTTGTACACTGTTTCCGAGGCTTCTTTTTTCGCGGCGTTAATTTCATTTTGCGATTGGACGCGGGCGGCTTCCATTTCTGCGGCGTATTGCGATTTTTTGGCTGCGGTTTCCTTCAACAAGTTTTCCACCTCAGCCTGTGATGTGCTGCGGGTTTCTGCGATATGCTGACGAGCCTGTTGTTCGGCTTCAAAAACCTCTTTGGCGTAGGCGGCCTTTTTATTTTCCGCTTCTACGCGCGCCAAATTGACTGACTCAGCGGCTTGGCGTTGGGCGGCGGCCACCTCCTGGGCGGCTGTTTCGCGGGCTTTGGATACAGCGGCGGCAGATTCTTCGCGCACCCGCAATACTTCCAGCGCCTGAGCTTCCTTTTCGCGAGCGGAGGCTTCGCGGGCGGCTTTGATTTCATTAGCCACCTGTTGGCTCACAGCGGCTACTTCCTGGGCGGCGCGTTCTTTGGTCAGCGATAATTCGTCGGCAATTTGCTGCCGTTCCAGCGCGCTTTTTTCGCGCGCCTGTTTAACCGCATTAGCTTCTTCCTGGTGAATTTTCGAAATAGCTTCGACAGACAAGCGTTTGGCCTCTGCCACCTGGTTGGCCGATTCCTGCTTCACCAGCGCTTCCTGTTCCTTGGCTTTGGCTATTTCGCGTATAGCGTTTTCGCGGGCTGTTGTCACCTCTTTTTCTGCGCGTTGGCGGGCGGCAACCACCTCTTCTGCCGACATGGTTTTGAGTTCCTTTTCCTTAGCCCGGGCTTCTTCGATCGCCCTGGCTGCTTCTTGTTGGATTTGCTGGATGCGATCCTGGGCTGTTTTCTGCGAATTCATCACTTCGCCGGCGTATTGTTCCTTTGCTGAATTAGCGGCGGAATTGGCGGCTTCCACCTGGGCAGCGGCGGCTTCGCGAGCCTTTTGCACTTCGGCTTGGGCGCGTTCGCGGGCCGCGAGCACCTCCTGGGCCGATTGTTGTTTAATTGACTCTTCCTTGGCTTGCGCTTCTGCCACTGATTTAGCCACTTGTTCCTGTACGCGCGCGATTTCCTGGGCTGCTTTTTCTTTAGCCGCGATCACCTCTGCCGCGATTTTTTGTTTTTCGGCATCGGCACGGGCGCGGGCGTCGGCCACTTGTGCTGCCTCCTGTTGGTTAATTTCTTGAATCGTAAGCGCAGCTTTTTCTTTAGCGGTAACCACCTCTTGCGCGGCGGCGAGTTTTTCTTTTTCTGCCTGGGCTTTAGCGGCGGCCACTTCTTCGGCAGACAACTTCCGCGTTTGCGATACCTCCTGTTGTGCTTTATTTTGCTCGGCGGCCACCTGTTGGCGGGCAGTATTTATTTCTTCTGCCGCTTTTTGCCGGGCGGCGGCCACTTCTTTAGCGGCAGCTTCTTTTTCGCGGGCGGGAGTCTGGCGGGGGGCGGCTTACTCTGCCGCGCTGGTGTCTTGCGCCAGCGTTTTTTCTTCGGCAGCTCTGCGGCGCGATTCGGCCACCTCCAGCGCCAGTTTTTCTTTTTCCAGAGCGGCGTTTTCCCTGATTCGCGCAACCTCATTGGCTGCCTGCTCCTGTATTTGGAGTATTTGCTCTGACGCCGTTTTTTTACTTACCACCACGTCCTCTACTGTTTTTTCGCGTTCACCCTCGGCTTTCGAGCGGGCCTCCTGGATCAATGCGGCAGTTTCCTCACGGATTCGCCTGATTTCCGCCGCCGAATTATCGCGGGCGGTAGCCACCTCATCGGCGTATTGTAATTTCGCCTGTTCGAGTTTTTCCTTGGCGGCCTTCAATTCCTGAGCCGCTTTGTCGCGAGCAGCGGCGATTTCCTGGGCGGATTGCAGCTGGGCTTTCTGAACCTCCTCCGCTGCTTTCTGCTTGGCCTGGATTACATCCGTCTGGATATGCTCTATTTCCGTGTCGGCTTTTTGCTTGGCCTCCATTACCTGCGCCGCCATTTGTTTTTTGGATTGCTCTATCTCCTCTTGCGATTTCTTTCGCGCCTCCAGCACCTCATCGGCGTATTGCTTTTTCTGCTGGGCGGCGTTTTCGCGGGCAAGCGCCACCTCCTGCTGCAATTGCTGCTTGATTTGGACCGCGCGGGCTTTTTCCTCATCGATCTCTACCCGCAACCGGTCTTTGGTCTCCTTGAGTTCTTTACGCAGCGTATTGAGCTCGTCGTCATTGAGCGAACCCATATCCACAGGTTTTTTCGCTGCATTTGTTTTTGTTGCGCTAATAGGCTTTTCTTTGGTTTCTGCAGGTTTTGAAATATCAACAATATCGGTTGTAGTAACTTTTGATTTATCGATCGATTGCATGAAACAGGTTGCAGCCTGCCTCAGTTCCAATTGTCGGTTGGGGTTAACGGTAAACTTCCGCATCTCGTTGTTGATGTTGTTTTTGATATACAACGTGGCGATATCCGAAGTGCTAAACCACTGTACAGACGCCAAATCGAGTTGCAGAATGTTCTGGTGCACCGGCGTGCCCTTGTCCTGCGTCATTTCTCCCATACCGATAAAACGAAAACTGCGCCGGTTCTGGCCCATGTCCAGTACGATCAATTCGTCTTCCTGGTTGAACTCTACGCCGGCTTTGGAGTACATTTTGGCAATAATCCCCCTGTCGTCGCTCATTATTTCGATACTATAAGAGTAATTACCTCGTACAACAAGCGTAACAGGGTGCGTTCGAAGAATGTGCGTACCGCTCACCACTTTGTTTTCCGCAATCCATGTGCCGCAGTCCTGGCTTAATAGCCATAAGGGCAAAAACAGCATAAACCAGCTCAGGAAGAGTGCCTTATTTCTCATAATAGGGTGTGTTGAGTTTATATCAAAGGTAATATAGTTCTTTTTTGTGTTAAATGGAATGTAGGGGAAGAAAAAGTGTGGATGGACGATAGAAATATGGCGTTAAAGGCCTTCTTTCAAAGGATTATATGGATTATAGCGCCCGCAATTGAGCGTAATAACGGCTAAACTTGCCATTTTATTGAGCGGGTTGTTGTATCTTTGTATATTGGGTTGTAGGTTGTAGGTTGTAGGTTGTAGGTTGTAGGTTTGTAGGGTTTGTTTATAAGTTTAAGCGTTTATAGGTTTATGAATAAGCGTAAACCTATAAACCTATAAACAAACAGAGAACAGAGAACAGTCATGAACGCGGAAACACTGGCAGCATTTATCAAAGAACCCGCAAGGATGTACCAACTTTCATACCAGGAGCTAAAAACCCTGGCGATGCAATATCCTTATGCCCAAAACCTGCACTTGCTGTTGTTGGAAAAAAGTCTGCTGGACCACCATACCGATAGCGACCGCTTGCTGGAAAAAGCGGCGGCATATGTTCCTAACCGGACTGCCTTGTATCAAAAGCTGAAAGCATACCGCAGCAGTGAGGCAGTAGAAAGTACCTGGTTGATCCCGGAAGGTGAAGTATTGATATTAAAAGACTTGCAAAGTCTTCAGCCACTGGAAAAAGCCGGGTTGCCCTCCAAAGAGGAAACGCTGGAATCTTCAATGGAATGGTCTATGCCGCCTCAAGGTTCCGAACCCGCAATTGCGGAAGATGACGACTATGCTGACGAAGAACCTACTGTTATTGAGTTGCCTGTATTGAGCACAGCACCTGCCCCACCCGATCGCGGCTACCTTACGGCTGTTGCGGGTATTGCTGCCGGCGGCATGGCGGCGGTTGCAATCGTGCGTCAATCGGGGGTAATTCCCGCCATTATTGAGCGGAAAAGCCTTGGCGAAACCGAGACAAAAGCGGTTGAAACGCCTGCGACAGAAGAAAAAGCCAGTGGCGCCCCGCTTTCTAAAAAGCACTTTGAAAGCTGGCGAAAATTACAACAGGGGGGGGGGGGGGGGGGGGGGGGGGGGGGGGGGGGGGGGGGGGGGGGGGGGG
>DAINSQ010000029.1:24921-35986 GCA_036741235.1 Saprospiraceae bacterium | reverse complement strand
GAATGCAAAGCTATCCGGTTGCCTTCCGAATCGAGGAACAACCCCATGTAACCAATATCTTCGGTGATGAGGCGTTTTTCAAGCAACACTTTGCCGCCGGCAGCTTCAACGCGCGAAAGCTCATTGGCGAGATCGCCGGAGTGAGCCGTAAAATACACCAGCACACCGGCGGAAGAAGAAGGCGTGTAGCCATGCTCGTAGCAGACCAGCGAACCCTGACTGCCCGGCGCGTTTTCTACGCCAGGAAACCAGGCCATGTCTAACGGCCCCATTTGCTCGCGGTGCATGTTGAAACCGAAAACGGTTTCGTAAAATTTGATGGCCCGCTCCATGTCAGTCACCGGTATTTCAAACCAGCCTACTACATTGTCTTTCATGGTACTTGATTTTGGATGTTGATGGTTGAACTGAATGCGATTTTCCTTTCAAAGATATTTTTTTCTTCCGGCAATACCCGCAAAACCAAGAACCTCCGCACACATAAAATTAATTCTATTATTTTGCGTTTAACGGTTTTGTTTCATTTGGAAAATAATATGCAATGAACCACTTTAAACGATTGCCTGCTATATTCGCATCCCTCTTATTGTCAATTGGTTTGTGGGCCCAAAACCCGCCCGCCGATACAATCAGCACCGGGTTGTTCGCTATTACCCATGTCAGCGTAATACCTATGCAAGGGCAGGAATTGCTGCCCGACCATACGGTTATTGTCAATAAAGGGAATATTGTGGCGGTAGGCCCCGCCGAAAAGACGAATATCCCCAAGGGCGCCCAGGTTATTGACGGTAAAGGCCGCTTTCTTATACCCGGATTGGCCGAAATGCACGCCCATATCCCCGTCCCGGAAGAAGGCAATGACGAACTGGTGCGCGAAACGATGTTCCTCTACCTCGCCAACGGCGTTACGACTATTCGCGGTATGCTGGGCGACCCCTATCACCTGCAGTTGAAAAGAGAGGTGGCAAGGGGCCAGATTCTGGGGCCGCGCATCTATACTGCCAGCCCTTCGCTCAATGGCCAAACTGTGCAAAATATCGACCAGGCCCGCGACAAAGTAGCGAAATACAAAACCGAAGGTTATGATTTTTTGAAAATACACCCCGGCCTGTCGCTCGAAGTATTTGACGAAATCGCCCTGCAGGCCAAACGCCTGAAGATCCCCTTTGCCGGCCACGTGCCCGCCCTGGTAGGCATCAACCACGCCCTCGACGCCGGTTATGCCTCGGTTGATCACCTCGACGGTTATATCGAGGGACTGGCGCCCCGCATTACCAAAGCCAATATCGACGCCGCCGGTTTTTTTGGCTTCAATTTTACCGATGAGGTGGATACCGATCGCATCCCCCCCCTCGCCGCCAAAACCAAAGCCAAACGCGTGTGGGTAGTAGCTACGCAAAGTCTGCTGGAACGCACCCTGTCGCCCAGAAGCGTCGATGAAATGCTCAACGAACCGGAGATGAAGTATATCTCGCCCGCTACCCGCTACCAGTGGCGCCTCGGTAAACAACAACTTACCGAAGCAGAAGGCTATAGCCCCGATAAATACAAGCGCTATATCGCGCTGCGCCAAAAGATACTGCGCGGCCTCAACCGCAGCAAAGTAGGCCTGCTGCTGGGCTCCGACTCCCCGCAAATTATGAATGTGCCCGGCTTTTCTATCCACCGTGAGATGCGCGCCCTGGCCGACGCCGGCCTGCCCGCATACGAAATTATCAAGAGTGGAACTTTTAACCCCGCAATTTTCTTTAATGGTGAAGACCAATACGGCACTATCCGCACCGGCCTCAACGCCGACCTGGTACTGCTCGACGCCAATCCACTCGAAAATGTGGACAACGCCCAGCGCATCGCCGGCGTAATGGTCCGCGGCAACTGGCTGCCCAAAGGCTATATCGACGCCCAACTGGCAGCAATTGCACAGAAGTATGAATAGGGTTTTAGGTTGTAGGATGTAAGTTTGTTTATAAGTTTAAGCGTTTATACGTTTATGAATAATCCTATAAAACCTACAACCTACAACCTACAACATAGAACCTACAACCATGACCTGGTACGAACAACTATTCCGCAATTACGCGGAGTCATACGAAAAGGAAGTCTTTGTTACAGGCACCCTCGGCGAGGTTGATTTTATCGAAAAAGAAATCGGATTCGATAAATCAAAACGCATCCTGGACATCGGCTGCGGCACGGGCCGCCATGCCGTCGAACTGGCAAAACGAGGATACAACGTAACGGGCGTCGATCTATCAGAGGCTATGCTGAAAAAGGCAGCCCAGAAAGCCGAAGCGGCAGGCGTAAAGGTCAATTTTATCCGGCACGATGCCCGCGAATTGCCCTTCCAGGCTGAATTCGACCTGGCCATCATGATTTGCGAAGGCGCCTTCCCGCTGATGGAAACCGACGAGATGAATTATGCTATCCTGAAAGGCGCCTACAACGCCTTAAAGAAAGACGGCAAGTTCATCTTCACGACCCTTAATGGCTTATTTCCACTTTCCCACAGCATCAAAGACTTTATCAACGGAGAAACTTCCAGCTCGGTGGTGGCAGAAAGCCATTTCGACCTGATGACTTTCCGCGATTATTCGGTGTATGAAACCACCGACGACAGCGGCAACCCGCTTAAACTGCACTGCAACGAACGCTATTACGTACCCTCGGAAATAAGCTGGCTGCTGAAATCACTGGGGTTCCAACAGCCCGGTATCTTCGGCGCCAAGCTGGGCGCTTTCAGCCGCGAAGACAAGCTCACTGCCGAAGACTACGAGATGCTCGTTGTTGCTGAAAAATAGGTATTATTGTGCATGAGTTACGCACGACACGACCTGGATGATACGATTGTTGCGCTGGCCACACCGCCCGGCGTAGGGGCCATCGGCGTCATTCGGCTGTCCGGACCGGCGGCCATCGGCATAGTCGACGGGGTGTTCCGGGGTAAAAACCTGAAAAAACAAGCCGGCCATACCATCCATTTCGGAACTATCCACGACGAACAGGGCCGGCTGCTTGACGAAGTGCTGGTGTCGCTGTTCCTCGCGCCCCGCTCGTATACCGGGGAAGACGTCGTCGAAGTGTCCTGCCACGGGTCGCACTACATCCTGCAGTCGGTTATACGGCTGTTTATCCGAAATGGCGCCCGGCTGGCGCAGCCCGGCGAATTTACCATGCGCGCTTTCCTTCGCGGGCGCATGGACCTCTCGCAGGCCGAAGCCGTGGCCGACCTCATCGCCGCTTCTTCGCAGGCCGCCCACCAGGTGGCCATTCACCAAATGAAAGGCGGCATCTCCAACGAAATCAAAAAACTCCGCCAGGAACTCATCGACTTCGCCAGCCTGATTGAACTCGAACTCGACTTCGGCGAAGAAGACGTGGAATTCGCCAACCGCGATCAACTGCGCGGACTCGTACAAAAACTGCTGGGCCTCATCCACGCCCTTCGCGATTCCTTCCAGCTTGGCAACGCCATCAAAGAAGGCGTCAGCACCGTTATAGCCGGCAGGCCCAACGCCGGTAAAAGCACCCTGCTCAACGCCCTGCTCAACGAAGAACGCGCCATCGTAAGCGAAATCGCCGGCACTACCCGCGACACCATCGAGGAAGTGCTCAACATCGAAGGCATCCAGTTTCGCCTCATCGACACCGCGGGCATCCGCGAAGCCTCCGATACAATCGAAGCCATCGGCGTACAAAAAACCCTGGAAAAAATACGCCAATCGGCAGTGCTCGTATACGTCTTCGACGTCATCGGCGCCCAGCCGGCAGAACTGCGCGCCGACCTCGCCCAACTCGTGCACGACGACATACGACTGCTCGTGGTAGCCAACAAAATGGACCTCAACCCCTATACGACCTACGAACACTACGCCAACGAATTTTTCAGCGCCGAACAATGGGTGCCCCTGTCGGCTTCCAACCGCATGAACATCGCGCTGCTCAAAGAAAAACTCTTCCACACCGTCGCCGCCGGCGATACCCCCCTCGACGCCGCTATCGTGAGCAATGCCCGCCACTACGAAGCGCTTGAAAAAGCCGGCGCCAGCCTCCAATCCGTAATCGCCGGCCTCGACAGCGCCGTCACTACCGACTTCATCGCCATGGACATCCGCCACGCCCTGGCCTACCTCGGCGAAATCACCGGTGAAATCACCACCGAAGATTTGTTGGGGAATATTTTTTCGAGGTTTTGTATTGGGAAGTAAGTACCTTGTTTTTGTTTCCGCTCTGGTTTCTTTTCATTGATTATCATTAGAGTAATCTTTTTTCTTTTCTGTTGCTAGCCTATGTTTTTCTTTTAGTAAATTTGACCATTTAAGGACAAGACCAAACACGGTAAATATGCTGGGTAAAAAACTGAAAGAGTTGCGGGAAGCCAAAGGCCTGGTACAACGCCAGGTGGCTGCTGAACTGGAGGTAGATACTGCCTACATCAGCAAAATGGAGAGCAATGAAAAACCAGTGAGCCGCCAGCACCTGAAAAAGTTATCCATGCTGCTCGGCATTGCTGAAGAGCAGTTGCTAACGCTTTGGCTGGCGGATAAGCTATACGATATAGTAAAAGATGAAGAAGTCGGTCTCAAGGCAATGGAAGCAGCAGAACAAGAATTAAAAACGAATAAGCAGCTACGCAAGTGAAGAAAATAAAGACCATACATACAAGCAGAACAATAATGTACGCTGAATTGGAAAAGGTGATGGCCTATTCTCTAGATAGCGATAATTTCCTGGAATCATTAGGTGAGAATGTTACAGGTAAAAAATCAAACTCGGGTGTTGAAAAAACAGCTAATTATTTGAAACGGCTTTATGGTTTTGATATACAATATCCACCATTTCTAGCTTTCAAATACTTCTGGAAGATAGCAGATTCCCATGAGAAGCCCTTGATTGCTTTTTTATATGCTGTTAACCAAGATGATTTGTTAGCTGAAAGTATTGAGGTGTTGCAACAAGTAAAGCCAGGTGAAAAAGCAACGATAGAACTATTTGAAGAAGTGATTGAAAAGTATCATCCGAATCAATATTCGGAAAATACCCGAAGGTCAATGGCTCAGAATATGGCAAGTTCATGGAAGCAGGCAGGTTTTATTGAAGGCAAGGTGAAGAACATCAGAACAGAAGCAGAAATTACTTACCGCGTAGCTTGTTTCGCATTTTTGCTTGCTTACCTCAAAGGCGACAGAGGTGACTTTATCTGGATTAGCATCGGTGTGAAGGCCTTGTGCCTTCCTGAAAGTAAACTCCGTGAATTAGCATTTGAATGTGCAAAAAGAGATTTAATGCAGTATCAATATGCGGGTAACGTAACAGCAATCAGTTTTACATCCCTGCTAAGCAAAATTGGAATATATGCCAACACGAATTGAATTATTAATAGAGGCCTTCACTAAAGTTGTTAAAGAACCCTGGTCATCCGCTTTATCCGGCCAGGAAAGAATATGGTTCCTGGTGTACGATCCGGCAGAACAACGAAAAATTGATTTGCACTCGGGAGAATTTGAAACAGCCGCTATCAGAGCAGGGAAAAAATGGAGAAGTATTTCTCTAAAACAATGCTTCCCCTCCTGGATGGCAAACCATGAATATAAAGAAGACTATTTCAATAGCCCGAAATACATTGTTGACCAATTGGAAGCTGAGTTCATCCCATATGCCATTCAATTTTTAAAAAATGAGTTATCGAAAATTGAACAAGACGAGAATACATTAATCGCATTGAAAGATGTGTCTTCGCTTTTCGGCTTTGCCCGCTTGTCTGAAGTACTCAAAAGCTGCGACAAGGATTTTAAAGGACGCTTACTCATTTTCTTCCCCGGTGAGTTTGAACACAATCATTATCGCTTACTCGATGCCAGAGATGGATGGGATTATTTAGCAAGGCCTATAACCTTATAAAAATACTTCAATGAAGAACAAAGAACTATTTACACTGAATCCGGAGCAGGTAAACCTCAAAAACGAAGGGGTTGCCAAGATCAGAGCTATCAATGAAAACGAAGACCTCAACATCGTTGAATACGAATTAAAAACATTCGTCTGTGAAGGAGAATACCACGAAGGATTGAAGAAGATCCTTGAATTTTATTTGCAGAATTATTCCAGTTCCGAACAGCCCGCTTTTTGGGTAAGTGGCTTTTATGGTAGCGGTAAGTCGCATTTGGTGAAAATGGCCAGCTACTTGTGGAACGATTTTGAATTTCCAAACGGTAAAACAGCCCGAAGCATAAAGCCGCTGCCCCAGGATATCAAGGATCTGTTTGTAGAAATAGACCGAAAGCAAAAAATACTTGGCAAACTATCCATTGCAGGTACACTCAGAGATTTTCCCTCAAAAGATATCCGGTATTCTTTCCTGCAAATCTTCTTAAATAGTTTGGGCCTGCCACAGCAGTACCACCACTTCAAGTTTGTTCATTGGTTAAAAAAGGAAGGCATTTATGATGGCGTGCAGGCTATTTTGGAGACCAATGGCAAGATCTTGAAAACGGAAATTGAACGAATATTTGTTTCAACCGCTCTCGCCAAAGCCGTCCTGGAAATGAAGCCCGAAATGGCAGATAATGAGGCAAAACTGCTTGAGCTTTTCAGGGCACAGTTTGCCAGAATAGAAACTATTGGCCGGGAAGATTTTGTTAAGACCATCCGGGAAGAAATCCTGCCTTTATCTTTTGAAGACAAAATCCCTTGCACCCTCATCATTTTGGATGAAGTGCAGCAATTTATTGGCACAGATGCTAACCTCGCATTCGATGTGCAATTGTTGGCAGAAGACTTGTGCTCACGGTTCGATGGGAAGTTCCTTTTGGTAGGTACAGGACAAAATGCGCTGACCGATACGCCCAATTTGCAACGCCTGATGGCTCGCTTCAGGGTCCCCATCCAGTTAACCAATACAGATATCCAAACGGTTATTCGAAAAACTATTTTGGATAAGAAGCCTACCGCCATCGCACCATTGAATACAAAACTGGAGGCAGCATCCGGTGAAATCTCGCGAAATTTGGAAGGCTCGGTTTTTGGCTATCTCACAGAAGATAAAAACACGTTGGTTGCAGATTATCCCTTGTTGCCGTCCACAAGAAAATTCTGGTACAAAGTATTGCAGGTGGTGGATGTGGCAGGCACATCAGGTCAGCTGCGCAATCAATTGCGTTTGATTGACGATAGCTTGAAAACTATCGCTGAAAAGGAATTGGGGGCTGTTGTACCTGCCGATTTCATTTTTACACAAACCCGTGCCGACCTTATTCAGGCCGGCTTGTTGTTAAACGATACCAGCAATTTGATTCAGGGTAAAAAGGCGCAGGGAGGCGATGCCGAAATTGAAGGCCGAATCCTCAGCGCTGTCTTCCTCCTGGATCAAATTACCTCCAATATCGCTGATACCGGCCTGAAATCCAATGAGAATACTATTGCCGATTTACTCATTGACAACCTGAATACAAACGCTGATGCATTCCGCACCAAAGTCAAACAATTAATAAAAAAACTGGTAGATGAAAAGGCCCTGATGCCTATTAATGATGAGTACAAACTGCAAACAAAAATCGGTGCAGAATGGGAACAAGAGTTTACCAAGCAATATATCAAACTCAATAATTCCGGAGACGACCAGATTCAGACACTGCGAAGAGAGAAAATTATTGCCCATTTTAAAGAAAAGACCAGGGGTATCAGTGTCTCACAAGGCACTTCTCGTATGGTACGCGACTTTGAATTGTGGGATAAAGATACCATGCCCAATACCGAACATAAATTGAACTTGTGGATTCGGGACGGTTGGTTTGAAAATGAGGCAAGTGTAGAGAACGAAATCCGGGCTGCGGGAAATAACGCCCCCCTGGCTTATGCCTTTGTAAAAAAATTCAGAGACCCGGAATTGCGAACAGAAATTATCAAATTCCTGGCCGCCGGTTTAGCTATCAATGCAATGGGCTTGCCCTCTACTCCCGAAGGCGAACAAGCCAAAAAAAGCATGGAAACCCGTCAATCACAGGCAAAAACTGCTATTCAGGATTTGATTGACAAGATTTGTGCTGAAACTATTGTGTTTCTTGCAGGTGGCAATAAGGTTCAGCCCGGCACATTGAAGGAAAATATTCAGGAAGCGCTGAATAGCATTGCCGACCGCCAGTTCCCTGACTTTAAGGGCAAAGCTGATTTTCCAAACTGGGGTCAGGCTTTAACAAAGGCACTGGCGGGCAATCCTGATGCGTTAAATGCTATCAGCTACACAGGAGATGTAGACAAGCACCCGGTAGCTTCCGAAATCCTGCGGTTTATGGGCAACAGCTCCAAAACCGGAAAAGATATCCGCAACCAGTTCATGAAGGCGCCTTACGGTTGGCCGCAAGATGCGGTGGATACTATGCTGGTTATGCTCAAAAATATGCAGCATATTTCTACCAGCGAAACCGATTTAAAAGTAGCCAAAATCAACCAGGCTACATTCAAAAAGGAAGTACATATTTTGGGTGCAAAGGACAAGATTGCCATACGCAAATTGTTTCAGGATGGAGGAATCACTTGCCCTCCTAACCATGAGATTTTTCCTTATTCCAATGATTACCTCGATAAACTAAAGACACTTGCTGCGCAAGTTGGCGGAGATGCGCCAAGGCCTGAGCCGATCAATATTGATTTTATCAGGGATATTGAAAACAAGGAAGGCAATGAACGGTTGCTCGATATACTCCAACAAAAGGATTTGCTCCAGGCAAAGTTTACCGAATGGAGTACAAAGGCCAAAATGGTAAATGACCGTGAGCCACAGTGGAACTTGCTGGTAGATTTAATGGGTTATGCTCCTGATGAACCCAACATGGAGCAAATCAAAACGGAGGCTGATGCTATCAAGAATAACCGCTTATTACTGCAGGAACCGGATTTGATTCAGCCTGTTTTAACTGCCATCTCTGATAAACTACTTGATATACTGAATAAACGCAAGGAGCAGTTCAACGCCCTCTACGATGCGCGTATGGCCGACTTGCAAGCCAATGCCTATTTCAAAAAACTTATACTGGAGCAAAAACATAGCATACTGGCAAAACATCAATTGTTGGTAAAACCTGAAATTAAAGCACTGGACGCCCCCGCTTTGCTCAACCAACTGAACAAGGCTTCGCTTTACACCTGGGATACCAAAATTGCCGCTCTGCCAGGCCAGTTTCAGTCGGTATTGGAAGAGGCGGTGTTGCTGTCGGCCCCACAAGCCAAAACCTACAGCCTGCCCCGCAAGACCATCACTTCGCAGGTTGAGATTGAAAGCTATGTGGCAGAATTGAAATCAGAATTAGAAAACCTATTGAAGGAATCCAGCTCAATTATTTTAAAATAATGCCAGTTCTTACCACCCTACAAAGAAACAAGCTGGAGTCAGCCATTAAGCAAGCCCGCAAACTGGCCGAGCAAGGCGCCCACAATGCCCTGCAAGTCATGGCCGTAAATCACCCCGAGCCTTTTGCCCACATGGACGCCGAAGCGCGCAGCCTCCGAAATAGCCTGCGCAGTAAAGCCCGTTTGTTGGGCGATGAGCTGAAAGCCAATGCAGAACAACGTATCAATCACCTCAGCTACGAACTGGCCTACGAAACCTGGCACAAAATGCTCTTTGCCATATTCCTGGAAGCCAACCACCTGCTCATGCACCCCGATGGCGTGGCCGTTACCATGGATGACTGCGAAGAACTGGCCAAAGACGAAGGTTTCGCCGATAAATGGGATGCAGCAGCCAACTACGCCGGCCGTATGCTGCCCGCTATCTTCCGGGTAGATGACCCCTTGATGAAGGTGAATTATGCTCCAGACGACCGAATAAAACTGGAAAGTATACTCGAAGGTTTGGACGATGCCATCTTCACAGCCGATGACGCCCTGGGTTGGGTGTACCAGTTTTGGCAAAGCGAAGCCAAAGCGACCATCAATGCCGCCGGCGATAAAATTGACGGCGAAAAACTACCCGCCGTTACGCAGCTTTTTACAGAACCCTACATGGTGCATTTCCTCATAGATAATACCCTGGGCGCCTGGTGGGCAAGCCGCAACCCGGGCGTAAAGCCCCCGCTGAAGTTTGAATACCTGCGTTTACTGGAAGACGGTTCCCCCGCCGCCGGCCAATTTGAAGGATGGCCCAATAAAACCGCAGAAGTCGCCGCCCTCGACCCCTGCATGGGCTCCGGCCATTTTGTAGCCTCGCTTTTTCCCGTGTTTGCCGCCCTGCGCATGCACGAAGAAGGCCTTAGCAAAGAAGAAGCAACAGATAAAGTAATTGCCGAAAACCTGCACGGCCTGGAGCTGGACCCACGCTGCACCCAAATAGCCGCTTTTAACCTGGCCCTCACGGCCTGGAAGTTCTGCGGGCACTACAAAGTACTGCCCGATATGAACCTGGCCTGCAGCGGCATGGCCCCCAAAGGCAAAGTTGAAGACTGGGTAAAACTGGTAGGCAAAGTAGATAGAGCCGATGACCAGGCACGCCTTGAAAACGGCATGCGCATGCTCTATCAGCACTTTCAGTTGGCCCCCGAACTGGGCAGCCTGCTCGACCCCGGCACTATTAAAGCCGATGCCTTTACCGCCAGCTTTTCCGACCTGCAACCCGTGCTGAAAAAAGCCCTCGAAAACGAAGCCGATAGCGAACAACTCGAACGCGGCGTGATGGCCGCCGGTATTGCCAAAGCCGGACAACTGCTGGCGAAAAAATATACGCTGCAGATTACGAATGTGCCGTATCTCAGCCGTGGTAAGCAGGATAAAATCATGGCTGATTATTGTGAGAAAAACTACCCGGAAGCGAAGGGCGATTTAGCTACCGTATTTCTTGATAAAATGCTGAAAGCAAACATGCCCGGCGGTATTTCGTGCAGCGTGATTCCACAAAACTGGCTGTTTCTCACCTCGTATAAAAAGTTTAGGGAGAAATTGCTGAAAAACGAAACATGGAGCATCGTAGCTCGCCTGGGTGCAAAGGGTTTTCAAACGCCAATGTGGGATTTTAATGTGATGCTCATCTCCCTCTCCCACCAAAAACCCGACAAAGACCACCCCCTCACCGGCCTCG
>DAINSQ010000029.1:14898-24821 GCA_036741235.1 Saprospiraceae bacterium | reverse complement strand
CTCATCTCCCTCTCCCACCAAAAACCCGACAAAGACCACCCCCTCACCGGCCTCGATGTAAGCGATGCCCCCAACGCCGCCGCCAAAGACGATGCCCTCAAAACCGCCGAACTCAAAACCGTGAAACAGGCGGAACAGTTGGGGAATCCGGATGCGGTGGTTTCCTTAGATAATTTGGAGCAAACAGCCCTGCTAGGAAAATATGCAAATGCTTTAGCAGGAATAGATACGGGGGATGGTAACAGATTCAAATTTAAATTCTATGAATTACCAATCATAACAAGTGATTGGATAGTTCAGCTGAATTCATTTGAAGAAACAAACGAGTTTTCTGGTAGAGAACATATTCTTTACTGGCAAAACGGAAAGGGTGATTTGTTGAATGTGCCAGGTGCAAGAATACAAAATGTAAAATATTGGAATAAGAAAGGAATTTATGTAGTTCGAATGGCTAAAACACCTGCTACCATTTCGTATGGCGAAGCATGGGACCGTAATGGTGCAATGATTGTTCCGGAAAAGGAATCACACCTTTTGGCTATTTGGGAGTATTCAAGGACAGAACAGTTTCGGGAAAATTTGAGAAAACTAAATCAGAAGCTTAGTATTTCCGAGGCCACATTTCCAAGAATCAATTTTGATTTAGCCCACTGGCAAAAAGTCGCTGCCGAAAAATACCCCAACGGCTTGCCCAAGCCTTACAGTGATGATCCCACGCAGTGGTTATTTCACGGGCATCCCGGCAAAACAGACAACCCCTTGCAGGTGGCCATGGCCCGGCTGCTGGGCTATCGCTGGCCGGCGGAGAGCGACACCGAAATGGAACTGGCCGAGGAAGCCCGGGAGTTGATAGCCGCCGTGAAAGCCTTTGATCATTTAAGCGATGAAGACGGCATTTTCTGCATTCCCTCCGTCAATGCAGAACCTGCCGGCGCCGAGCGGCTGCGGGATTTTCTGCAGGAAGTATTCAAAGACCGATGGCACAACCAAACCATCGCCCAACTGCTGCAACAGGAAAGCGCCAAAAGCGCCAACCTGGAAACCTGGCTGCGGGATGAGTTTTTTGTGCAGCACTGCAAGCTGTTTCAAAACCGCCCCTTCCTCTGGCACATCTGGGATGGGCGCAAAGACGGGTTTTCGGTGCTGGTCAACTACCACAAACTCACTAAGGACAATCTCTCCAAACTCATCTACACCTATCTGGGCGATTGGCTGCGCCTATGCGAAGCCAAAAAGAAAGCCGGCGAAAGCGGGGCCGAAGGATTGCTGAGCGCCGCCATCAAGCTAAAAGAAAAATTAGAAGCCATCCTCGAAGGTGAAGCCCCGTATGATATTTTTGTGCGCTGGAAACCCCTGGAGCAACAGCCCGTGGGCTGGGCGCCCGATTTGAATGATGGCGTAAGGCTGAATATTCGCCCATTTATGGAAGCCGATGTACTGCGCAAGAAACCCAACATCAAATGGGGAGTAGACAGGGGCAAAAATCCGCCGGGAAGCCCGTGGGGAGAAATAAGAGATAACGACCGACATTTGCGATTGGAAGACAAACGGGCGGCAAGAGAACAAGCAAAAACACCATCATCATGATAACCAAGGAAGAACTGGAGAGACTGTTACCCACACTGGAGCAGGATCGGATAGAGAAAACCATATCGGTAAACGACCCAAAGAAATTTGGCGAAGCCATTTGCTCCTTTGCCAATGATTTGGCCAACCACAATCAACCGGGCTATCTGATCGTTGGGGCCCATGATGATGGGACAAAAGCCGGAATGACGATCACAGAGCAGAATCTTCAGACCCTCCTGAGCTTTAGAACGGACGGCAGGATTGTGCCGCCCCCAAGTATGGTTGTGGCAAAATTTGAGTATCCTGATGGGGAATTGGCCGTTGTGGAAGTTCAGCCACATTTCCTGCCTCCGGTGCGATTTGAGGGTAGGGTTTGTGTCAGAGCTGGTATTCGAAGGGGAATAGCCAACGAAGCGGATGAAAGAATTTTAACGGAGAAAAGAACTGCTTTTGCCCGTTCATTTGATGTGCTGCCCTGCAAGGGTAGTACCTTGGACGATATCAGCATTGAGCTGTTTAAGCTCCGGTATCTACCTTCGGCCATCGCTGCGGATGTATTAGCTGAAAACGGTCGGGATTTAAAAGAGCAGTTGGCTTCCTTAAAATTTTACGACCTTAAAGAAGACTGTCCTACCTATGCCGGTATCCTGATGTTTGGAACCAATCCGAGATTTTTTGTACCCGGGGCTTACGTGCAGTACGTACGCTTTCTGGGCGAGGATGAGGCCAGCGATTTTGATTTTGAGCATAGTTTCCAGGGAGATCTAACCACACAATTGGGTCAGATGGAGGAATTTATCAAGGCGAATCTTGTAAAAATAGTATTGCCTGAGCTGGGTGGCGAGTACGTTGCAAGTTATCCGCTGAGCGCCGTAAAAGAATTGCTGTTTAATGCGGTCATTCACAAAGACTATCAATCGAATGCGCCCATTCGGTTTTATGAATTTTCGGACAGAATCGAAATTTCAAATGCAGGAGGACTCTACGGCAAGGCGCGTCCGGAGAACTTTCCCAACGAAAATGACTATCGAAATCCGGCAATATCAGAAGCTGTAAAGAATCTGGGCTTTGTCAACCAATTTAATGTCGGTGTAAAAAGAGCCAAAGCAGCTTTGCAAAAAAATGGCAGCCCGGAACCTGAGTTCATTACCAACCAGCCAACGTCATTCCTGGTGAAAATATTCAAAAGACGCTAACATGAAAAAAATCATATTTTTTAACAACAAAGGAGGCGTGGGCAAAACCACCCTGGTGTATCATTTCACCTACATGTTGGCTGAGCTTGGTCATAAATGCCTGGCGGTGGATCTTGATCCGCAGGCGAATTTGAGTTCCATGTTTTTGAGTGATGATGAATTGGAGCGAATTTACCAGCAGGAAACGGATAGAGAGACGATAGTTTCCGGCATAAAGCCACTGGACAGGGGCATTGGCGATATTGCCCCGGTTAAAATTCATCAAATCAACAGCAACATTGGATTGTTGGCCGGTGATTTGGACTTGTCCTTGTTTGAGGACAAGCTCAGTGCCAACTGGAGCAAGTGCATTGACGGAGACGAAGCCGCATTTCGCATTGTGTCTTCCTTTTCAAGAATCATTGAAAACGAAGCCCATACCTTCGGAGCAAATTATTGTATTATAGATGTGGGGCCGAACTTTGGGGCCTTAAACAGGGCCACCTTAATTGCTGCCGATTACGTTGTTGTGCCCATGGCTGCCGATTTATTTTCGTTGCAGGGTTTGAGAAACCTGGGAGAACGTCTGAAAATTTGGAAAACGGAATGGACAGACCGAAGTGCCCGGAACCGGGCAAGAGATATTTCCTTACCCCAAGGAGATATCAAGCCGCTTGGATATGTAGTGATGCAACACGGCATAAAGGAAAGCAGGCCGGTACAATCCTATTTAAAATGGGCCAATAGAATTCCTTCCGTTTTTTTGGAATACGTATTGGGCGAATCCGGCAGCACAAGCCGCAGGGTAGAAGAAGATAGCAACTGTCTTTCGTTATTAAAGCACTATCACAGTCTTATTCCAATGGCTATGGAAGTGCGCAAACCGATTTTTTTGCTCAAACCCGCCGATGGCGCCATTGGAGCGCATTATCAGGCAGTGCAGAGAGCGTATCAGGATTTCAAAATGCTATCGCAAAAAATACTGGAAAAAATTAATAATGAGTAGTTCGATTTACGATAAAGTAGTTCAGGCATTACAACAGGCCGAAAACCACAACAGTCAGGTTATGGTAAGGCCGGAGGTTATACTGTGGCTTGATCCGGAAAACCAATGGACAGAAGTGATCGGCGTATTGCAGGAAGACATTCCTCAATTGCTCATTTATGGTACTTACAACCCGGCCAGGAAACAAGGTCCTGCTATTTGGCTCAAGTGTATGATTGCAAGGGCGCTACCGGAAGCCGATTGGGATTCAGAGGCGATTCCCATTATTTACCTGCCGGGGGTGGCAAAGTCGGATTTGCGAAACGTAGAAAATGCAGTGTTCGACTTCCAGCCCATATTGGAGTATCAATATACCGGTACGTTGTTCACGCAAGAAAACGGAAGAGAATGGAGCATACTGGCCTTTGTAGAAAACCCCATTAACGGGCTGGGCGTCAAAGTGGCCAAAGACAATGCCACCAAAGAGGCATTGAAGAAAACCCTGCCCTCCATTTTCCAAGACCGGGAGGTGTTGGCTTACAAATCCACCATAGATGCGGATTACCTTAACAACCAGTTGTTTCCGGATATCATCCCCGCCATTCTGAAGTGGATGTGCAAAGGCGATGCTTTCATGAAAACAATGGATTCCGGAAAACAAGAGGTGTTTATCAACCTTTGCAAATCGCAATACGAATTTGAGCCCAACCACAAGAATATTAAAGCCATTGGGGAGAAGCTGGGCGCCCAGAAAAATTCCTGGAAATATGTGTGGCAGTTGTATGCCAACGCACCGCACAAATACCCTGAAATAGAAGAACTGCTTCGCCTGGCCAAGCCTGCTGATTTGGGTTCCGGCATATTTGCCTTACCCGAGGAAAGCTGGCCGCAGGTAAACGAGCAAAAAGAAGAAGTCTTGGCACAAGCACTGACAAAAGCGGCAAAACAGGAAGCGGCAAAAGCGTTGACCATCTTGCAGGAATTGGAAAAAGAACACAGTGCACGTAGAAACTGGGTGTGGTTTGAGCTGGGCAAATCGCCATTGACAGATGCGCTGCAGTATTTGACGGCCATGGCTTCCAAATCACAGGAAGCATTTCCTGGCGTTTCCATTGATTCCATTAAGGATTATTACATTAACCGGGGTTTTGCAGTAGATCAAAACATGCGCAAGGCATTGGCTGCTGTAAAATCGGAAAAGGATAAATCGATAGTCAAAGCAGTCATTCAACTCTTTTATCGGCCCTGGTTGGAAAACATCACTAACAAGTTTCAAAAACTGGTTGCACAGGATGCCGGCATCTTTAGCAGTCAGACTGCTGCGGCGGAAACGGAGAGCTATGTTTTGTTTGTAGATGCATTTCGGTATGAATTGGCGGAAGAGTTTTTTAACAAACTGGCCCAACAAAAACTAAAGGTATCCTTGCAGCCATGCTGGTCGGCTATTCCTTCTTTGACCCCCACAGCCAAGCCTTCTGTGTCACCCGTTGCCGTGGCAGTTTCTAGCCAAAGCGCCATCAACGAGTTTCGCCCCCATTTGCAAAACGGCAAAGACCTGCAAACCCAGGCGTTTCGCGATGCGCTCAAGGCTGCTGATTTCAAGTTTGTGACCCATGCAAACGATATTCAGGCCGATGGCAGGTACTGGCAGGAAATAGGCGATATAGACACAAAAGGCCACGAAGAACAGGCGGGCATGGTGAAAAGAATCCCGGAGTTATTCGACCAGATTCAGGAAGCTCTGGATGTGGCTTTTGAAAGAGGAATCAAACGCATCAAAATTGTTACAGATCATGGTTGGTTGCTACTACCTGGCGGCCTTCCCAAAACGCCGCTCGACATAGGATTAGCTGAAACACGTTGGGGCCGTTGTGCATTGATCAAAGAAGGCGCCACCACCGATCTTTTACACCTGCCCTGGCGCTGGAATCCTTCCACCTTCATCGCTTTTGCACCTGGTATTTCCTTTTTTAAAGCTAATGAAGAATATGCTCATGGCGGCATCTCTATTCACGAGTGCCTGACCCCCATTATAACTGTTGAAAATTCAAATACTCAACGCATCAGCACAAATATTCAAGCGGTAAAATGGGTCAACCTGAAATGTACCATCAACACCAGCGGCGCGCCCGATGGCTTTCTGGTTGATATCCGCACCAAATACAATGATGCAAAGACATCTATAGTGCTGTCGAGAAACAAAACCACGAAAAGCAATACAGTTACTTTGATGGTAGATGATGCTGCAGAATACCAGGCCGCTACCATTGTATTAATGGATGAAAACGAACGGATTTTAGATAAAAAATCAACCACAGTAGGTGGCGATTAAAATATACGATGATGGAATTAGATAAAATAGACCAGATAGCAGCCAAGGCCTTTGAAGGCTACATTGTTCGGAAGGATTTGCTGGAGCAATTCCGCAAAACCTATCCTGTTCCCACCTATGTTATTGAATTTCTGT
Organism: Saprospiraceae bacterium; assembly: GCA_036741235.1. Lineage (GTDB taxonomy): Bacteria > Bacteroidota > Bacteroidia > Chitinophagales > Saprospiraceae > JABWBR01. The sequence continues at coordinate 18,625 of DAINSQ010000029.1, read as the reverse complement.
TGGGCAGGTATTGCGCTACCACCAATGAAGCCGAGATTCAGGAAGGCCTGGAAATTGTAAAGCGGCAGTTGCAAGACCGCACCGTTAGGCCTGGTGAAGAGGAGTATTTCAAATCAAAAGCCAGGGAGAAAGGGGCTATCAAACTCATTGATATCATTACCGCTCGTTTGGATGCCGCTTCAGATAGTTACGTGGCTACCTTGCCCAGTTTACAGCTCAATAAAGTCCGAATTTCACCTGAGATGGTCAGTTCCAATGATCGTATGCTCACAGGCGGTTTCTATGCGGAAATAGAACTGGAGTATGATGCAGCCATTGCCCAGGAAAACAACGGTCGCCCGTTTGGAATAGCCAATATACGACCCATTCAGCTATCGCAACGCAATGTGCTGGATGTGCTGTACAAAGGAAGGGAGTATTTTACGCTTGAAGAATGGGAAGACTTTCTCATACGAAGTGTGGGTATGGAACCTGCTGCCATGACAGAGAAAGCTAAACATGTGCTGTTTGTGCGGATGATACCTTTCGTAGAACGCAATTATAACCTCGTGGAATTAGGCCCAAGAGGAACGGGAAAATCACACTTATATCAGCAGATTTCACCCTATTCCCATTTGGTATCAGGCGGCAAAGCCACGGTGGCCAAAATGTTTGTGAACATGGGCAGTGGCGAAAGAGGTTTGGTATGCAAATACGATGTGGTGTGTTTTGATGAGGTATCCGGCATTTCCTTCGACCAGAAGGATGGTGTAAACATCATGAAAGGATATATGGAAAGCGGAGAGTTTAGTCGTGGAAAAGAACCAATCCGTGCAGACGGTGGTATTGCCATGGTAGGCAACTTCGATGTGGATGTAGAGCACCAACAACGAGTTAGTCACTTGTTTGGTCCCATGCCAAAGGAAATGCGGGATGATACGGCCTTCATGGATCGCATACATGCTTTTGTTCCCGGTTGGGATTTTCCAAAGCTGAACAAAACCTATTTCACTGAGCACTTTGGCCTGGTAAGTGATTTTTTGGCAGAATGTTGGACCCGCCTGAGAGATACCAGTCGATTATCATCCGTACTGCCCCGAATAGATTATGGGGGGGCATTAAGCGGTCGTGATACCACAGCAGTAAATAAAACACTAAACGGCTTATTAAAACTCATGCAGCCAAATCCAGAAGTACCTGTTTCGGACGAGTTGCTTGAGTGGGCTGTGAAAATTGCGTTGGAGTACAGAAGAAGAGTGAAAGAGCAACAGAAACGGGTGGGCTCAGCAGAGTTTAGAAATACGCATTTCAGTTACCGTATTGGAGAAGATGGCGTTGAAACCTTTGTTACTACCCCGGAAATACACAGCGAGAACACCATTGGCGAAGATCCCATGCCTCCAGGTCAAATCTGGACGATGAACATGGGCGGTAGTCATGAGGAAACCACCGGTCTCTATAAAATAGAAATCAATTCGGGCCCCGGCTACGGCGTAAAAATTCTCAATAAGCCGGCGCCGCCCGCTTTTCAGGAAAGTGTTCGCTATGCAGAGCAAAACCTGTACAGCAAAGCAAAAGAATTGATTGGCGACAGAGATCCTCGTTCTCACGAATTTTCAGTTCAGTTGCGGGCATTTGATGCATCGAAAAGCGGTAACGGTATGGGTATGGCAGTTTTGATGGGGCTTTGCAGTTCTATTCTCGAAAAGAATATAAAAGGCGGATTAGTTATTGTTGGCCAACTCAATCTTGGCGGGTCATTGGATACCATCTACAATGCAGTCAACCTGGCGGAACTTGCCGTGGAGAAAGGAGCTACCACATTACTCATTCCACTTAATGCAAGGAAGCAATTGAATGAACTTTCAGACGAAATGATTACCAAAATCAATATTCAGTATTATACAGACATGAAGGATTGCTTGATAAAAGCAATCCTCGATTAGCATTTACTATTTTCAATATGGCACTGTATCAAAATCAATCCGGCATACTCAAGGAGGTAAAAGAAAAACCCTTCAAACTGGAAAAAGACATTCAGAAAGTCTTTGAAGCAAACCTGTCCGGTATTATGGGGCTGGAACTGGTAAAGCGTGAGTTTGCCATCAAGAACAAGCGGATAGATACCCTTGCTTATGACCCACAGGCTTGTGCTTTTATTATCATCGAATACAAACGGGATAAAAATATCAGTGTAGTAGATCAAGGCTTCACTTATCTGAGCCTCATGCTGGAAAATAAGGCTGATTTTATTGTAGAGTACAATGAAAGCCTGAAACGAAATTTGAAAAGAGAAGATGTGGATTGGAGCCAAACCCGGGTAGCTTTTGTGTCACCCAGTTTCACCGAAAATCAAATACAGGCAACCAATTTCAAAGATATTGCCATTGAGCTATGGGAAGTAAAACAATATGAGAATGATACCATTGCCATCAACCTCATTAAAAAGTCTGCTTCTGCCGAGAGCATCAAGCCCCTCACGCAGCAAAACCAATCGCTCAGGAAAGTAACGGAGGAAATAAAAGTCTATACAGAACAAGACCATATTGATAAGGCTTCGGAAATAACAGGTGAATTATATGAGAAATTTAAAACATCTATCATAAACTTATCAGATGGGATTTCAGTTGTCCCCCATAAGTATTGGATAAATTTTGATAAAGGAAATTTGACATTGGTAAGCATGGAAATTCAAAAAAAGAAACTGAACATTACGATAAATAAGAAAGTTGATCAATTAGACGATCCCAAATTTATAGCTCGGGATGTATCTAAAATCGGGCATTACGGCAAAGGAGATTATCAGGTACAGGTAGAGGATGATGCAAACCTGGAATACATTATGAGTTTGGTAAAACAAACGTTATAAACCAATAACCCATGAACATTATAGATCCCTATAGCCGAACGCCGGCCTATGTGTTTCTACAGGATGGTATTTGACTGAACGAGGATGGGGCTCCGGTACTAGGTTTAGTTCATGATTTCGCATAGCTTGTAATTGTTTCATGCAATCTTGTAGCCTATTTGCTGTCCGAAACGCTGCCATCCACTTTATTTTCAACGAGATTAATTTTTTGTGTTTTGTCCCACCCATTTGAATGAATCGAGTTGCATGTCCTACGGACGTCATGTTAAACGGTTTTCTATGAGGTAGTCTTCATGTAAAGTTTTTTTGATTTTTTTTATATGATGTCAAGTGGATTGACGATACTTGATTATTGCGAAATTATTTAACCCACATCATGCCTCATTCGCGCATCATTACCCGCAATATCTGGATACTGTCGCTGGTCAGCTTGCTGACTGATGTGGCGAGCGAGATGCTATACCCCGTAATGCCGGTATACCTGAAATCTATTGGGTTTTCAATTGTACTGATTGGCGTGCTGGAAGGTTTTGCTGAGGCGGCGGCCGGACTGAGCAAAGGTTACTTCGGCAACCTGAGCGATGCGGTGGGGCGTCGCTTGCCTTTTGTGCAGGCGGGTTACTCCTTTAGCGCTATTTCCAAGCCGATGATGGCCGCTTTTGTCAACCCGCTGTGGATATTTTTTGCCCGCGCCGTCGACCGCCTGGGCAAGGGCATTCGCACAGCCCCGCGTGACGCCCTCATTGCTGACAGCATCGACGCCGCCCGCCGCGGCGCCGCCTTCGGCTTCCAGCGCGCAGGCGATACATTGGGCGCCTTTATCGGGCTGGCGGTGGCAATTGGCATCGTCTACTGGAGCCAGCAGCGCAGCCTTGAATT
>DAINSQ010000029.1:466-14888 GCA_036741235.1 Saprospiraceae bacterium | reverse complement strand
CCCGCGACGCCCTTTTATCCGATGAAGCCACCCCCGCTACAAAAGGCCGCGTATTCGGCTTTCACCGCGCCATGGATACGCTCGGCGCAGTGACGGGCCCCGTGTTGGCGCTGGTATTTCTGTCGATGAACCCCGGCGCTTACCGCGCACTTTTCCTTTGGGCTTTTCTGCCGGGTATTTTGGCCATTGCATTCACCCTTTTTATTCGGGAAAAAAGACAGGAGCGGACCGCTAGTGCAAAAAGGCCGGGCTTTCTGGATTTTTTGCGCTACTGGCGGCATAGTCCGGCAGCATACCGCCGACTGGCGGGGGCGCTGCTCCTGTTTACGCTTTTCAACAGCTCGGATGTGTTTTTGCTGCTCAAAATCAAAGAGGCGGGCTTGAGCGATACCGCCGTGATCGGCATCTACATTTTTTACAACCTGGTGTATGCTTTGTCGGCCTACCCAATGGGGATCGCTGCCGACCGGTGGGGTATGAAACGGGTATTTGCTGGCGGACTGTTACTGTTTGCCGCCGTGTATGCGGGTATGGCGTTTGCCAATACCCTGGCGGCATTTATCGGCCTATTTTTCCTCTACGGGCTGTATGCCGCAGCAACGGAAGGCATCGCCAAAGCCTGGATTTCCAATATATCCGAAAAAAAAGATACAGCAACGGCCATAGGTACTTACACCGCTTTTCAAAGTATCTGCGCCCTGTTAGCCAGTAGCCTGGCCGGACTCGTCTGGTATGTTGCCGGCGCCGCCGCTACTTTTACATTGAGCGCAGCGGTGGCCCTGCTGGTAGCATGGTATGTTTCGAGGAATGAGGAGGGATAGGGTATGACAGGAATTTCTTTATGGACTAGATCCGGCCTGATGGCTTTTGTAGCTCGAGCCAATGTCTAAATTATTTTTTTCGTGAAAAAATCACGAATTATTATTGAAAAAATGCTATTTGATTCAAAAAAATCGAAAAAATGCCTATATTACGTGAAAAAATAACGAAATGCTGATCAGGGTCATCATAAAAAACCTGTTCTCCTTCAAAGACTATACGGAATTCAACATGCTGCCGGGGCGCTCCACCCGCATGCCGCATCACTTGTATGAAGCCGGTAGTGTATCTGTGCTTAAGCTTAATGCTTTATATGGCGCTAACGGCGCCGGCAAAAGCAACCTGATCAAGTCGCTGGACCTGCTTAGAAGTTTTGTCACGGAAGGCCAACTGCCTATCGAGTTCATTACCGAGGTCTTCAAATTTGACGCAGAAAGCCGCAAAAAGGACGTCTACCTGGGTGTAGAATTTATCAAAGATGGCACGCCTTTTTATTACGGTATTACTATCAACCAGGGCATTGTCGTTGAAGAAGAGCTGCAAATATCCGGCTTGGGGAAAAAGGACGATGTAACGCTTTTTCTGCGAAAAGATAGTGCTGATAAAAAGCAATTATCGTTGAGCTTCCATGAAGACGTGATGAAGGATAAAATAGCGGCTAACTATCCTGAATTTTTGCAAAGCGAAGTCCTGGAACGCGATGAGTTGGTATTGCACTATTTGCAAAAGCGCCAACACCCCGTGTTTAATATTTATAAAAAAGCATTTGATTGGTTTAAAAATGACCTGGTAATCATTTTTCCTCATTATAGCCCGGAATTGTTAGTCTTAAGTATTGAACAAGACGCCCATTTTGCCAACTTTTCTGCAGATATTATGAATTCTTTTAAAACCGGAATTCAAAAAATAGAAGTTAGCAATATGTCCCTTGAGGAATACTTTGGCGTTGACAACCGCGAAGAATCAGCGCGAATTCGTGCTGAATTAAAAGCCCATCCAGATAAGGTAATTACTTTTCGAAATCAGTTTGAGCAAGTCGTATTTACTTCAAAAGACGATAAAGAATTTGCCAAACGCCTTTATTTTCTTCATGGAGAAGACAACGGCGCCAATCGGTTTTATGCCGCTGAAGAATCCGACGGTACCAGAAGGCTACTGGCGTATATTCCGGCGTTATACGGCGCCATTTACTCCCCCAAAGTTTATCTGATAGATGAAATAGAGCGAAGTCTGCACCCACTGCTGATAAAAGAGCTGGCGCGAAAATTCTCACAAGATACCACTACAAAAGGCCAGCTTATTTTCACAACCCACGAATCCAATCTGCTCGATCAGGACATCTTTCGGCCCGACGAGATCTGGTTTGCAGAGAAAAAAGCCGATGGCGCTACGGAGCTCTACGCCCTCAGCGAGTTCAAAGAACACCACACGATTGATATTCGCAAAGGGTACCTGAATGGCCGGTATGGAGCTATCCCTTTTATGGGCAATTTGAGGGATCTAAAATGGGATACTTATGCCGAAGCCCGCTAAGTTCTCTTATGAAAAGAAAGAATCTTTCCGGGATGCGTTCTACTTCATCATTGTTTGCGAAGGACAGAACAGAGAACCGGAGTACTTCCGCTTTTTTGACGGCCTCTCATCGCGGGTTAAAGTAGTCCCTGTTGGAAATACCGACGGCAATAGCTCGCCGATGCAGTTGATCAATAATGCACTTGCCAAAGAAGAAGAGCTGGATGCCGACCCGGATCAAGACCTCGTCTGGTTTGTAATAGACACGGATAGGTGGAAAGAACAAATACGCGCATTGCGCAACGAGTGTAATAGTAATAGCCGAACTCATTGGAAAGTAGCTCAGAGTAATCCCTGTTTTGAAGTCTGGCTCTACTTTCATGTAGCAAAAGCAAAACCGGAACTTGCTGAACTCGATAAATGCAACAAATGGAAGCCTTATGTACATAATATCATTAAAGGCGGCTTCAACCCCGATTTTCACCCTATAGCTATAGAAGCGGCTTGTGTTAATGCAAAAGAAAATTGTGAAGAAGATGGAGATTCTCCCCTTCCCGGCAGCACCCAAATCTGGCGCTTAGCCGAAGAACTTATTCCATTGATAAAAAAAGATTTGGATGCGCTGAAAGACAGGTTTCCATCGCCGGAGGCGTTATAAATTTTGAACAAAAAAAACTTTATACCTCCCGCCGCCAGATTTTGGATGTAACCCGGGTTCGAGCATGACGGAAAAATCAATTACAATTTGTCCCTGCCAACAGGTCGGAATGAAAGACCCCGGCGCTTAACAAAGGGGGCGGCATCCCATTATCAAAGGTCAAAAAATTGAGTGTTTCGGAAAACTTCATTTCGTTTATTTCGTTTATATTGTAATGGGCCATAAAAATCTAGTCAATATGAACTACCTGAACGACATAAAGCGACCTACAAAACAAGAACAAGAAGTGGCGATGGAGTCATACAATGCGCTGAGTGCCACGCTCGAACAATTAAAATCCAATAACCCTGAGATCGAGATAGAGGAAACAAGAGAGAAGATCAAAATTCCATTGAGAGCGCTAAAACTCTTGATGGAGATCCTGAAGGCAACTAGCCAGGGGAAACCCATTTCTATCATTCCTATTGCTACGGAAATGACTACCCAAGCCGCAGCAGAATTGCTGGGTTGCTCAAGACCTCATCTGGTTAAGCTACTTGAAACAGGTGAAATACCATTTACTAAAGTAGGCAAACATAGACGTATTAAGTTTGAAGATTTAATGAATTACAAGCAACAGCAGTTGAAGGAAAGGGAAGCGCTTCTTATTGAAATTATGAAGGGAGACGAAGAATTAGGGCTGTATGATTCATAGTACTAAATTCACTTGCGTTCTCGACACAAATGTAATATACCCAATAGCGGTACGTGATCTGCTATTCTGGTTTGCCCACTATGAATTGTATACGCCTAAATGGAGCATACATATTTTTGATGAATGGAAGAAGATCATGGAGCGCAAAGCTGTGCCCGCTGAGGAGATTTTAAAAAGAGTTGACAAAGCCAATAAAGCGTTCCCCGACGCTCTGGTTAACAACTACGAAATACTTATCGACTCACTCCATTTGCCTGACCCAAAAGATCGCCATGTTTTGGCAGTAGCCATAAAAGCAAATGCGAATTTAATTGTCACGAATAACCTCAAGGATTTTCCAGAACAACTTCTTGCACCTTATGGAATATCAGCAAAAAGTGCTGACGATTTTTTGACCGATATTATTGACTTGAATCATGAAAAAGCAATTGAAGCATTCAGAAAGTTGGTAATGAATCGAAGAAATCCCGATTTAGATGAATACCAAGTATTGGATGCACTGAGAAAAAATGGACTAACAGAGACGGCAAATTACCTGCATGCCTTACTTTAAATATATAATTGCTGCCTAGAACCTATCTCAAAACCCCGGAGGTAGCTGAAAGCGAGGAGTTTTTTGTCTGACCAAGGCGCCGAAAAGGGAGTATAGCCTTTGCTATATGACCTTTTTGGCAACGCAGGACAGGCAAAAAAGGCCCGCTTGCAAGCCCTGATGGGGTTTTGGGATAGGTTCTAAGCATTACACAACCCGTGCGCGGGGGAGCTTTGAGATGGCTTGAGCCTGTGGCTCAAACAGCGCCGGCAAAACTTTGAAAGCTCGCTACTTTTTTGGCGATGAAAATAGTAAAATACCGGGTAGGGTTCCTACAATTTGAAAGTCAATCTGGGTAACCTTAACTTACTGGCCATGAACAACTGTTTAAGTCAACAGGCCGCCATTTTTTGTAAATAAAAAAAGACATGCAACAATTCACTGCCGCCATTAAACAAATGATAAAGATTACGGCTGAGGAAGAACAGGAGTTTGTAAGCCGTTGCTTTCCCAAAACTTTTAAGCGGAATGAAGTTTTGAGCCGCCCCGAGGTGGTTCCGAATGAAATATTTTTTATTTGCAAAGGGTTGGTGAGGGTAATTATTTGCGATAAAGAAGGCGTCGAACACAGCATTCATTTTGCTTTGGAAAATCAATTTATTGCAGATTATAGCTGCTTTATGCTAAAACAACCGTCGCTGTATTCCCTGGAAGCCCTGGAAGAAACGGAAACTATGGTGTTGCCCCGCGCGGCTGTAGAGTGGGGGTATAATAACTTAACACAAGGCGACCGCCTGGGAAGATTGATTGCCGAATTTTATTTTATCTATCAGGATAATCGCATCAAAAATATGTACGCCCGTACACCCAAGGAACGCTACGACACCATCACTGAAGTTTTTCCTAATATTCATAACCGCGTGCCGCAACACATGATTGCATCATACCTCGGAATTACGCCTGTTCACTTGAGCAGGTTGAAGAAAGCGGATATCAAAAAAAGATAAACCGGTCAACACTAATGAAGTATTGCCCAAAGTAGAAAACTATAAACATTTGTTATCGTTTTCCAATCGCGGCGCCTGCAACTTTGCATTTCACTAAATAAATCGCAACATGCAGTTATCCGCCAAAGAAAAATTGAGAATAAAAACCAATTTTGGAGATTGGGCAATTGTAACGGGCGCATCTTCGGGTATTGGCCTGGAATTGACCACCCAACTGGCCGGAGCGGGATTTAATCTCGTCATCAATGCACGAAATCCGGAGCGACTTAAAAATGTTGAACGCGAATTAAAAAGCAAATTCAATATTAAAATAATAATTGTTGAAGCTGATGTTTCAGAAACTACCGGCATCGAAAAAATTATTCAGGCTTCTCAGGGTTTGAATATTGGTTTGCTCATCAACAGCGCAGGCTACGGCACATCGGGGCTGTTCGCCGATAGTTCTTTGCATGAAGAAATAAATATGTTGAGGGTAAATTGCGAAGCCGTACTGTCGCTTACACATTATTTTGCACAAAAATTTAAACAACAAAAACGTGGCGGAATTATTTTCCTCAGCTCGGTAGTCGCCTTTCAGGGCGTGCCTTATGCGGCCAATTATGCCGCCTCCAAGGCATATATTCAATCCTTCGCCGAAGCATTGGCCGTGGAGCTAAAACCTTTTGGCGTATCCGTTTTAGCTGCAGCGCCCGGGCCCGTTAATAGCAATTTCGGACAACGAGCCAATATGCAAATGGGAAAAGGACTACAGCCTGCACAAATCGGGGCGCCTATTCTCAACGCATTGGGCAAACAAACCAATGTTATTCCCGGATTGCTTTCAAAAGTTCTGATTTATTCTTTGAGAACAGTTCCACGCTTTATTAAAATCAAAATTATGCAGCAGGTAATGGGCGGATTTACAAAACACCAACGAAAGTAAGCAGGTACTGCATTTTATCCAAAATTACGATGCTCTTGTGTTTTCGCCATCTACATCGGCGCGAAGTATATTTTTTCGGCGGCTACCAATTTGTCCCCCTGCATAATTTGAATTAAATAAATACCAGAAGGCAAATTATCCCGGTAAAGGATGTGGGTACGACCTGAAAAAAATGTCTTTTTTGCCAACTGTCCCTGTGCGTTAAAAATGGATACCATCGCATGGTCCAATTCGAATAGCGCCTCAATGGTAGCAGCGTCGTGGAGCGGATTCGGATAAATGGAAATCGAAGCTTGCACTGTCTGCTCTTGCGTGCCGACGGTAACCGGATTGTAGGTAAGTATTTTCACGCCGGTCCAATCGGAGGCAAAAGGAATGCCAAAGGTGCAGATATAGGAAAGGTATAACTGGTTTTGCCACAACCCAATTCCCCAGGTACCGATATTATTGGAAATACCGCCAAACACAGCGCAAGAATCGGGTTGAGATGGATTTGACACATCAAGCGCGTACAGATCGCTTTTACCCGTTGACAAAAAAAGCTTTTTGCCGTTTTTGTCGTATTGCATTTCGTTGGCATGCACGGGACTTGTGTACCAATTATTATTGGGACAATTGTAAGGGTTCCACCATCCACGTAGTGAAATATTAGCCGTATCGGCAATATTCAAAATTTCTACACCGCAATAATCAACGGCGACGTACAACAGCGAATCGTCCAACACAAGATTATTATAGGCGCGGGGAAGGTTAAAAGGTTGGTACATTATGGGATTGACGTACCTGCCCGTCTCCGCAGGATGTAATTTATCGCTACAATTAATAATGCGCACACCGCCGGCATCATAACACAAATAAACGAGGTCGTTTTTTACTTCCATGCCGCGGGCATTGTAAAAATCGGGATTGGGATCGGCCACCGGATAATCGATATCGGGAATAAATTGGGAAACAAATTGAATGTTATTTACATCGGAAATATCAAATACAAACAGCCCGCTTTTCATAGCGCCAAGGTAAGCATAATTGCCCTCCGCCTTTACCACGCCGGCGCCGCTCGAAGTACCCTGCGCCGAGTAGTGATCCGTCACCGTGGGCATTTCCGGATTGGAAACATCCACAATTGCTATACCTGCCGCTGAGCCGCTATTGGCGAAATGATTGCCCAATGCGAGCAATAGATAGTCTCCATGTTGGTAGAGATTCATCACTTCCAGATTGCCGAGGGAAGAAATGGGTACCTCGGCTACCGGCGTCGGCGTATTAATAGTTGAAATATCGTATATGGTCAATCCGGCTTCTTTATTGGCTATGTATAGATAAGGCAGGTTATTTTGATCGTGGATCATGGTCATTGCCATGTTACCACAGGTCGAAACGATGTCCGCCTGGTGCTGGATGTTTAAGTCGTTGCAGGGTTGAGATAGTGTTTTTTGCGAATACAAAATAACAGCAGGCAATAGCCATAGTATGGTCTTTTTCATGGCTTGATGTTTATGGTGACTTGATTACAAATTACCGTTATAGCGATTGTGTGATTCAATTTATTGTAAATCAGGTTAACAATAGTACTTTAGAAAGATATACTTCCCGCCGCCATGTTTATGGTATAGCATGGGCTCGGGCGCGACGTAAAAATCATGCACAACTTGTCCCGTGCCGATAGGTCGGGTTGATTTGACGGCGTGCGGTATAGATTCCTATCTCAGTTGCCCAATCGGAGAAGCATTTGGCCCGACATACAACGCCCCAAACACCTCCAGTAAATCCTTGTTGCCGGCGTGCAACTCTCTATTCACATTAAAAAGCGTGGAAATTTCCAATTCTGAAAATTTGCGCTGCTGGATCAGCGGGTACATGCGATGCATGAAATTGTGGTAATTGGTTTTATCGAGCAGTTTGAGGGCTTCGAGTTTGGCTGACAATTCCTCGCGGGGTGGTTGTTTTTCCAAAAGCGGCAATAGTTCGAGGTAAAAGGCTTGTTGGGTTGCGGTCAATACCTGGATGAGGGCGGCAATATCGTCGTTGACCGATTTTTCAAATTCGTGGAAATTGTGGTGGATGTCTTTGACGTCTTTGGCGGCGCCCATGGCATGGCGGATGGCCACGTCGGCGTTGTGCAGCTGATCAATAACCGACCTGTCGAGGTGCTCTTGCTGCAGGCGTGAATAAAACTCCATCATCTCGCCTTCCAGCGATTTGATCGCCTCGTATTGTTCAGGGGCGGGAATGTTGACATGCGTTTTGTCGGGCAATAACTCGGGCGGTAATTTCAAAATGCGCCAATGCAGGGCAAAAACCCGGGTGAGGAGATGCCTGATTTCTTTGAATAAAGCCTCCACCGCCGCGTCGGGCACAGCAGGCGGCACTTCGCGGATGTAGCGCGCTACGTCGCGGTCGCCTTTCAGAAAACGTCCTTCCAGGAATCGGGCATAACGCGGCAATATCGGCAGAAAAATGGCGATGCCCAACAGATTGAAGGTGCTGTGAAAAGCCACCAGCGTCACCAGGGGGTTGGTATTGCCGATCATCCATTGTACCAACTGCAACAATGGAAACAGGAACGTCAGCGCCATCGCGTCTACCACCAGATTGAAGAAAAAATGGCTGAAGGCTACGCGTTTTTTGCCGGGCGAACCTTTGAAACCGCCGATCAATACGGTCATGGTGGTGCCCAGGTCGCTGCCGATGGCCATAGCCGCCGCGCTTTCCAGGGTGAGCATGCCCGCACTGAGCGCACTGAGCGCAATGACCATGGCCGCCGTGCTCGACTGGATAAGCGCCGCCAGGGCAAAACCGATGGGCGCCAGCAAAAACGGCGACCATTCGGCAAACGGCGATATGTCGAATTGCGCAGCCCAGCCCGCTACACTGCTTTTCATAAAGGAAAGCCCAAAAAACATAAAGCCGAAACCCAGCAGCAATCGCCCGGTTTCCTGAATGTTTTTTTGTTTTCCAAAATAGGCCAGCATCAATCCGCCAATGGCAATCAACGGCAGGGCCAGGTTGTCGGCCTGCAGGCTGAATCCAAGTGTGGCCACTATCCAGCCGGTAAAGGTGGTGCCCAGGTTGGCGCCCAGGATGATGCCTACGGCGTTGCGCAATTCAATGATGCCGGCGCCTACAAAGGCTACGGCCATGAGGCTCACCACAGCGCTGCTCTGCAATAAAGCTGTGACGATTACCCCCGCCAGTATGGCTTTCAGGGCGCGGTTGGTGAAGTTGCGCAAAAAACGCTTGAATGCCCGGCCCGCCAGTTGCTCCAGCGCCTGCTCGATTTTGTTCATGCCCAGCAAGAATATGCCCAATCCCGCCAGTAGCTGCCATATGTTGAGTTGTGCGATCATTTTTTTGTTCAGCAAAAACCCATCAATCATCCAGCGCCTCAATTTCGGCGTCGGCGAATGAATCAATAGGGGTATTGCGGCGTGTAAAACTACACCAGGCACAATCGGGGCGGCCGCAGCCTTCATAGAAATCGTGGCGACGGATGCGATCATAGGTATCGACGATCACCTGCCGCATAAACGCGGCATCGTCGCCGCCCAATTGTACTGTGTGCACCGGGAAATGCCCTTTGCTATCAGGGTCGAGCCCCACGATCTGCCCGGCTTCTACGCGGCGCGAACCAGGGTCGTAGGCTTCATAAAGCAATTTATAAAACACCAGTTGCCGCCAGTAAGGCCCGCCATACGGCGCCTTGTCGGTCGGGGGGCGCCAACGCAAGGCATCGGGGCGGCCTGTTTTGTAGTCGACGACCACCGTGCGCAACCCGTCGTGCAATTCTACCTTGTCAATAACCCCTGACACCGGCACGCCTTCAACTTCCACCCGCCTGATGTTGAGCTCCACCCGCACGCGCTTGTAGGCGTGGGTCACGTACTGCCGGTAAAACGCCGGCAGGTGGCGGCGACCCCACTGCAGGCGGCGCTCCCAGTCTTTATGGCTAAAATAACCGCGCTGCTGCTCCATGGCGTGTTCGAAAAAGCCCACCAGCTCTTCTTCGAGGGGAAAGTGTTTATCGAAGCTGGCCGACATGCGGTCGTAAAGCCGCTGTAAAGCCTGGTGAACGGCAATGCCGTAACTGGCCGCCTCGCTTTGTAAAACGGGGGCCCGCAACACATTTTCGTAATAAAAGCTCAACGGACAGCGCAAAAAGCGGTTGAGCGCCGATACGCTGAGCGTGAACCCCTCCAACAGGGCGTCGATTTCCGCTTTTTCCTGCTCGGGAAGTCGGGGCAAGTCGGCCTCCAGTAGTTGAAGCCATTGCGCCTCCAAGGCTACGGCGGGGTCTGTGATCTTTTCAACAGCCTCGCTGCCCGTGGCGGCAACCAGTTCATCGATAAAACGGGTGCGAGCCAGGGGCGATTCGTTGGTGTCGAGGCGGCTGTATGAGAGGTGCAGAAACGATTTGGCCCGCGTTATTGCCACGTAAAACAAGCGGCGGCGCGCTTCCAGGGCGTCTTCTTCGCCCGAAAAGGTGAGGGTGTCCGGCAATGGGAAGCGGTAGCCGTTGCCGCGGCGCTGCGGCTCCCACTGGTCTTTTACGCAATCGATAACGAAAACGCGTTCGAATTCGAGGCCTTTTGCGCTGTGAGCGGTCACCAGGTTGACGCCGCCCGCAGCCGTCACGTTTTTGTTGAGTTCAATGGCCAGCCGGTTGTCGTCCATGCGGTGTAGCACTTCCAACAGGCGGCGCAGACTCAGGCGGGGGCGCCTGTCGCTTTCATCGCGCACAAAATCAAAAAACGTGCTCAGCACCTGCAACAACCACACTTTGTCGGAGTGTTGCAGCACATGGCCCAGCAGTCCGCTGCGGTTTATCAGCCTCTCGAGCCAGGCAATCAGGGGGGTGTTGACCAGGTCGGACAGCAACTGTTCAAGCCAGGCCGACAGGCGCAGCAAAGCCCCGGGTTGTTGCAGCGGCAATTGCGCCAACAGCTTTTCGTCGCCGATAACGTCGCGCCAGTGCGGGGCCGCTCGATCGGTCAGCCCCGCCAAATATGCGCTAAGCCTGGCAATGTCGGCGGGTAAAACGCCGGTAAAGTCGACGTGTAACAGCCGAAACAAGAGGTATTCGCCGCTGTAGGGCCGCAACAATTCCGCCTGGGCGTATTCCATCATCTGGCGCAGCGTGGCAATCAACGGTAAATCGAGGATATTGACCCGGCGACGGGTATGGTAGGGGATGCCTTTTTTTTCTAATAAAGCGATCAATCGCCGCGCTTGCTTGTGTTTGGCATAAATAACCGCCACTTCTTCTAAAGGAAAGCCGTCTGCATGCAATTTGGCAATCTGGGCGGCAATATCGGCGTCTTCCTGAAGGCGGTTGGGGTAACTCACTACTTCCGGCAACCAATGGACGCCGGCAAAGCTGTCGTGGCGCGCCAGCAGCGTTTTGCTGATGCCCGGCGTATCGAGGCTGTTGACAACCCGCTTTTCATTGTTGGCAATCAATGCCCCGGCGCTGTCGAGTATATGCTGCGACGACCGGTAATTGTCGGTGAGGGCCACGAGTTTGATTTCGCGGCGGTATAGTTCTAAAAAATCGATGAGGTTTTTGAGGCGGGCGCCCTGGAATTCGTAAATCGACTGGTCGTCGTCACCTACGATAAAAATATTGGGGCTGTCCCAATAGCTGATCAACTGCTGCAGCACCTCGTTTTGGGCGCCGTTGGTATCCTGGTATTCGTCGACGAGCAGATAGAGGTATTGCTCTTGATAGGCGCGCAGCAGCGCTTCATTTTCTTTAAAAGCGCGCAGCACCCAAAGGATCATATCGTCGTAGTCGTACCGGCGCGCTTGTTGCAGCGCCTGCGTATATTGGGGAAACAGGCGGGCGGCAGCGCGCAGGCGCTCCATTTTTTCAACGACCTCGTCGATTTTGGCTTGCTTGAGATCGCCTTTTTTGGCTTGTTTAAAATTATTTTGGTAAATAAATTCCTTACGCCGGGGCAGACTTTCGAGATAAACGTCGATCTGCCGGTCTACCAGTTCCGTTGTCCAGTTTTCGGCCTTCATGCGCTGGAACAGGTCATGCAGGTGCGCCTCGTAGAAAAAAGGGTCCGCCTGGCGGCGGCGCAGCGGATGGCCGGGATCGAGATTGTCCAGAATCTGGCGGATGATATCCACCCGCTCCAGGTCGCTGAGCGGCTCCAGGTCGCTGCGACCGAAATATTCGAGATTATCCTGAATGACGCTGTTGCAAAACGAGTGGAAGGTGAAGATATGTACGCGATGGCCCTCGGGGCCTATCCACTGCAGCAACCGCTCGCGCATAGCGTGTACGCCAGCATCGGTAAAGGTCAGGCAAAGAATATTCGACGCCTGCGCGTCGGTCTCCTGGAGGATGCGACCGATGCGGGCGGCCAGGACGTGGGTTTTGCCGGTGCCAGGGCCTGCCAATACCAATACCGGGCCTTCGATGTGCTCTACGGCCTCGCGCTGGGCGGTGTTGAGCCGCGCCAGTTCGCGTTCAAAAACGGCATGGTATTGCGCAGAATCCAGCATTTATACGCCCATTGTCGCCCGGGCAGCATCGAGCACCACGCGCGTCTCTGCCAGCGTAGGCGCCTGGGCGTATACGCGCAGCACCGGCTCGGTGCCTGAAGGCCGGATCATCACCCAGGTATCGTTGCCCAGGTTGTATTTAAATCCGTCAATTGTTTCCAGCGATTCTACGTTGTAGGGGCCGATGGCCGTGTAGGGCGACTCCTTGCAGGCTTTGATAACCGCCTGTTTCTGCGATTCCTGGATATGCAGGTCGTCGCGGTCGCAGGCGAAGGCGCCCACCAGGTCGTACACCTCCTGAATTAATTCCTGGAGCGACTTGCCCGTTTTGGCCATAAATTCGAGGATCATCAAACCGATCCAGATGCCGTCGCGTTCGGGGATGTGGCCCTTTACCGCCAATCCGCCCGACTCCTCGCCGCCGGTGATGATATCTTCGTGGGCCATAATTTCGGCGATGTATTTAAAGCCGATGGCCGTGACCTGCACGGGCAGTCCGAACAGTTGGGCCAGCTTTTTCATTTTATCGGTCACCGAAAAAGTCACCACCACCTTGCCGGTTTGCTTTTTATATTTATACATATATAATAGGAGCAGCAGCAAGATATGGTGCGAATCCACAAAATTGCCCTGGCCGTCGTAAAGGCCGATGCGGTCGGCGTCGCCGTCGTTGGCGATGCCGAGTTGTATGTTGCCGTCTTTGCGTATCAACTCGGAAAATTCGAGCAGGTTGCGGTGAATGGGTTCGGGGGCCTGGCCTTTGAAAGAGGGGTTATAATCGCAATGGAGTAAAACGGCGTCGGGAAAGAGGCGGCGCATTGCGTTTTGTCCGGCGCCGTACATTGCGTCATAGGCGATGCGAATGCCCGAGCGTTTGATGGCGTCAAGGTCGAAATTGGCGGCCACGTGGTCGAGGTAGAGCTGTTCGAGGTCGACATACGCGAGCAGGCCCGATTTTTCCAGGTCGGCCAGTTCAGGCAGCGTTGCCGTTAAATAGTTGTCAGGGATCAGGGCTTCTACCTCCGAAACTTCGGCGGGAACCATCGGACCGCCCAGGCTTGATTTGAGTTTGAAGCCATTATACGAAGGCGGGTTGTGGCTGGCTGTGATCACGATACCCACATCGGCGCCGAGTTTGACCGCGCCCAGCGACACCATCGGCGTAGACACAAAGCTGCGCGCCATTATCGATTTGATGCCGTGTTGGCCCAGCACGCGGGCGGTCGTCTCGGCAAATAACTGGCCGGCAAAACGGCAATCATAGCCTATCACAGCCTGCTTGCCGCCGCGTTGTAGCAGCCATTGGGCCGTGCCTTCCGCCACGCGTTTTACATTGTCAACAGTATAGTCTTGCGCAATAATCGCGCGCCAACCATCGGTACCGAATTTTATTTTATCCATGTTCTTATCTTTGACTCCGACAAAAATAGCATACCCCGCATAAATTGCTTATATTCATCCTGAAAAAAGCGCATTGTGGAAGATACATATCGGCATAAAGGCATGCGCCGGCAATTGGTGGAAGAGATCCGAAAAAAAGGTATCGACGACGAACGGGTGTTGGCGGCCATCGGCGCCCTGCCGCGGCATTTTTTTCTCGACAAGGCATTCGAGGAACTGGCCTACGAAGATAAAGCCCTGCCTATCGGCGAAGATCAGACTATTTCCCAACCTTATACCGTGGCTTTCCAAACTATGCTGCTCGACGTACAGAAGCGCTGTACCGTACTGGAAGTGGGCACCGGCTCGGGTTACCTGGCCGCTATTC
>DAINSQ010000029.1:0-387 GCA_036741235.1 Saprospiraceae bacterium | reverse complement strand
GGGTATATACCGTTGAACGCCAGGAAGCGCTGTATAAACACTCCAAGGCTATGCTGGCCAGGATCAGTCCTGGCAATGTGCGCTGTTTTTACCGCGACGGCTACAAGGGGCTGCCCGAATTCGCCCCCTTCGACCGCATCCTGGTGACCGCCGGCGCCGAAGCCGTGCCCGAAGCGCTGCTCCAGCAACTCAAACCCGGCGGTATTCTCGTGATCCCCGTGGGCCGCGAACTGCAGGTGATGCACAAGATTTCCCGCCTCCCCGACGGCTCTTTTAAAGACGAGGAAAAAGGCTTTTTCCGGTTTGTGCCGTTTGTCAAGGGATTGAATAAGGAGGGGTTATGAGGGGTTATGAGGGGTTATGAGGGGTTATGAGGGGGGATGAGGG
>DAINSQ010000028.1:0-36095 GCA_036741235.1 Saprospiraceae bacterium | reverse complement strand
GTTGTAGGTTGTAAGTTGTAGGTTGTAGGTTTTCAGTTCTTGATCTTAACAACCTGCGACATAGAACATAGAACATAGAACCTACAACATAGAACCTACAACCTACAACAGAGAATCACCGATTGATCACATTCTTAAACCGCGGCCTCTTCGGCGTCACATCGCCGAGGCGTTTTTTCTTGGCGGCTTCGTAGTCGGTATAATTGCCTTCAAAAAACACCACTTGCGAATCGCCTTCGAAGGCCAGGATATGGGTAGCCAGGCGGTCGATAAACCAGCGGTCGTGGGAGATCACCAGGATACAGCCGGCGAAATCGTCGAGGGCGTCTTCGAGGGCGCGCAGCGTATTCACATCAATATCGTTGGTAGGTTCGTCGAGCAGCAGCACGTTGCCGCCTTCGCGCAGGGTCATAGCCAGGTGGAGGCGGTTGCGTTCGCCGCCGGAGAGCACGCCAAGTTTCTTTTGCTGGTCGGCGCCCGAGAAGTTAAAGCGGCTGAGGTAAGCGCGGGCATTCACGCTGGCCGTACCCACCGTGATGAGGTCGTTGCCGCCGGAGACGGCGTCGTAGACCGTCTTATCGGGGAATTGCAGTTCGGCGTGGCTTTGGTCCACGTAGGCCAGTTTAACCGTGCTGCCTATTTCAACATGTCCGGTATCGGGGGTTTCCTGTCCCATGATCATGCGGAACAGCGTACTTTTACCCACGCCATTGGGGCCTATGATGCCTACGATAGCGTTTTTGGGGATAGAGAAGCTCAGGTTTTCAAACAAAACGCGGTCGCCGAAGGCTTTTGCCAGTTCGTTGGCGTCGATCACCGTATCGCCGAGGCGGGGGCCGGGGGGAATATAGAGTTCGAGTTTAGCTTCTTTTTCCTTGATTTCCTCGTCGGCGAGGCGTTCGTAGGCGTTCAAGCGCGCCTTTCCCTTGGCCTGGCGGGCTTTGGGGGCCATCCTGATCCACTCCAATTCTCGCTGAAGCGTTTTGCGGTGTTTGGTTTCCGTTCTTTCTTCCTGTTCGAGGCGGATAGATTTTTGTTCCAGCCAGGAAGAATAATTGCCTTCCCAGGGGATACCTTCGCCGCGGTCGAGTTCGAGGATCCAGCCGGCCACGTTGTCGAGGAAATAGCGGTCGTGGGTCACGGCGATCACCGTACCAGGGAATGACTGCAGGTATTGTTCGAGCCAATCCACGCTTTCGGCGTCGAGGTGGTTGGTAGGTTCATCGAGGAGGAGGATATCGGGGTTGCTGAGCAGCAGTCGGCACAGGGCTACGCGGCGGCGTTCGCCTCCCGAGAGCACCTTGATCGGCATATTTTCTTCGGGGCAGCGCAGGGCTTCCATAGCCGTATTGAGGCGGTGGTCGAGTTCCCAGGCGTTGTGGTGGTCGAGTTGCTCCATGAGTTCGCCCTGGCGTTCTACCAGTCGCATCATCTCGTCGTCGTCGAGGGGTTCGGCGAGTTTGAGGTTGATCTCGTCGTAGGCTGCTACCAGGTCGACGATGTGTTGCACGCCTTCTTCCACGATCTGGCGCACCGTTTTAGAATCGTCGAGTTCGGGTTCCTGGGCGAGATAGCCGATTTTATAGGAGCCGTCGAAAGTTACCTTGCCTTCAAAATTGGTATCGAGCCCGGCGATGATTTTGAGCAGCGTAGATTTACCAGAGCCATTGAGGCCGAGCACGCCGATTTTGGCGCCGTAGAAAAACGAGAGCCAAATGTTTTTGAGGACTTGTTTGCTGGGGGGGAAAGTTTTGGAGACCCCCTCCATAGAAAAGATGATTTTATTGTCTGCCATATGCGGTTGAACTGTGTTGAATTTGGAGTGCAAATATCGGAAAAAAAGTTGAGAATGGGTTGTCGGTTGTCGGTTCTATGTTGTAGGTTGTAGGTTGTAGGTTGTAAGTTTTAGGTTGACATGTTTGTTTATAAGTTTAATAGTTTATCGGTTTATGAATAAGCAATAAACCAACAGAGAACAGATAATAAAAAGAAAACAACCCGGCAACTTTACGTTGGGGGTCTTGTTTAACAGGCATGGAGACAGCAGACGATACAGCGATACTATTATTTGACGGGGTGTGCAACTTGTGCAATGGGTTTGTGCAATTCGTATTGCCGCGTGACGGGCGGGAGTATTTTCGCTTTGCATCCTTGCAATCGGAGACTGGACAGCAGTTATTGCGGGAAGCGGGCATGCCTGTTGATGAAATATCAACCGTTGTTTTATACGAAAACGGTCGTTTTTTCACCCATTCGGATGTGGGGTTGCGGGTAGTGCGGCGGTTGAGCGGGTTGTGGCCGATGCTATACATTTTCTTCATAGTGCCGAAGCCCATTCGCGACGCCATATACAACTGGGTAGCGCGCAACAGGTACCGGTGGTTTGGTAAAAGAGAAAGATGCATGATACCTACGCCGGAATACAGGTCGCGGTTTATAGATCAATAAACAAAAGCGCCGGCGCGGAAATACATTCTGCGCCGGCGCTTTTGGCTTTAGAAAGGACCTGAAGAATCGAATCAATACGACCAGAGGTCGTGTTCGAAGTTAAAAATAGTTTGTTTGATCTTATCGGCTTCCAGCAGGAGGTCGACGCCGGTCACATATTCCTGGAGGCGGCGGTCGAACACGTTAGACTCCTTAAAGATATAGCTGGAGAAGAAGCGGATTTCGAAGAGATCCTCCCAGCTCATGGGCGCCGAGTCATTGCCGGTATTAAACACGCGTTCGCGGGCCAGCAATTGGCGAGCGTTGGGGTAATACACCCAGAACATCGGCTTCTCGTATTTAAAGTTGCCATTTTCGTCTTTCACATCAATCAGGGGCGCGATACCGAGTATGCGAACCTGGAGGGTAGAGGTTTCTTCGTCAAAGAACCACACCTCTTTGAGACGGAAGCGCCTGACGTCTTCCGGGTTAATTTCGTTGCGAACGATCTGGATTTGCTCCAGGTACGTTTCGGGGTCGAAAGTAATAACCGTATCGATAGTAGCGCCCATAGAGGCTACTTCGTCAGGGGTGAGGCTGCTGGTAAACTTGTCGTCTTCGGTGCTGTAAACCTTCAATTCTCCTGAAGTAGCGGCTTCCATCAATATTTTGAACAGCGGCCTTTCAGGATAGGCGAAGGGCAGGTTCATTTTCTCGCGAATATCGATCACCCTCCAGATACGCTTTTCCCAGAAGATGTCGGCTTCGCGGATGTGGTCGTAGGGGAGTACGCGACGGTCGCTGATAGCCCGGTAGTCGACGATGTCATCGAGGGGCGATTTGGTAGAATCGTCCAGCATCTCGGTTTCATCAGACATAATGATGTCGTCGGGTATCTGGGCGGCCAGGGGTCCGGCGACAAACAGCAGGCAGGAAACAATACTGAGTAGTTTCAAAGCAATCTTCATGACTTTTCCTGATTTTAAAATGTAAAAGTGCACTCATTAAACGGATTAACCAAGCGCGCTATTATACTTTAACAAAAAAACGGGCATCGCATCCCGGACATTTAAAAACTACAAGGAGGATTGTGTCAAAAAGCGACACAATCCTTCTGTAGCGACAACAAAACAAACGTAATGTTATCTGAATTTATTTGATTTTAAACACCATCGAGTTGATGGGGCGGCCTGCGGCATCGCCGGGGCACTTGGCTTTTACACTTTCGAAGTAGTAGATATCGCCGGGTTTAGCGCGGTTCACCAGTTCGCGAGCGCGGTCGTTATAGCGGGCGCCTGCGTTGATCACCTCCACGGGGTCTTGGCGTTTGGGCACATAAACCAGGGTATAGCCCTGGATTTGGCAGGTGGCGTCAAAGTCGAAGTTATCGAGGAACGCGCCTACGCCGCCCTGGGCTTTAAATTCGCCGGTACCCATTTCGCCGCCCTGGCTCTTGGAGAGGCGGGCAACGGGGTCGGGGATACGTTTTACGCGGAAAACCTTGCCGGCGTTAACGGCTTTACCGTCGGTGACGGAGATGCGGCACTGATCGGTAGGTTGCGAAACATTCACGACAAAGTTGGCGCTACCCACTTTTTTGATCGAACCGCCGCCGCCGCTGATGCTCACGCGCAGGTCGTTGGAAGATATACCTGCGGCTGAAACTGATACGGGGTTATCGACGCCGATATAGAACACATTCATTTTATCGGCGGAAACCGTTACAGAGCGTTCGCCCACTTCGTATTCAAATTCCTTCTCATAAGAGTCGGTTTTGTTCGTCAGCGGGTTGGTTACATCGATGCGCACCTTATAGCGCTGAGTACCGAGAGAGCCGGCGCTAGCGGTATACAATGCTTTGCCGTCTTCTACGGGCAGGCTATTGCCGTTGACATAGATTTTCGTCTTATCGCCGGCGGAAGTGCTATAAGCGCTGAGGAACACCTCGGCTTCGTATTTATCGCCGCGGATCACATAACCTTTGCTGGCGGAGATAACGGGCTGGAACTTGTCGAACTTAATGTCTTCGCCCGCTACTTTATTGAGCAAATGGTTGAGTGCGGTTGTGGCTGAGGCTTTGGCGTCGTTTTGGAGTTTGGTTAAAATCGGGAAGACGGCGGCAACGGGCATTTGCAGGAAGTTGTACTGCACCCAGTCCTTCTTGTCCGATTTTTTAACCGCTTCCTCATCGATTTTGAGCGGCATAGAGCTGACCACATTTTCGTCGTTGCCGACCAGTCTGGCCAGTTCGTCGCGCGTAGCGACCACTTTTTGCATCAACTCATAACCTTGGCCTTTTTGGCCTTCGAGACCGACCAGGTAGCGCGTAGTGACGTCTTTGTCTTTTTCGCGTTTGGGTTTCTCCGGATCTTTATCGGAGGGGCCGCCGGCCTTGTCGAAAAGTTCCTTCTTCATTTCCTCCACATACTTCACAAAGTCGTCGGAAGCTTTTTTCACATCGGCGGCGTCCTTGCGGAACTTCTCGTTTTGCTCGTTGCGATAAGCGTCGGCTTGTTTGTTAATATTAGCGAGGATCGTCTGGTTGGTTTGTTCGACGATATTATTACTATTGGTAATACCCTTATTAATCGTAAAAAAGGCATTCATCACCTCGGCAGAAATGTTGAGGGCGAGCAGAGCCGTCAGCACCAGGTACATCAGGTTGATCATCAACTGCCGTGGTTCCTTTGGAATTGACATACGTTTTCGGATTTAGCAGTTAGCAATGGTTTGTCTTCAAAATGTCAGGACTGCGAAAAATTAACGGTTGACATTGGCCATCGCCGAAATCACATTGCCGTAAACGTTGTTCAGCGAGCTGTAGACGTTATTCAGCGAGCCGATATTTTTGTTCAGGACGGCGAGATTTTCTTTGTAAACTTTGGTGTCTTCCAGTGAATCGCTCAGGTCGGCCATGGCTTCATTCAACTTGGTGTAGAAGTTGCTCATTGCCTTGATCTGGTCGCTTGTGCCGGAGAAGTCTACTTCCTGGAGGGCTTTGAGCGAAGACAAGCTTTTCGACATGTTTTGCAATTCAGCCAGCATACCGCCGAGTTGGCGTTCTACCACTTCGCCGTTGAGGGCGGGCGTTTTAGAAACTACGTCTACCGGGCCGGCGGCCAGGGGAGAGATGTTTGCGTTGTAGTCATCCAGGCCGGGATAGAGTTTGTGCCAGTAATAGTCGGGTTCGGGACCGATAACACCCAGGAAGAGGAAGATAATGGCTTCCATCGTAAGGCCGATAATCAGCATCTGACTAGCGCCTTCCCAGCTTTCCAACTTAAACAGGGCGCCCATCAACACGATTGCAGCGCCAACGCCAATAAGCAGGTTCTTGAAGTATTTGAATCCCTTGGTCTTAACGAAACTCATTGTTCGACGTTATTTGAATGGTGAATCAAGTGAAAATACTACTCTATAATGCAGCATTTGGAAAAAGTAACACCTTGTTAAAAAAAAATTAAAAAAAGGTGAAAGCTGCTGCGATTGGCCAATTGAGGGGGGGGCATATACGGCAGAGGGTGTCTTACAAGCCGGTTTTTTCTGGTGAAAAATTGCGACTTGAGAGACACCCTCATGTTTATATCACATCGTGATTAGAAATCGTTAGCAGAGCGGCCCAGGAAGGTGAGTACGCTGCGGAATCCGATATAGGATTTGGTAGTATCCTGGAATTCCCAGTTGCGCGTACCTGTTTGCATAAAATACATAACGTCTTTCCAGGAGCCCCCGCGGATCACTTTACGTTTCCACGAATCCGGGTCGTCGTCTTTGGCGTCATAGCGGATATCGGGGTTCAGGTCGTGGACAAACGAGTAGGCGTTTTCGTAGAAAGACGAGCTGGTCCACTCCGACACGTTGCCTGCCATGTTGTAGAGGCCGAAATCGTTGGGGAAGTAGGCATCGGCGCGAACGGTGTACTGCCCGCCGTCTTCGGGATAGTTACCGCGACCGGGTTTGAAGTTAGCCAGTAGGCAGCCTTTAGCGTTGCGGGTATAATAACCGCCCCAGGGGAACGGAGCGCTATCGTGACCGCCGCGGGCTGCATATTCCCACTCGTGTTCGGTAGGCAGGCGGAAGTCTTCCGAGTTAATACCGTCGCCGCGGGTTTGCTGGTAAGTATTCCAGAGTTTGGTTCTCCAATAGCAGAAAGCGTTGGCGGTGTGCCAGTCGATACCGACTACGGGGTAGTCGTCGAAGGCGGGGTGCCAGAAGTAGTTACGAGTCATAGGTTCGTTGTAGGAATAAGAGAAATCACGAACCCATACCAGCGTATCGGGATAAATATTAACTTTCTTGCGCTTGATAAAGGAATTTCTCGGCGACTTGCCGCGGTCGTGAGCTGCTTTTTGCCAATCGTACCACTCGTATTCGTATACGAGTTTGCTTACGTCGAGTTCTTTTTTACCTGCGAAGCGGTCGTCGCCCTGGTAATAGAGGTCGGCGAGGGCTTCATCGGCCCAGTCGATTTCGTATTCCCAGTCGATGCGTTGATCGCCGGTTTCTTCGTCTTCGATGTAGTGATCCAGGTAGGAGTGCGCAATGGAGTCGCGTACCCAGTATACGAACTGACGGTATTCGTTGTTCGTAATCTCGGTATCATCCATGTAGAAACCCTGGATAGAGATGGATTTGGTGCGCTGAACGAAAGTGTTGGTGATGTCTTGATCGCTGGGACCGATGTGCAGCGTGCCGGAAGGGATATACACCATACCGTATGGGTTGATACCTTTCCATGCCGGACGATCGAGTACGCCAACCAATTCACCGTTCTCGCGTCTGCCACAAGAAGCAACCACCAGCACCAGCAGTACTAGTGCAAATTTGAGTACATTTTTCATAAGTAACACCCGAGTTTTCCTTCAGATAAAAAAAGAAAAAAAATATGGTCCTCTAAAGCGACCGTAAATATAGACCGTTTAAAAAATTTACCAAAAATTATCTTTGCGATTTGCAAAAGTAATGCCAAAGTTTAACATATGAGCCCCTGAAAAGGGGGTTGGCCGGTAAAAACAACAAATAAAATTGGCCTTTCCGGGCCTAATTTGATCTGGGGTTGTAGATGATTCGAGGGGGTCGACCTGCGCCGAGTATTTTCCCAAGGTTATAATTGAGGGCAATTTCGTGCGAGCCGTCATTCACGGAGCCCAGGCCGGACAAGGTTAGGTCAAAGGCGTAACCCAGCGTCAATTTTTCGCTAAGTTTGACCCCTGCCATGACAACGGCGGCATCCAGTGAATTGCTGCTATAACCTCTGAACGCCAGGCCGGCGGAGATATTGTCATTATAACGAAATAATATTGAGGCCATGCCCTGTGTTTGGACTACATCAGACTGTACCATTATTGAGGGGTGAAAAGACAGGCTACTGCTGAGGTCAAAATGCATGCCCAGGTGGAGGAAATAGGCGCGGCTCAAAGTAAGTTGTAATTCGCCTGCTGATGTTGAGGGTTGGGTAAGATGTCTTACGGCCAGCCCGGCGTCCAGTTTTTCAGATTGGTAATAAACGCCGGCATGGAAGGTGGTCGTTGATCCGCTTTCCGTTCCCAGCGGCAAGAGGTCGTCGGCATGGTTTATTACGCCGGGTTCGGTGTAAATACCGCCTGGCGTACGGAGTTTTGCGCCGTCGAGCGCGCGTTGTACAATACCGCCGCCGAGGCCCAGCGATAAAACGCCGCGGCTCAATTCCAGTTGATAATTAAAAGCCAGCGACGCCGAAGTGAAGCGTTCAGCGCCGATTTCGTCATTTTCGACAACCAGGCCCAATCCGCCGCCTGCTATATATAAAGGCAAGTGCGCGGTAAGGTATTGGGTAGAGGGGCTGCCCTCCAGGCCGGTCCATTGCCTGCGAAAACCGGCGCTGAAGCTCAGTGACTGTTCTAGTCCGGCAAACGCGGGATTAAAATTGAGCTGGTTAAAGTTATAGAGGCTGTACTGGGCGGCTTGCTGGGCCTCCCCAGTAGTGGCGATCAGCAGGAAAACAGACAGTTGTAGGATTAACTTCATAGCCTTTCCGGTTTGAGTAATTGCAAGGCCTGCGTAGAAGTAGAAACGGGAAGACCGCAAGTATAGTTTTTGCAAACAAAAATATTTGTAACTGTGTCGGCAATTTTACCGGCGAGCAGTGGGTATCGGTCGTTATTTTCGCTGGTAGCCATCACTACTTTTTGGGGAATAAAGTGCGCGAGTAGTTCGCGGGCGACCTCACAGGCGGAGGCGCCGGCGACGGCAATTTCCCGTAGCCCGAAAGCCAGGGTAGACATTGCGATCGCCCATCTGGAGAAAGAAGAGGGATACTTCACCACGGCTTCGGCCATTTGGCGGCACATAGCGGCGGCGAGTTCGCGATAATCGGCGTTATCGAGAAGGATACCCAGTTTAAACAGGTTGAGCGCCATTGTAGAATTGCCGGACGGCGTGGCGGAGTCGTACAATTCCTTTTTGCGCATAATGATATCCTGTTGACTTTCGGCAGTGAAATAAAAAAGCCGGGCGTCGTTATCGAGGAAATTTTCGATAACGAAGGCGGCGTAATTATTGGCCGTATCCAGCCAGGACGTGTCGAAAGAAATGTGATAAGCCTCTATCATTGCCTCTATATAAAAGGCGTAATCTTCGAGGAAAGCTTCGTATTGGGCTACGCCGTCTTTATACGTATGGTAGAGCGTCAATTCTCCAGGTTTGGTCATCATGGTTTGCAGGAAGTGAAGATTGCGGAGCGCAACCTCGCGGTATTCATCTATGCCGAGGGCCTGATAGGCCTGGGCATAGGCGGTTGCCTGGAGTGCGTTCCAGCTCAGCAGAATTTTGTCGTCCAGCCCTGGTCGGGTTCGATTGTCGCGAAGGGCTGTCAACTTGCGTTTAGCGGCATTTAGGCGTTCAGCTAAAGAATCTGGCGCCAGTCCGCGTTGAGCGGCAAAAGATTCCAGATCATGGGGTTGCCACAATATATTGGTGTGTTCCCAATTGCCTTCGGGCGTTACGCCGAAGAAATCGCAGAATTCGCGGGCGTCATCGCCGAGGGCAGCTATAATTTCTTTATAGTCCCACACATAAAACTTGCCTTCCACCCCTTCCGAATCGGCGTCGAGGGCACTGTAGAAGGCGCCTTCGGGGCTGGTCATCTCGCGTTTTATGAAATCGAGGGTATGGATGATCGTATCTTTATAGATGGGAGATTTTGACAGGCTAAAAGTTTCAGACAGCAAGCCGACCAGCAAGGCATTATCGTAAAGCATTTTTTCAAAGTGAGGGACAAGCCAGGCTCTATCTGTGGCATAACGGGCGAAGCCGCCGCCCAATTGGTCGTAAATGCCGCCCTTGATCATTTTATTGAGTGAAAAAAATACGTGATCTGCAGCAGCTTGCGAGCCCGTAAAATAGTGATAGTGCAACAGCCATTGCAGCGCCATGGCGCCTGGGAACTTGGGAGCGCTGCCGAAGCCTCCGTCGAGTTTATCAAAACTTTTTGCCAGATTGTTGAATATATCGTCCATCATCGCCGGCGTAAACAGCGCGGTATCGTCAAGATCGGGCAGTTGGTTGGGCAGGAAAGTGCGGTCAGTACGCGCTATCATTTCGGTTAAACGTTGCGCCTGATCTTCCACTACATCCCTGCGTTGGTAAAAAGATCGGGAAATATTGCCCAGCACCTGCAACCAGGAAGGCCTGTTATAGGCAGGTTTGGGCGGAAAATACGTTCCTGCGTAGAAAGGTCGACCATCGGGAGTTAAAAAGCAATTGAGGGGCCAGCCGCCGCCGCCGCTTAATATCTGGCAGGCCTCCATATAGATTTGATCCACATCGGGGCGCTCCTCCCGGTCTACTTTGATATTCACAAAGTGGTCATTCATAAACGCCGCCACTTCGGGATCCTCAAAAGATTCCCTTTCCATCACGTGGCACCAGTGGCAGGTAGAATAGCCGATACTCACCAAAACAGGTTTGTCGTCTTTTCTGGCTTTTTCAAACGCTTCGGGTTTCCAGGCATACCAATCCACGGGGTTGTGCGCATGCTGGCGCAGGTATGGGCTTGTTTCGTACTGTAGTCGGTTCATTATTGGCGACGCGTATTTGTGATGCGGTAAACAATGATATAACAAATTTTCTTGCGAAGTGTGCATTTGTTGAGCCGCGTTCAAAAAAAATATCAAACAAAAGCTAAAAAAATATTGACAATACAAACAAAGTGTTTTATTTTTGTTGTCGATAATGCTACTTAAAACAAAAGTGCATGTAATAATAAGAACAACAAAAGCTTTGCTGCGTATGAAAAATGAGCAATACACCGATTATTCGGCTTCCGGGAAGCGGGGGCCTGTTACCAGCCGCCAGCAAGGCGTACGCCGCGACTACGACTACATCGCCCTCCAGGATATTACCCTGAGCGTGATACTCAAGCACATTTGGCTGGGTATACTCAAAATATGGGTGGTTTTGAAATTTTACTTCCACCGGTATACTGCCGGGGCGTTCAAGGGCATTCGTATATCCTGGTATAAGGTAGCCTTGGGAGCGTTTCTGCTATTTATTGTGTTAAAAAAGGACATTCAGTTTTCGATCAACATGCGCGCGCCGGGGGCTTCGACGGAAGCCGGCCAGGCGGAAGGCGAGGTGCGTCCGGTTAAACTGGATGCGAATAAATTCAGTTTGGGCGAATTTTTCCGAATTGGCGATAAAAAAGAAGCCGCCGCGCCGCCCTTAGTCGATGCGGAACAAGCACGGGCTTATATTCGCCGGTTTTCGCGGGTAGCGCAGGTGGAAATGCAGAAATTCGGCATACCTGCCAGTATCAAAATGGCGCAGGGCATACTGGAAAGCCGAGCCGGGCAGTGCGCTGCGGCAAAAACAGACAACAACCACTTTCCGGCGCAGTTGGCTGACCAACGTTTCAACAGCGCCTGGGAAAGCTGGCGAGCGCACAGTCAGTATTTGCGCGCTGAATATGATGGATTATTCAACCTTGGCAGCAGTTACAAAAAATGGGCCAAGGGCCTTGAAAAAGTCGGTTACAATGATAGCGACAACTACTCCGGTCAACTCATTGATTTGATCGAACAATATCAATTGTATCTATTGGACGAACAATAATGATGGCAACTGTTGCATCTAAAGATTCTTGCCTATTTACTCCATAAGTGGTTTTCTCATGACTGTCACAGGGCCGCCACAATTATGGCGGCTCTTTTTTTATTAAAAATCCCAATTGCCCGATCATCCGGCAACCAAGCACCCGGCAACCCGGTAGTCCTGATACCCCCACTACCCTGCCGCCTTTTCAAGATGTCTACTTGTCATCTTGATATACCGCACACCGTCAAGTTATACCGCACACTGTCAAGTTATCCCGACCTGTCGGTACGGGACAAGTTGTGCATAACATTTCCGGTTTAGCGGTATTATAGCACGCACCCGAGCTTCGGTCATTTCCAAAACCTGGCGGTGCGAGCTATAAATTGTCGCTTCACAAGATATACCCCCCTAAAGTATCAGCAATATTACGGTCGTTAGACAGGCGGGGCACCTTATTTTGGCCGCCCAGTTTGCCCATGGTTTTCATATAATCGCGGAAGGCGTCGCGTTTCAGGGGGCGAATGACGAGGGGCTGTAGTATATTACCCTCAATGAGGTCTTTGTAGTAAATATTCTGCTGCTGCATATTGGCGTCGACCTTAGCGGCGAAGGCGGGCAAGTCGGCGGGCATATTATCAAACTCCACCCACCATTCGTGGTAGGGTTTGCCGCCTTCGGGGGGATTGACCTGTGGGGCCACGGTAAACTCTACGATTCGGATGCCTAGTTCATTAGCGGCATACAGCATAGCTTCTTCCACTTCCTTGCCGATGACATGTTCGCCAAAAGCTGAAATATAGTGTTTCACCCTGCCCGTCACCTTGAGCCTTGGGGGGTTCAGGGAGACGAACTCCACGGTATCGCCGATATCATAGCCCCAGAGGCCTGCATTGTTATTAATGATAATTGCATAATTCACGCCGATTTCGACGTCTTTAAGCCAGAGGCGACGGGGATTTTCGCTAAACACTTCATCGGCGGGGATAAATTCAAAAAAGATGCCAGAGGCGGCATTCAGCAGCAGTCCTTTGGAGTCGGGTTCATCCTGGAAAGCGATAAATCCTTCTGATGCCGGGTAGGTTTCTATACTATCGATTCGCTTGCCCACCAGAGATTCCAATTGGGCGCGGTAAGGTTCAAAATTCACGCCGCCGTAGACAAACACGCTATAATTGGGAAAAACATCCTTCACATAAGTTTTGCCGCTGCGTTCCAGCAGGCGTTCGTAATACATTTGCACCCAGGGCGGAATACCGCTGATAAGGCGCATATCCTCGCGCAGCGTTTCATCTACGATTTTATCGAGTTTATCTTCCCACTCCTCAATACAATTAGTAGTATAGCTGGGCATCTGGTTGGTGCGAAGCCAGGCGGGAACCAGGTGATTCACGATACCTGAAAGTCTGCCAGTGGGAATACCGCCGATATCGTCGAGTTGGGGGCTGCCGGAGAGAAAAATCATTTTCCCGTCGAGCCAACTGCCTTTGCCGGAGCGGGCGTAATAATTAAACAGCGCATTGCGGGCGGTGCCGAAGTGATTGGGTATACTGTCTTTGGTAAGCGGGATATACTTAACGCCCGAGGTAGTTCCCGACGTTTTTGCAAAATAGGAAGGTCTTCCAGGCCATAGCACGTCTTTTTCGCCGTTTTTTATGCGGTCGATATAGGGTTTGAGGCCTTCGTAATCGCGGACAGGCACGCGGGAGACGAAGTCTTCGTATGATTTAATCCGATCAAAGCCGTGATCGCGGCCGAAGGCAGTAGCAGCGCCTTTGGTCAGTAATTGGCGAAAAACATTTTCCTGAGCGGCAACGGCGTTAGCCGACCAGCGGTTGATATTGGAGGCGATTTTCCGGGCTATTGGCCGGATAATAAAGGAGCGAAAGCCCATAATTGAATATTTAAAAACAGACAGTCAGATCATCAATATGCCACAAAGTTAGGGAATAGAGGGGAAATGCTTAATTTTAGCCTCGCAAAACCAGAAAGCATGGCGTCCGGACGTCGACTAGCAGCCATAATGTTTTCAGATATCATGGGTTATACGGCCATGATGCAAAAAGACGAAGCCGATGCTGTAGCGCGGGTCAAGCGTTACCGGCAGGTGTTGGGTGAGCGCGTTGCCGCTCATCAGGGGGAAATTTTGCAGCATTACGGCGACGGCAGTTTAAGCATCTTTGCCAGTGCGGTAGAGGCCGTGGGGTGTGCGCGAGAAATTCAACTGGCATTGCGGGAGGCGCCCCGGGTGCCGCTGCGCATCGGCATCCACATTGGGGATGTAGTAAGGGAGGATGACGAGTTGTACGGTGATGGCGTCAATCTTGCTTCCAGGGTACAGACTTTGGCGCCCCCGGGCGCGGTATTATTCACTGCCCGGGTATGGGAAGACATCAGGAGCCATCCTGAATTTCGCACCGTTGAGATCGGGAAATTCAGTTTAAAAAATGTTGAACGCCCGATGGCGATTTACGGCCTTGCGGGCGACGGGTTTCCCTCGCTCAAGCGCGGGGAGTTTAATATTCCGAAAGGCGATGCAAAAGGCGAGCGTTTACCTTCATTTGCGGGAAAAATACTGCCGTTTGCGGGAATTGCTGCCTTGGCAATCGTCTTGTTTTTCATATTACAGCACAACGGTCTATTCAAAAGCGGCGCAACTGCCGGCGCAGCAGACGGTGTGACCCCATCTATTGCCGTATTGCCGTTTAAAGATTTAAGTCCGGAGCGGGATCAGGCCTATTTTGGCGACGGCATAGCCGAAGAAATTCTCAATGCCCTTACGCAGGTCAACGGATTGCGCGTAGCCGGGCGTACTTCGTCGTTTTCATTCCGGGATGAAAAAACCGATGTCAGGGAAATCGGCAGTCAGTTGGGCGTTACGACCGTATTGGAAGGCAGTGTTCGAAAATCGGGCGACCAATTGCGGATCACGGCACAGCTCATTGACGCCAATGACGGGTTTCACTTATGGTCGTCGACATACGACAGGCAGCTCAGCGACATTTTTTCCATCCAGGAAGAAATTGCACAGGCCGTAGTACAACAATTGGCGGGCATTCTGGTAGAAGACCAACAAAAATCGCTGGTCAAACGCAGCACAAAAAATCAGGCGGCATACGAGTCCTACCTTCGAGGCAAATACATGTTGAGCCAGCGCGCTGCGGGCGTTGAGCAGGCCATGGCCTTTTTCAGCGAGGCCATAGCGCTCGACTCGCAGTTTGCACTGGCGTATGCCGGCTTGGGCAATACCTTTTTATGGCAGGCGTGGAGCAATATGCTTCCCTCGCACCAGGCTTTCCCTCAAGCCAGGTCGTTTGCGCAACAGGCCCTGCGATACGACAGTAC
This sequence comes from Saprospiraceae bacterium, assembly GCA_036741235.1. Classification (GTDB taxonomy): domain Bacteria; phylum Bacteroidota; class Bacteroidia; order Chitinophagales; family Saprospiraceae; genus JABWBR01. The sequence goes on along the minus strand of DAINSQ010000028.1, from coordinate 21,254 downwards.
GCTGGCCTATGCCCATGCTGTGATGGGGGCGGTAGATCTTTGGTATGACTGGAAGTGGGAGGAAGCGCGAGCTTCATTGGAATTGGCCATAAGGCACAACCCTTCGGAGGCCCGGGCATACCTCGACCTGGGCTGGTACCATGCCATTGCCGGTGATTTTGACCAGGCTATTGGGCAAATACAAAAAGCCGTTGACCTCGATCCTTTTAATCTGGAATACAACATCGATCTTGCCGATATATTGCGAATGGCAGGACAATTTGAACGTGCCGAAAAAGTGGGCAAGGACATGCTCAAAATGTATCCATCCAATAGCGAAACGCACTGGATTTTGGGGTTAACAGCCTATACTCGCGGTCAATACAGCGAATCTGTAAAGTACTTTCAGCAAAGTGATGAGGCATCCGGGGGTGAAGACTGGACGCGGCTCCACCTGGCGATGGCCAAGGCGAAAACCGGCGAGGCCAAAGCGGCCCAGGGCATTGTTGATCAATTGTTACAATCCCGGCCGATCAAAGAAACTGCGCCGGTAGAATTGGCAATGGCTTATCTGAGCCTTAACCAGCCGGAAAAAGCGCTCAGCCTGCTGGAGAATTCCTACCGGCTTCACGCCAACTGGCTGATTTCCATTGACATAGACCCATTTTGGTCCCCACTTCGAAATCAACAGCGATTCAGTGGGCTGGTCGAAAAGATGAATTTCCCGAAAAAATAATCAATCAATATAAACGCCCATTTTACCCATCTGGTAATCGCGCATAGCCTCCAGCAGTTCGGTTTGAGTATTCATTACAAAAGGGCCGTATTGGGCTACCGGTTCGTCGATAGGTTGGCCGGAGAGTACCAGAATACGACTGGGCGCCAACCCGCTAAGGCGAATACCTTCGCCGTCGTTGCGCAAATGGATAAGGGCGCCCTCGCCGTAAGAAAAATTGTTATTGAGCTCCACTTCGCCATTGAGGATATAGAAAAAGGCGTTGTAGTCGGCAGGCAACTCGACATCCAGGGCGCCGCCGGTATCCAGGCTTACTTGCAGGGCGAGGACGGGGGTGAAAGTCCGGGCCGGGCCAGTCATGCCCTGGTATTTGCCGGCAACAAGCCTCAATGTAACCAGGCCGTCGGGTGAATTCCAGGCCGGTATTTGTTCCGACTTGATATCCTGGTAGTCGGGTTGAGTCATTTTATGCGCTTTAGGGAGGTTGATCCACAATTGGATGCCCTCCAATACGCCGCCTGTTTCCACGAATTGGGGCGAAGCCGTTTCACTGTGAATAATACCTCGCCCCGCCGTCATCCATTGTACGTCGCCGCCGTTAAGCCAACCGGTGTTATCACGGCTGTCGCGATGGCGAATGCCTCCGCTGTACAAAAATGTGACGGGCTCAAAACCTCTATGCGGGTGAGGGCCCACGGCAAGCGGGTCTTCGCCTGGCGCTGCCGTTGTGGGGCCGAAATGGTGTAAAAGCAAAAAGGGGTCGATTTGCTGTACCCGGGCTGTCGGCAGTGCTTGTTTGATGGCCGTACGCCCCATTTGCATGGGTTCGCCTTGTATGATATTCGCTACGGTTCTGAATTTCATGCAAAAATTTTATTGTTTAAACATTAATAAAGTTAAAAAAGTTGCCGGCAGTCGGTTATGGGTTGTCGGTTTAATTTTATTCGTATAATTAGGACAATACAGCCTGCGTTAAATAACTTTGGGAAGTAATACATTTGCGATAGCAGATAAACCGGAAAAACAATCCAATATGAAAAAGATAACATTGTTGCTCTTATTTTGCGGCATCTCGATAGCCTTGATGGCTCAGCGGCATTTTACCGCGCAGGCAGGCATATTCCTCAATGCGCAATCGCAGGATTTTGATGGCGTACGCGATCTGGGATTTGTATATGCCGAAGTAAGCGCCGACAATGTATACCGGGTATTTGTAGGCGGATACGACAACCAGGCGGATGCCGACAAAGTGACGGCCACGTTGCGTCAGCGGGGTTATGGCAACGCCGTGACCATGGAAATGCGCCTGTCGGAGGGTCGCAATCTGCCGGTGATTCAATTAGCCACCCGCGATGCCGGCAAGGCCATTGAATGGGAGAAGCTGCAACAAGTGGGCGACCTTTACGGCACGGCAACCGGCGACAAAATAAAAATCACTACGGCGCCTTATGCCAATATAGAAGCGGCCAAGCGGGAACTCAACCGCATTCAGCAGATGGGATACAAAGACGCATTTGTCAGAAATGTGAATAGCACCACCTTATTTGCCATCACCTCATTTGAAACCGGCGTCAAAAAACCGTTGATACCCCTGGTACTGGACAAGCAACCTCCCAAGCGCACGGCGCAGCAGCAGCAGCCGGCTTCGCGTATTACGCCGGTTGACGTGCCGCAATCCTATGAAGAAAGCGGGCGTTTGACGGTAAAAACCCCGTATACAAATCCGCCGGCCACTGCTGCCGTTGCTGAAAAAAAAGCCGAACGGCCGGCAATACGTTCCAACATAAAACGGCGTTCTGCGCTGGAACTGCAAAAAATCCTCAAAGCCGAAGGTTATTACAGCAGCAGTGTTGATGGTTTTTACGGTTCTGGAACGGCCAAGGCATATGAAACCGCCAAACAGAGCAACAGGGAATTGCGAAAATACACGTTGCTGGGGCAGCTTGGAGAGACGGAGGTTAACGACAGGTTGCAGCAAGCCATCAACAATCTGCACAGCGACCCTTCGGCAATTATGGTTTTGGAGAGTTCAACAACGCCGATTGCCCAGGCCTACCGGGCCTACCTGCTTTTCACCCAACTGGGCGCCGACAACGAAGTCAACAGGCTTATGAACAACGCCATAAAAGCCACTTACGGCAACAGGCCTTTCAAGACACAACCGCCTTTTGATTATCGCGCTACCTATGCCTACCAGGATTTGGATCAACTCATCATGCATCTATACTACATACATTGCGCTCCCGACCACAACTATTCCGTGCCCTGTTGGATGAACGAGCGCTATCCGCGCCAGTCGGGCAAAGCAACTGCGGCTGCCGCAGCCTTCCCCGCGGGCGAATTCCGCCTGAAAGCCTGCGATCCATTGTCGCAGTGGGAAGAAATCCAGACCATGTTGGCCATTGCCTCAGATATGAATTCCGGAAAAAAAGCAGAAGTTGCCAAAACCAGCCTGGCTGCGACTCAGCGATCCCAATTGCTGACCACGACAAAATCGCCTGCCAGGGAAGAGCAACGCCTCGTAGAAAACTGGAATCAACAGGTATGGGACGGGCTCAACATCTGGGCCGCCAAAGATCCGCTACACCAGCAAATGGTGACGGCCTTCAAGATCGCCTACTTCCAGTCGCAAGTCCGCCTCGAAGATTATTTTATGGATAAAGGATTTCAGTCTGAAGAAGCCAAAATACTGGCGCTGCAAATGTTACAAGCGCTGGTAGGGATACAGTTGGAACGGTTTGGGTAAATTCATAAATCGCGGGGCATTTGTTAGCGATACTAACGGGCTTGGGATCACGAGACAAGTGAAACTCACGGGTTCGCAAAGTTTTACAGTTCAAGCACCCAACAATCCAACTTAACTTACTATCCTGCTTTCGCCAGATTATTTTTCACAAAATTCAACACCTGGCGCACCGTCTTTTTGCGGATTTCCCGTTCAAGGTCGCGGTCGCGGCGGTCTACCACATATTGGAACTTGAGATCGAGGCTGTCTTTGCGCAAATCCACGATTTTCAAGTGGAAAGAATTAGGCACGATATGCTCCTTGAAGTCGCCGAGGGTACGGATGAGGTCGGTTTCGAGTTCTTCTATAGTGGTAAAAGAGTTAATATTGACTTCAAATTCAATATTGACCTTGCGGATCTCCCGTTTGGTGTAATTCACCACTTCGCTGGCATAAAATTTGGTATTTGGGATAAAAATCACGTCGTCATCTTCATTCAACAACGCGACTTTATTGATCGTGAGATCGATCACCTTGCCCTTATGCTCGCCGATTTTCACGTAGTCGTCAATAGAGATTTCTCTTGAAAAACTAATGATAATACCGCTGATCACATCGGTAATAAAATCTTTAGAAATAATAGCGATAGCAGCGGCGGCGATACTAAGGCTGGTAAGCAATTCCTGGGGGGCGATGCCCATCAGTGAAAAAAGCGTCAGAATAGCCGCTACGGTAAGTAAAATGTAGTAAATATTTTCCAGGCCAAGCACCACATTATCGATCTGTCTGCTCTTCATGCCTTTGCGTCTGCGATATAGCCAGGAGAGGGCCATCACGGCTACATTGGCGGCAAATGCGAACAACAGGAATTGAATCAGAATTGCCAGAAGATGCTGGTTAGGCGCCCAGTTATCGATCCAGGTGTGCTGGCTCCATCGCAAAATGATCAGGGCAATAAGCGCCACTATTTTTAATACTCTTGTTACCGTCATTTTCGTTATACTGTATACTCTACAGGTTGACTTGAATAATTGCAAAATTGCGGCATTATATATAAACGCACATCATCGCCGCTCTGTTTTTTGGGTTTGATAATGTCAACAATCTGCGGCGCTAAGCGGTTTCGTTGTAAATTTGTTGTAAAAGCACGGCCAAATTACGATCTTTATCCATGCCGGGTTCAAAACGAAACGCAGCAGCTGTAAAAAACCGCCTCATCCTCATGGCGCTTTGGTGTCTGTTTCCCTTTTTTACAAAAAGCGAAAACAGCACTTTACCGCGCATTGTCAATTTTTCAAAAACCGCCTATAAGGCGCAAAATCAAATGTGGGCCATCGGCCAGTCGCCCGGCAAACGGCTTTATTTTGGCAACAATGACGGGCTGATTGAATACGACGGCGCGCGCTGGCAAACCTACAAATTGCCCAACCGGCAAATTGTGCGCAGCGTATATTGCGATAACACCGGCAACGTATACTGCGGCGGCTTCGGCGAATTCGGCTATTGGGCGCCTCACCCAAAAACCGGCCAACTGCAATACCACTCGCTGAGCCTGCGTATTCAAAACGAGCGTATTGCCAAAGAAGAAATCTGGCATATCCTCCCTCACGAGCAATCTGTATTTTTTCAATCGTTCGGCGTGATCTATCGCTATCACGCACAGGCTGTTGAAGAAATCCTTCCCCCAGATAATATTATGTTCCTGCAGGCCGTCGGCAAAGACCTGGTAGCGCCGGTAATCGGCAAAGGTTTGTATCGCTGGACGCCGTCGGAGGGGTTTCGCTTTATTACAGGCAGCGAATTATTTGCCGCTACCCGGGTTATTGCTGTGTTGCAACACGGCAGTCAATGGCTGGTATGCACGGATAAACACGGTATATACACATATGACGGCCGGTCCTTCCAGCCCTGGTCTACCCCCGCACAAGCTACCCTAAGCGCCTTTCAACTCAACAAGGCAATATTGCTCCGCAACGGCTGGATCGCCATTGGCACGATACTCAACGGCGTCTATCTGCTCAACGAAAAAGGGCAGATCATTTACTCTTTCAATCAAAAAAATGGTCTGCAAAACAATACCGTCCTGGCTCTACACCAGGATAGCGCCGGCGATGTGTGGGTGGGGCTCGACAAAGGCGTAGACCTCATCGCGCTTTCCGACCCCCTCACCTATTATCAGGATCGAAGCGGCAAGATAGGCGCCGTTTATGCCGCCGCTAATCATCAGGGACTATTTTACGCCGGCACCAACCAGGGGCTTTATGCCAAAAAGAATAACGCCGACTTTCAATTGGTAGCCCTCACGCAAGGACAAGTCTGGGAACTTTATCAAGACGGCCCTACCCTGCTCTGCGGCCACAATGACGGTACCTTTTCCATCAACGGCCTTGCCGCTGCCGCCATATCACCCATTACCGGCGGTTGGCAACTCCTGCCCTGGCCCGGCAGCGAGCTGTTATTGCAAGCAACCTATACCGGGCTGGTATTTCTGGGAAAAGACGGCCAGGGCAATCGCCGGCTTTCGCACCGCGTAAAGGGGTTTGTGGAGCCTGTCCGTTTTATTGGTATCGATGGCAATAAAAAAATCCTTGCCGCCAATCAATACAAAGGATTGTATATTATTGAATTAGATTCAACCCTGCAAAGCATTACCAAGCGCCGCGAACTCAATGACAGCGACGGCTTGCCAACTTCTTATAAAATCAGAATTGTACAACTCTACGAAAAATTACTAATTCAGGCCGATACGCTATTGCTGGAATGGGAAGAAACCCGTGAACGACTAACGCCTATCACCGAATATATGGGCGTCAGTCTGACCGGAGGCAATTTCAGGTTAATCCAGGGGCGCAACCAGGAGTGGTTCAAGGCCTACCCCAACCACCTGGAATGGTATCGGCGAGGCGAGTTGCTGGGCCAACTGCCGGTAAGCCTGGTACCCGATTTTGAACGCATCATAGCGCTCGACAATACAACTTATCTGTTCTGTCTCGACAACGGTTATGCGCTGCTTCAACAACCCTTGTCAACATCCAATCGCAAAGCGATACCGGCGCCTCTCATTAGCCGAATCGAATTGCTCAATGCCGCACAGACTTTCTCCGGCGATAATCGGCAATTTCTAAAGCTGGCGCCGGCGCAAAACAGCCTTCGCTTCATTTTTTCACTGCCTTTTTATTCGCAAAGCGCTCTTTTTCAGAGCCGTCTGATTGGGTTTCAGGATGAATGGTCGGCCTGGAGCGAAAATACCGCCAGGGAATTCACCAACCTACCGCCAGGCAAATACACCTTCGAGGTGCGCGCCAATTTGTCGAATGCGGTACAGCTTGTGACTTTTGAAATAACCCCGCACTGGTACGATACGGTATGGGCAAGAATACTGCTGGTGGGCGTTGCGCTTGCCCTGCTCGCCGCGTTCCTGACCTGGAATCAACGGCGCTTCGAAAGACACAGTCGACAGATGGAGTTGGAGAAAGAACGCCAATTGCAACAAGAGCGGATCAAAGTCCGCAACGAACAATTGCAAAGCGATATAATCAATAAAAGCCAGGAATTGGCCAATTCGACTTTTAATCTTGTGCGAAAAAATGAGATCCTCATGCAAATAAAAGAGGAGCTCAATATGATCAAAAGCGATTTGGGTACTCGTTTACCCGATAAATACCACCACCGCCTTATCCACCTCATCGACGTCCACCTTGAAAGCGAACACGATTGGCAGGTTTTCGAAACCAATTTTAACCAGGTACACGAGGTATTTTTCAAACAATTAAAAGAACAACACCCCGAACTCACCCCCGGCGACCTGCGGCTGGCCGCTTATCTCAAAATGAACCTGGCCTCCAAGGAAATTGCCCCCCTACTCAATATTTCTATCCGGGGCGTGGAAAATAAACGCTACCGCCTCCGCCACAAACTCGGCCTGCCATCCGACGCCAACCTTACCGAATATTTAATGCGGTTCTGAGTTTCGCGGTTGAGTATAGGTGAGTATAATGATGGCGCTCAATTATATATCCAAACTGCTCGCCCCATAATTCGCAACGAGCTGTCTGCTTTTGGCCCGCCGGTGCAAAATAGCGCTGATTACGCTGATATAGTGGTGGGTAATAATTTTTTCGTCGAATTCGCTGAGGGCGATCTGCCGGCTGAATTCACCCATGGCGGCATAGGCTTCTGGCGATAACTGCAGCGCTTTGCGCATTGCCCGGGCCAGGGCGCCGGCATCGGCAGGCGGCACGAGGAAGCCGTTGAGGCCGGCTTTGACGGTATCGCGACATCCTGCCACATCGGTCGTAATAATGGGTTTGCCCATGGCCATTGCCTCCAGAATAGATCGGGGAACGCCTTCTCGGTAGGAGGGCAACACTACCACGTGCGCTTTTTTGATATACTGGCGCACGTCGGCGGCCACCCCCCAATAGCGAATATGCTGGTCTTCCATCCAGCGCAGCATATCCTCTTTGCTCACCGCCGCCGGGTTTTTGGCGTTGATTTCGCCGATGACCCAACATTCCGCCTGCGGGTATTGCCGCCTGATCTGCCTGGCGGCTTCTACAAATTCGGCCAGGCCCTTGTCGTATAACAACCTGCCGATAAAAAGAAATACAAAATTCGGTTCATCGGGCAGGGGCAGCGGCCTGAAGTGGTTGACGTTCACGCCCGAGCCGGGAATGATATGCCCTTTCTGGGGGTTAATGATGCCTTTTTTTATAAATAAATGAAAATCTTCGCTATTGTAAAAAATGACGCGGCGCGCATATTTGAAAGCCAGCCGGTATAATGCGGGCACCATCCTGTTGATCAGGTTGCGGTGCAGAAAGGTGTAACCCAAACCCGTAATTGTAGACATAGATTTGACGCCGGCCAACCAGGCCGCAAGATTGCCGAAAATATTGGGCTTGATAGTGTAGTGCAAAATAAGGTCGGGTTTCTCCCGGCGGTAAATATCCCACAACTCCACCACCAGCGCCAGGTCGCGAAGGGAGTTATTGCTTTGCGGCGCCAGGTAGCGCAATGGTATATGACGTACAATACCGCTTTCGTTGAGGTAGTGGATGTACTCGTCAACCGGGGCAATAACGATCACGTCATAACCGGTAGCCTTGAGTTGTTTGATCAATCCCAACCTGAAATTGTAGATATTCCAGGTGGAATTGTCCACAATGGCAATCGTTTTTTTTCTCATAGTACCCTTACAAATAACGGTCGCCAAGTTGTTGCTTGACGGATTCCGTCACATTTTTGATTTCCTGTTCTTTGTCTTTGGGGTAAATTAACAACGCATCGGGTTCGTCAACGACGATATAATTATCCAATCCATTAATAACCAACAACTTGCCAGGCTTCGCTTTAATCAGGCAATTAGCGGTTTGCGACAGCATATGGGGCGACGCCAAAACAGTGTTGTTGTATTCGTCTTTGGATGATTCGGCATACAATGATGCCCAGGTGCCCAAATCCGACCAACCAAATGATGAAGGGATAGTGTATACGTTGGTCGCCTTTTCCATGATGGCAAAGTCGACCGAAATATTAGGGGTAGCAGGGTAATATGTGTTTATAAACGCCTGTTCCGCAGGCGTATTGTATGCATTGCGGCCTTCGCTCAGAATATCATAGATGGCCGCGGCGTGATGCCGGAACGCTTCGAGCACGCTTTTCACACGCCAGACAAAAATACCTGCATTCCAGAGGTAATCGCCGCTTGTCACAAAAGCCCGGGCTTGTTCCAGCGGCGGTTTTTCGGTAAATTGGCGCACAGCGTGTACCCTGCCTTCCACCGCTTCCCGCTCAAAATGAATATAGCCGTAACCGGTATCCGGGCGGCTGGGTTGGATGCCCAATGTGAGCAATGCATCGTGAGCGGCGGTAAAAGCCAATCCCGCCCGCAACGCCTCCAGAAAAGCGCCTTCCTGAAGAATAACGTGGTCGGATGGCGCCACGATCATATTGGCATCGGGGTCGAGGCCCTGTATTTTCATAGCCGCATAGGCGATACAGGGGGCCGTATTGTTGCGAGAAGGCTCGCAAAGAATCTGGTTGTCAGTCAGATCAGGTAATTGCGCTTTGACCAGATCGCGGTATATGCCGTTGGTGACGATAAAAATATGCTCGGCAGGACACAAGTGCAGGAAACGCTCGTAGGTCAGTTGAAGCAGCGATTTACCTACGCCAAGGATGTCCAGAAATTGTTTGGGTTTCGATGCGCGGCTGGCCGGCCAGAAACGGGAACCTACTCCCCCCGCCATGATGGCCACATAAGTAGCAGTAGTTTTGGTCATTTTGAGCAAATAGTATTGTTATTGCTACAAAATTGCGATGATAGCGCCGCTTATCCTAATTTTCGCCGTTAGTTTTACGTAATTTCGCCCCTTCATTACGCTGAATACCAATTTTATGAAAAGACCCGCTCGTCGAAAGACGACCACCGCCAAACCCAAACGCAACTGGAACCGCGAATCGATACACCATGATAAAGTATCGCAGTACCCTATGCGACTCAACAAATTCGTGGCCCACTGCGGCATCTGCTCGCGCCGCCAGGCTATCGAATATGTACGCGATGGACTGGTTACCGTGAATGGCGAAAAAATTACGGAGCCCGGCTTTGAGGTAAACGAAACCGATAAAGTCGCTTTCAAAGGCAAGGCTATCCGCCCCGAGGGCCGCAAGGTATATATCCTCATGAATAAACCCCGCGATGTGCTCACCACAGTGAGCGACGACCGGGGCCGCAGAACGGTGATGGATTTGCTTAAGGACAAAGTCAGAGAACGCATATTCCCCGTAGGTCGCCTCGATCGCAATACTACCGGCCTGCTACTACTCACCAACGACGGCGACCTGGCCGAAAAACTGGCTCACCCCAGCCATAAAGTAAAAAAAATCTATCACGTCGTACTCGATAAGTCGATTCCCCAAGCCGATATCGATAAAATCAAGGCAGGAGTTACCCTGGAGGATGGCGTTGCCCTGATAGACGGTATCGATTATGTGGAAGGCGCTGCGAAAAATGAGGTCGGCGTGGAAATTCATATCGGCAAAAACCGCATCGTGCGCCGTATCTTTGAACACCTGGGTTATGAGGTCGTTAAACTCGACCGCGTATATTACGGGGGGCTCACTAAAAAGGACCTGCCCCGCGGTTTCTGGCGCCGCCTGACTCAACGCGAAGTGATTATGCTCAAACACTTCATATAGCGGTCTGACGGCAGGCAGCCGTTAAACCGTTGGCAACGGTCAGACCGCTAGAACAGCTTCAGCTGAATACCCTCGCCGCTGTGCTCCTTGGCCAGGTTGGAGACTGCTACGCCGAGCAGTCGCACACTCGTAATTTCTTCGCGGTTGTGGGCGAGCAAATCGTGGGCGGCGGCCTCCAGGTCGGCCAGCAGCCTCACTTCGCCGCCGAATGACTTGGAGCGGGTGATTTGCCGGAAATCGGCCATTTTTATTTTGACAGTGACCGTACGGCCAAAATTGTCGGTTTTGGCCATGTATTCGTGAACGATACCCGCCAGGTAACTCAGTTTTTCCTTCATAACGGCAAAGTCGCTCAGATCCTCCTCAAAAGTGCGCTCCGCGCCAATCGACTTGCGAATCCGGCGGGGGTCTACCGGTCGCTCATCTTCGGCGCGCACAATGCGGTAGTAATGGCGGCCGGCTTTGCCGAAACGCTGCACCAACTCGATTTCACTCCACTTTTTAAGGTCGGCGCCGGTAGCAACGCCCATCTTGCGCAGGCGCTCGGCCGTAACTTTGCCGATGCCGTGGAATTTTTCCACCGGAAGGGCATCCAGAAAAGCGGAAGCTTCTTCCGGGGTAATGACCTTAATACCATTGGGTTTGTTGATATCGGAAGCCACTTTAGCCAAAAACTTGTTGAAAGAAACGCCAGCGGAGGCCGTCAGTCCGGTAGTCTCAAAGATGCGCCGGCGGATTTCTTCGGCAATCAGGGTAGCCGACGGAGGCCCCATTTTGGCTTCGGTGACATCAAGATAGGCTTCATCGAGCGAAAGGGGCTCCACCAGATCGGTATATTCCAGGAAAATCTCTCGAATTTGGCGCGATACCTCGCGGTAAGTCTCAAAATGCGATTTGACAAAAATAATCTCGGGACACAAACGCTGCGCGGTGATACCCGGCATGGCAGAGCGAACGCCGAATCGCCGGGCCTCATAACTGGCCGAGGCCACTACCCCTCTCCTGCCCGCGCCGCCAACCGCCACGGGTTTGCCGCGCAGCTCCGGGTTGTCGCGTTGCTCTACTGACGCATAAAACGCGTCCATATCGATATGAATGATTTTCCGCATAGCGGTCAACCCGCTAGCTCCGCAATCACCGTCAAATTGCCCTTGACCACATCCCCGATTTTGACTTGTACAGCCGTATCCAACGGCAATAACACGTCAACTCGCGAACCAAATGAGATGAAGCCCATCTCGCTGCCCTGGGTAACGCGCTGACCTTCATTTAGATAATTTTTAATACGCTTGGCTAGTGCGCCGGCAATTTGCCGCAGCAATACTTGCCGCTTGCCATTGTCGATCACGACGGTGGTGCGCTCGTTTTCGGTCGAAGACTTGGGGTGCCAGGCCACCAGGTATTTGCCGGGGTGATACGCGTTGTAGCGCACTACCCCCCCAATCGGGTTGCGGTTGACATGCACGTTTAACGGCGACATGAAGATGGACACCTGCAGACGCCTGTCTTTGAAGTATTCAGGTTCTTCAACTTCTTCAATAACCACCACCTTGCCATCGGCAGGGGCGTATACCATATTATCATCCATCCGCGGCACTACGCGCCGGGGATGGCGAAAAAACTGGAGAATTAACAGAAAAAAAACAAGCGCCGCTATACCGGCTACCAACAATAACGCAGACGCCAGCCAGCTTACCAACAACAAAAAAATGACAAGCGCGCCGAACACTACACCCAATATGCGATATCCTTCTTTGTGAATAGTCATGTTGAAGAACAATTTAGGTCAGCCAATACAAATAAGCAGCTGCAAAAGGCAGCATAAAAATAAAAGAATCAAAGCGATCCAGCAACCCTCCATGACCAGGCAACAAACCGCTGGAGTCTTTTTTCTGATAACTGCGCTTGAGCATGGATTCTACCAGGTCGCCCAAAGAACCGAATAATGCCACGATGGCCGCCAATACCAGCCAATCCACCGCGCTCCACTCCGGAAACCAATAGGCCAGGGCCCACGAAAACAAAAGCGTGGAAAATACGCCGCCCAGCGTGCCTTCCCAGGTTTTTTTGGGCGAAATACGCGGAAATAACTTCCTTTTTCCCCACAGCGAGCCAAATACGTATGCTGCCGTATCATTCATCCAGGTGAGCAGCAATAAACCGAAAATGAGATGCGGGTGATATTCGCCACCCTGAAAAGCAATCATGTTTAAGAGTGCAAACGGCGCTCCAATGTATACCATGCCCAATGCCAGCGCGGCCACCGCCTCTATCGGGCGCTCTGCCCTGCTGAACATCTCGATAGCAAATGCAACCATGATCAATACAATCAGCGCCGTTTCTGCTATGTCCAACCGGGCCGGCTTCTCTGCAGGCCATACCGACCACCAACTGATGGCCAGCGGCGCCAAACCCAATACAAACCCCATCACCAACCGAAGACTGTGCTGCGGCGCCTCTTTTACCAACACGATACCCAGGTATTCTCGTAAACACAATACGCATACCAGCGCAAATAAAGCCATGAAAGTGTATGGGCTTGCGTAAATCCCCCCGATGGTAATACCCGTAAAAAACAATCCTGTAATGGTTCGCTGGATTAATGTTCGCATGACGAATTATTGGCGCTGCAAGTTATACGTTTTTAAATATTGGCCGATACCCAACACCAATACTATTGATACCCCAGCCATATACAAATTGGGTTCCTGTTCTTCCAGCATGGTTTTGTTGATCTCATCGGCGAAAAGAAACTGCGCCAATACCTGTGCGCCGTTGAATGCGAAATGCGCTACGATGGCCGGCCATATGCTCTGACCCCACCAGGCCAGATAACCGAGCACAACACCAAGTGCAAAGCGGGGTAAAAACCCTTCAAACTGAAAATGGATAATGCTGAATACCAGTCCGGTCATGATAATAGCCAAATGCGGGCGCTTAAACCAGCGCACTAATTGCGGCTGTATGACGCCTCTGAATAACAACTCCTCCCCTATTGCCGGCAATACGGCCACAATAAACACGGATAGCCAGAACTCTCCGGGGCTCTGCATCACCAACAGGGCCTCAACCATATCCTGCGTTGAACTATCCAGCTGCCGCCAGGCCTCCGGCATGGGAATATAGGTTTTGTTAAACCAATACAACCACTGTACCAGGGGAAACGAACAGATGATCAATAAAACGCCGGCTGCCAGGTAGCGAAAACCCGGCGAAGTATGGATACCCAGAAACGGCGCCCAGCGGCGGCGGTACAAGATGACCGCAACAGACAGGGCCGGCAGGGAAAAAGTAGCGATGTGGGCCGCACCGTTCACCCAACGCGCCAGATTGCGGTCGCCCAAAGGGCTTTCAGCGTTTAATACACCAAGCAAGGTCTCCACCGTTGTATCGTTCAAGCGGCATATCACTTCGGCCAGCATGGCGCCCATGACGGAACCCACGAGTACAGCGGTGAGCAATAAAATGAGGATATACGGCGGCGGCCAATCGTTTGATGGCGCCGCTACCGGCAACTCATCCGGTTCGGGTAATAATTCGGAATCCTCCGCTTTGAACTCCTCCATGGGCAATTTTTCCGCAAAGGTAGGTAATACCGCAATAATTAACCCGGCAATACCCACCCATTCTGATAATTAGCCCTGATCAGCGCGTTGGCTTCGGCATCGTTGCGGAATTCGCCCCTGACGGCATCCCAATATACCTTCCTGCCGGTTTTGAAGGCCACGTTGCCCATATGGGCGTTGATGGCGGCCACGGCGCCGGTTTCGATGCCGCATTTGAGCAGCGAGGCGTCGTTGGCCTGCATAGCCGCTACGAAGTTTTTGTGGTGTTCGGCCAGGTAGTTTACTTGCGGATCTTTTTGCTGGTCGGGTAGGTCGGGGATTTCATACTCCAGGACGCCCTTGTCGTTGCGCTGCGTTTCGGGTATGACTTCCCAGCCCTGTCGGTTGACCACCAGCGTGCCGCGGTTGCCGATAAAGGCGATGCCTTCAGTGCGGTTGTAGGGGCCGTTGTCGATGCCCAGGGCGTGTTCCCAAAGCATATTGAAGCCGTCGTATTCAAACACGGCCTGCAGGGTATCGGGGGTTTCGGAGGCGTCGTCGGGGTAGGCGAGTTTGCCGCCCGAGGCCATCACCGACTTTGGCGCCGTGGCGCCCATAAAAAACAGGGCGATATCGATTTCGTGCACGCCCCAGTCGGTCATAAGGCCGCCGGCATAATCCCAGAACCAGCGGAAAGTAAAGTGGAAGCGGTTGGGGTTAAACGGGCGTTTGGGGGCGGGGCCCAGCCACATATCGTAATCGACGCCTGCCGGGGGTGCGCCGTCGGGTTTTACGGGCACGGGTTTCATCCAGCCCTGGTACGACCAGCATTTCACCAGGCGGATATTGCCGAGCTGCCCGGTTTTGAGGAATTCGTGTGCCTGCTGGTAATGGGCGCCGCTGCGCTGCCATTGGCCGATCTGTACCATTTTGCCGTGGCGTTTGGCGGCGGCCATCATCACGTTGCATTCTTCTATCGAGTTGGCCAGGGGTTTTTCGCAATAGACGTGTTTGCCGGCTGACAGGGCGTCGCAGAACATCAGGCAATGCCAGTGGTCGGGCGTGCCGATGATTACAGCGTCGAGCTCCTTCATTTCCAGCATTTTGCGGTAATCTTTGAAGAGCTTCGGCTTTTTTCCGCGCAATTTCTCCACATCGAGGGCCCGCTCGTCGAGCACGCTTTGGTCTACGTCGGCCAGGGCGATACAGGTCGCCTCCGGCACGCTGTTGAGCAGGGCCCGCAGGTTCGACCAGCCCATGCCCTTGCAGCCGATGACGCCGAAGTGGATGGTGTCGTTGAGCAAAAAGCGGCGGCCGGCAAAAGCCGGAAACGGGAATAAAGTGGCAAGCCCGGCGCCGGCAGCAACGGCGGCGCTTTGGGCAAGAAATTGTCGGCGGGTATGGCGCATGGCAGGTTGATTTTGTTTTGGGTTATAAATATAAAAAAATACCAGCGGCCAGCCAATAAGCAATACAATTTTGTGTTTTTCGAAATGAGATATATGCTTAGTGGTACTTGGTGGTCTTCGAGCCTCTGTTAAAAAAATTGTGGCGCCGAAAATCTTTACCACTAAGGCACTAAGGGCACGAAGTACCACTAAGATTTAGGGTACAGGAATATATAACGCGAAAAATCTATCAAAAAAGGAGAGATTTCTCTGGGTTAACTCCGCTTACAAAGAGAAATCATGGATTTTTTCGTCATTTCTCTAACCTTGGATGACAGGTTATTTGGATGGAAAGAAGACTCGTTCAATTGAATGGGCAGCAAAATCGAAGAAATAGCTTATCTTTGAAAAAAAGCTGTATATGCAATCAGAACGGTCAATTCCGGTCATTCGCAAGCATCTGTTGTGGGAATACGATTGGGAAAATATTGATTTTTTCCATCTGGCGACAGTCGTTATTGAGCGGGTAATTGAGCGCGGCACTCCCGCAGAGTGGCAGGAAATTGTTAATTATTATGGTATTGATAAAATATTAGCCGTAGCCGAAAAAAGTACCCGTCTGGATCGCAAGCACAAAAATTTCACGCCTATTTACCTTCAATCCGGTTTTATCCATGATCCACAAAACCCCGGACGTCATTCTGCCTGAAACGCTTGCTTTGTTGACCCAAATTCAGCAAGATACATTCTTCGACAACTTTCTTCTGGTTGGCGGTACGGCCTTGGCATCTCCATAAGGAAGCTTTCACCACCGATCCTGTGTTCGCTATCGGTATGGATATGGAATTGTTTCAGCTTGTAGGTCTCTCCGCGTAGTACGATCGTGCCGCCTGTTCCCGCCTTGAACTCGATAGTGTGGCCGTTATTGTGGATATGTGTACTGATCGCGTTGTAGTTGGTGGTAATAGCTCCCAGCGAAGTATCGATAATGGCGTTAGCGATATTTATGGGCGACTGCGATGCGCCACCGCAGCTAAGCCAGTCTATGCAGAGGTCTTCCCAATGCGCAGGACCGTTTTCTCCTTCGTATTCAAAATGTTCGCAATTCTCAGGCTGTTCATCGTCGTCTCTTTTACAAGCAGCAATCAATACAATAAGCGAAAGCAGGAAGCATACTTTCAGCGTAACTTCAGATAAGGAATGGGAAATGTAAGTCATGGTAACGAGGTGTTTAATTTGAAAATTAAAATGGACACAAACCAAACCGGCAATACTGCAAGCAGCTAATGCCCGTATTGTGCCGGTAAAATTGAAATGGCAGGAGGGACTTTTTCTGTCAAAATGGTCGCATTTTCCGTCAAAGTAGGGGGGGGAGGCTATGACTGATTGGTCAGGTTAAGGAGGGAAATCACAAAATATCTATATCTGTGTGTGTTGTCGGCGATTAGTTGTACTTTGTGTTATAAAATTTTACACAAAGTCGAAAAATATGTATCACCGATCTGTATTTTCGGAGTTGGAAAACCACCTGAACGAACCTGAGGTGAGTGTCATTACGGGGATGCGGCGGACGGGCAAGACCACCGCGCTGAAATACCTTTTGGATAAAACGTCCCACAATAACAAGCTTTACCTGGATTTAGAACGCCTGGAATACCGCAAGATATTTACGCGTAGTAGTTTCAGCGAGATGGAAGCTGATCTTTCTTTTTTAGGTTACGATTTTACGAAACAAGGTGTCATTGCTATAGACGAAGTGCAACTCATTCCGGAGGTAGTATCATTTATCAAATATTATCACGATAACTACCCGGTCAAGTTTCTTGTTTCGGGTTCGAGTTCTTACTACCTTAAAAATCGCATTACAGAAAGCCTGGCAGGTAGAAAGCGGATTTTCGAGATTTTTCCTCTCAACTTCATTGAGTTTTTGAATTTCAAAGAAGTCGATCCCACCCCCTTGCTTACCCAAAGGCTGCAACCCTACCGGCAATTGGTTTATTCAACTTATCAGCGATATTACGAGGAATATGTGCAATATGGCGGATTTCCCCAGGTTGTACTGGCTGATTCACCGGAAAAAAAGGTGCAAACGCTGAGCGATATTCTTAATTCCTACCTGGAACTGGATATTAAGATCTTATCCGATTATTCCGTAATAGATGATCTTTTTAAACTATCGACACTACTGACGGCACGCATTGGGAGCAAGTTGGATTATCAAAAAATCGGGGTGCTGACGGGCCTAAGCAGGCATAAAGTCAAAGACTATATCCAATTGTTCAAGGCCACTTATTTTTTGCATCTTGTGGAACCCTTTTCGCATAGCCCCGACCGGAGTATTGCTGTACAACCCAAGATATACATAGCAGACAATGGGCTTGTTAATCAGTTCGCGCAGGTTAGCAGTGGCGCCCTGTTTGAAAATGCCATAGCCAATCAGTTACTGCAACTGTGCAATGTCAATTATTTCCAGACAAAAAACGGTCAGTAAAATGATTTTATTCTGGAAGAAAAAAGAGCAATAGAAGTGAAAGAAACATCAGGCCCTTCTGATCTGAAAACGCTACAGTCCAGGGCCGAAAGCCTGGGTATTGGCGATTATATGCTTATAGGCCGCTATCCACCAGGCATTGATTTCCAGGAATTTGTATGGGGTGGTTGTGTATTTTAAAATCAAACCAACATCTCCGACGGCAATTTGCCGAACCGCTGTCTGAAAACGCGTGAAAAAACCTTTACATCAAGATACCCCACTTCGTAAGCTACCTGTGCCACGGTATTGTATGCGCGGTTTTCGAGCAGCTTGCGCGCCTTGTCGAGGCGCATTTCTATCAAATACTTTTGTGGAGTGAGGCCGGTGAGGCGCTTCAACTGGCGCAAAAGGGTGGATTCGCTCATCGCAAATTGTTCGGCCAGGAGAGGAATGGAAAGGATGTCGCTGGAGAGGTTTTGCCGCAGATACATTTCGAAAGCCTCCAGCCAGTTGCGGTCGTCGGCGCTCATGGCCGGGGGTTGCGTGGCTTCCGGAATGCCCAAGGGAGTGTTGAGTTGATTTTGCGCTTTTAGGTTTTCAATAATTTGATGGACAAGGGTATAAGCGCTGTCGTTTTTATAAGAAACCAGCATGGTTTCTGCTCGGACCAGGTCTTGCTCGATACCGGCTTGCCCGTATAAACAAGCTGATATGGTCTGGAATAACACTATCCATACCCTCGCTGCCTTTCGGTAGCTGATTAGTAATTCAACCCGGGGTAGAAAAGGCATTAATATTTTTGTTTGGTACTATTTTGTCAAGTAAAGTTAGCCAATATAGCCGACGGTAATAAGTGATCGTATTGTTAAATGAATGCCTTGCCTTTTTCTCTTATTTTTGATGTTCAACTTTAACGCCATGCCCATTCATATCCTCGACGTCGAGATCAAAGACATCCGCTTTCCCACCAGCAAATACAAACACGGTTCTGACGCCATGAACCCCGACCCCGACTATTCGGCGGCGTATGTTATTTTGACTACCAACCAACCGGGTTTGGAAGGCCACGGACTGACCTTTACCATCGGCCGCGGCAACGAAATTTGCTGCGCAGCGCTGGAAGCTATTGCCCACCACGTCAAAGGCAAAAACCTGGAGGCCATTACCTCCGATTGGGCGGGCTTTTGGAAAACCCTCACTACCGACAGCCCCATCCGCTGGCTGGGCCCCGAAAAAGGGGTGGTACACCTGGCTACCGGCGCCCTGGTAAATGCCGTGTGGGACCTATTTGCGAAAGCAGAAAAAAAACCGCTGTGGCGCCTTGTAGCGGATATGAGCCCCGAAGAGCTGGTCGCCTGTATCGATTTCACCTACATCACCGATGCCCTTACGCCGGAAGAAGCGCTTCAGATTTTGCGAAAGCAGGAAAATAGTAAACAGACGCGGATTAATTACCTGCTGGCCAACGGCTACCCCGGCTATACCACCTCAGCCGGCTGGCTTGGCTATAGCGACAACAAGATCAGGCAGTTGTGCCGGGAAGCCATCCAAGAGGGCTGGACGCACGTGAAGATGAAGGTGGGCAGCAATCTGCAGGATGACGTAAGGCGGGCGCAGATTATCCGCGAAGAAATCGGCTACGACAATTACCTCATGATGGACGCTAACCAGAAATGGGACGTTGGCGAAGCCATCGACAATATGCAGGTCTTACAGCAATTTCAGCCCTATTGGATCGAAGAACCTACGAGTCCCGACGATATCCTGGGTCATGCCGCCATCGCCCGGGCCGTCCACCCCATCAAGGTCGCCACCGGCGAACACTGCCAAAACCGCGTCATTTTCAAGCAGTTGATGTTGGCAAAAGCCATCGATATTTGCCAGATAGATAGTTGCCGGGTGGGCGGAGTGAATGAAAACCTGGCCATTATGCTGATGGCGGCCAAGTTTGGTATACCGGTCTGCCCGCATGCCGGCGGCGTGGGTCTCTGCGAATATGTGCAACACCTGTCGATGATTGATTATATTTGTATCAGCGGCGCCATAGAGGGCCGGGTGATCGAATACGTAGACCACCTGCACGAGCATTTTGTGGACCCGGTGGTGATTAAACGGGGCAGGTATATGCCGCCCGGCCTGCCGGGGTACAGCATCGAAATGAAGCGGTCGTCAATGGAGGAATATGCTTTTCCGGAGGGGCCGGCCTGGAGTTATTTACCACAGCGTTAAACGGAGTACCACAGAGTCAAAATCTCGCTCTGTGGCACTCTGTGTGCACTCCGTTTAACGCTGTGGTTAAAAAAAAGCTAGTCATGAAAAACAAAAACATCATCGTCACCGGGGGCGCCAGCGGCATCGGACTGGCCATCACCAGGCGATTTGCAGCGGCCGGCGGCCGGGTTTTTATCTTTGACATCGACGAAGAAACCGGCACGGAAGCAGCGCTGAAATTGCAAGCGGAAGGCCTGCCTGTGGGTTTTGTGCAATGCGATGTCTCCGACTTTCAGGAGGTAACGGAGGCCGTAGCCCAGGTTAAATCGCGCATCCATATTTTGGTCAACAACGCCGGCATAGCGCATATCGGCAACCTGGAGCAAACTAGCGAAGAAGACCTCGATCGACTTTATCAGATCAATATCAAAGGCGTATACAATTGCAGCAAAGCTGTCATCAGCAATATGGTGCAGCAGGGCGGCGGCGTTATCCTGAATATGGCCTCGATAGCCGCGGTGGTCGGCATTCCCGACCGCTTTGCCTATTCTATGACCAAGGCCGCCGTACTCAATATGACGCTGACTATCGCCCGCGATTATGTCGATAAAAATATCCGCTGTAACGCCATTTCGCCGGCGCGCATTCATACGCCGTTTGTCGATGGTTTTTTAGCCAAACACTACCCCGGCCAGGAAGAGGAGATGTTTGCCAAACTAGCCGCCTCACAACCCATCGGCAGAATGGGAACGCCGGAGGAGGTGGCCGCGCTGGCACGGTATCTTTGCAGCGATGACGCCGCATTTGTCACCGGCTGCAATTTTCCCCTGGATGGGGGATTTGTTTCTTTGAGGTGACAGGGTGACAGGGTGACAGGGTGACACGTAACACGTTACCATGGCCATTAAGTTAAGATTTTAATAGCCTTGCCCCGGCATTTATATTACTTTTTTCATCGCCAAAAAAACAAATACGCTGTGGAACTCCGTTTAAC
>DAINSQ010000027.1:9427-36599 GCA_036741235.1 Saprospiraceae bacterium | reverse complement strand
CAACCAGTCAATTAAAATTTGAAACCCTGCAATTGCATGCAGGGCAGGAAGAAGTAGAAGCCACCACGCGCTCGCGCGCCGTGCCGATTTACCAAACGACATCCTATACATTCAAGGATTCGGAACACGGCGCCAACTTATTCGCGCTCAAGGAATTCGGCAATATTTATTCGCGCATTATGAACCCCACCAACGACGTCTTCGAGCGCCGCATCGCCGCGCTGGAGGGTGGGGTAGCGGCCCTGGCGGTGAGCTCGGGACAGGCGGCGCAGTTTATTGCCCTCAACAACATCCTGCAGTCAGGCGATAACTTTATTACCAGCTCAAACTTGTACGGCGGCACCTACAACCAATTCAAGGTGGCCTTTAAGCGACTGGGTATCGAAACGCGTTTTACCGCCGGTGAAGACGCCGCACACTATGAAGCGCTGATCGACGAGCGCACCCGCGCCATTTACCTCGAAACCGTCGGCAACCCGAGCTTTAATGTCCCCGATTTCGAGGCAATAGCGGCTGTAGCCCGCAAATACGACCTGCCGCTGATCGTCGACAATACGTTCGGCGCGGCGGGCTACCTGTTCCGGCCCCTCGAACACGGCGCCAATGTGGTGGTTCAATCGGCTACCAAGTGGATCGGCGGCCACGGCACTTCTATCGGCGGCGTGATTGTCGACGGCGGCAACTACAACTGGGGCAACGGCAAGTTCCCCCAATTTACCGAACCTTCGGAAGGCTACCACGGACTCGTATTCTGGGATGTGTTCGGCACGGATGGGCCTTTCGGCAATATCGCCTTTATCATCCGCGCCCGCGTGGAGGGACTGCGCGACTTCGGCCCGGCATTGAGCCCGTTTAATTCATTCCTGCTCCTGCAGGGCCTCGAAACGCTGTCGCTGCGCGTGCAGCGCTCGGTCGACAACGCCCTCGCACTCGCCCGCTGGCTGGAGCAACACCCGCAGGTGTCGCTGGTCAACTACCCGGGACTGGAGAGCAGCCCGTATCACAAACTCGCCAATAAGTACCTCCGCAACGGCTACGGCGCCGTCCTGTCGTTTACCCTGCGCGGCGATAAGTCGGCGGCTACGAAGTTTATCGACAGCCTCCAACTGGTGAGCCACCTGGCCAATGTGGGCGACGCCAAAACGCTGATTATCCAGCCTTCTGCCACCACGCACCAGCAACTCAGCGAAGATGAACAACGCGCCGCCGGCGTAACGCCTACCCTGCTGCGCGTTTCGGTGGGCATCGAGCATATCGACGATATTAAAGCCGATTTTGAACAAGCGTTTGCCAAGGTGGGCAGCGGGCAGGCAGTGGCGGGATAGAGGGGAGTGGGAGAGTGTGGGAGGGAGAGAGGGAGAGATACCTTGTATCCTGTTATGCTTCAAGCCTTTGCCCTTACAGTCCCACAGTCTAATGTCGTCAACTTCAGGATAAACTTAAGCAATGTTTTTATACCACAGAGTTAAACGGAGTAAAACGAAGTAACACAGGGTTTTAGGTTTTATCACAGCGTCAAAATCTCGCTCTGTGTCACTCCGTTTTACTCCGTTTAACTCTGTGGTGAAATAATCAACTTAAGTTGACAAAACCAGTCCAACAGCTATGCTGTACTACAAACACAATGAGCCATTTCCGCTGGAAGCGGGGGGCGTACTCGAAGCCTTGCAAATCGCCTATTGCACCTATGGGCAGCTCAACGCGAGCGGCGACAATGTGGTATGGATCTGCCATGCCCTCACCGCCAATGCCGACGCTGCCGACTGGTGGGACGGGCTGGTGGGGGCCGGGCGAGTACTCGACCCCGGGCGCTACTTTATCGTATGCGCCAATATGCTGGGATCGTGTTACGGTACCACCGGCCCCGAAAGCCTAAATCCGGCGACAGGGCAGGCTTATGGCCGCGATTTTCCGCTGGCGACTATCCGCGACATGGTGCGGGCGCACCAGTTGTTGCGGCAACACCTGGGTATTCGGGGCATCGAACTGGCCATTGGCGGCTCTATGGGGGGGCAGCAGGTGCTGGAATGGGCGGTGGCAGAACCCGGCTTGTTCCGGCGGCTGTGCGTGCTGGCCACCAACGCCAGGCATTCGCCCTGGGGCATCGCCTTCAACGAAGCCCAGCGCATGGCCATCGAAGCCGACACCTCGGAGAGCGGACAGAAGGGACTGGAGGCGGCCCGGGCCATCGCCATGTTGTCGTACCGCCACTACGACGCCTACCGGCAGTCGCAACTCGAAGAAAACCCGGCCAAAATTGACGATTTCCGGGCGAGCGCTTACCAACGTTATCAGGGCTACAAACTCTACAAGCGCTTTAAAGTGGGCGCCTACGTAGCCTTGAGCAAAGCCATGGATAGTCACCACCTGGGCCGGGGCCGCGACAGCGCCGCCGCTGCCCTGGCAAGCATCAGCGCGCCCACGCTAGTAGTCGGTATTCGCTCCGACATCCTGTTCCCGATAGAAGAGCAGGCCTTCCTGGCGCGCCACATCCCGAACGCCCGGCTGGAGATTATCGACAGCATTTACGGCCACGACGGGTTTTTGGTAGAATTTGAAGCCATAGCGGTTTTATTGCAAAAATTTCTGGAAGACTTGACATTCATCACTGCCGGCAGACGGAAAATATTTGAAACTTTCGCAGTCACAAGTGAACGTATAGCTTTACCCGGTACGGAATCATTTTGATCAGCATTTAATAACTAAAACTCAAACCATATGTCATTACGATTAGGGGATTTGGCTCCCAATTTCAAGGCCAAGAGCACCGATGGCGATATCGATTTTTACGAATATCTCGGCAACGGCTGGGGCGTCTTGTATTCGCACCCCGCCGACTTTACGCCGGTGTGTACCACCGAGTTGGGCCGCACGGCAGCGTTGAAGGCCGAATTTGACAAGCGCAATGTAAAGGTCATTGCCCTTAGCGTCGACCCGCTGCCTTCGCACCACGAATGGGTAAAAGACATCGAAGAAACGCAGCACGTAACGCTCAACTTCCCGATCATTGCCGACGAAGACCGCAAGGTGGCCGAGTTGTACGACATGATCCACCCCAACCAGACGGAGAAATTCACCGTCCGCACGGTATTCGTGATCGACCCGAACAAAAAGATCAGGCTCACGATGACCTATCCGCCTTCCACGGGCCGCAATTTCCACGAAATCCTGCGCGTCATCGACTCGCTGCAGCTTACCGACAACTACAGCGTAGCCACGCCGGTCGACTGGGAGTTTGGCCAGGATGTGGTGATCGCCCCCGCTATCCCCGATGAAGAAGTGCCCGCGCGCTTCCCCAAAGGGCATAAGCGGCTGAAGTCTTACCTGCGCATTACGCCGCAGCCGAATTTGTAAGTGATGATTTACATAAGGAGCAAAATCGGGCTGCCCGGGAATTACGCCGGGCGGCCCGGTTTGTTATGGTATACAGCACAACGTCAGGTTATGCCCATGACTTTACGGCATTTAGTCCATAATTCTATAAACAGCCACCCCCACGACAAAATTAAACACTACATATACTAAAATCTTACCAAAAATAATATATTTACCCCCGACGCCGACACACCCGTAGTATCATGAAAAAAGAAGACGCATGACCAAACGTATTACCGTTCTATTTTTGGCCTTAACAGTCTTTGTTTATACCGCTAAAACCCAGGTCACCGACCCTTCTTTCGACCCGGCGCTTGCCCAGACGCTGCAGGCGTTGACCGACAATGCCGGCAAAAGCTACAAGGGTTTGTCCGTGGCGGTAGATATACCCGGGCAGGGCCGCTGGATCGGTACTTACGGCGTCTCTAAAGGCGGCGCCGCTATCAAACCCGATATGCGCTTCTGTGTAGCATCCTGCTCTAAAACTTTTGTATCTGGGCTCTGCCTCAAGCTCCAGGATGAAGGACTGCTCCGACTTGACGATAGTATCGGCATGTATTTGCCGTATATGAAGCACGTCAACCCCAAAATCACTATCCGGCAGTTGCTCAGCCACCAAAGCGGCTTGTTCGACTTTTATAACGACGCCTCTTATCGCACACTTAAAACGTATAGCAGTAATCCTGATTCGCTGTGGACGCCCAAGGCTGTTTTGGCCACCATCGGGCCCCCTCATTTTCAGCCGGGACAAGGTTACCGCTATTCAAATACCAATTTCGTGGTGGCCGCGTTGGTTTGCGAGGCGGTTACCGGTACCGGGTTTCGCGATCTGCTTCACCAATATATCTTTGAACCGCTTGGTTTGAACAAAACCGCCTACCCGGCCGGCGGCGACGAGGTTTTTGACGCCCCCTGGGCAAAGCTGTTTGACAGCAGCGCGCCCCGCCCCTCCCCGGAACGCGAAAAAGCCTTCAGCTCTTTTATCCAGTCCGCAGGCGGCATCTGGAGTACTGCCGACGACCTCGCTACCTGGTTTCGGCATTTGTTCGGCAACGATTTTTTGTCGCCTTATTCGCAGGAACAACTGCGAACTATCAACCGGTCTAATTATTCCCTCGGCATGCGGGCCAATTTCGGCGAAAACGGCATCCGACACTACCATTCCGGCGCATGGGGCTACCGCTCAGTCGTGCTTTACGATGCCAACACAGGTATTGTGGTGAGTGTGTTGAGCAATCTGCGGGGCAAGTCGGTCAACGGCCTGGCTATCCAATTGCTGGAGACTGCCGAGCGTTTGATGCCGAGGCCGGCAGTGCAAATTGCGGCAATAGAAGTCAAAAAACCGGCTGCAGTGAGCAGCCAAACGGCTGTAATGCCGACACCTCCGCGGCAGGTTATTCAGTCAACGAATTATTTTACCGACAAAGCTTCCCCGGTTTTGCGCGCTTTTGCGCCCCGGTAAGCGCAGGCAATGGCAATGCATTTTTTTTCGATCCCCAAGCCCATTGAGGTTGATATCCTTTTCGGCGTAATTTTTTGATGAAGAAAAAAACGTCGTCAGTACTTGGATTATTGATTGGGAGGGCAAGATTTACTATAGGTTTATGGGTTTATGCACTGTCTAACGGTCCAATTTCGGCTCCGTTCAACGATCGGCAAAGATCTCCTCCTCGCATAATCGCAGCGCATGGTAACCTTGACTTTGTCGAGATAATTTCAGACACTCGCAAAGTGACAATTTACACGCTATAGTCTGGCGGGAATGCGTGAGTGTATTGCCGCCATTAGTGGCGGGAATACAATAGTTAGCTAACATTTTGATAAAATGAAGAATATTCTTTCAAAATATCACAAGTATCTTTTGGTAGTAGCCCTTATACTATCATCAATAGCTATTTCAATAAGAGGAAATAATGGCGAGGTTAAATTGGTTCTACATAACTACCCAGTCCTTATAACTCTGTTGATAACAGTAAGCTTGTTCTTAGTTGCCATCTACTTTCAGATTAATAATAAGAAAATTTCAATTCTTTCGAATCAAATAAAAGAGCAGTCCAAATTTAACGACGATGGAATAGATGCCCTCATTGGCGGATTGACGGAGAGACAAAAGGAAGTGTATGGCCTGATTATTTCGGGAAAGACAAATAAAGAAATAATGACCGAACTATTTATCGAACAAAGTACGCTAAAGTCTCACATTAATCAAATTTATGGAAAACTGAATATCAAAAGCAGGAGCGAATTGAGATCCAAATTAAAATCATGATAGTTAGCAGTTTATGAAAATATCAACCCTTTTCAACCCCAAATATCAACCTTTTATCAACCCGAAATTATTTGTTCTAATTGATACTAATAGGGACATTTGTGCGAAATAAATATTCATTTTAAAATTAAGAGCATGTTTGGACATTCGTCAATTGACTACAAGCGGCAAATTTTGTTTTATACTTCGTTGCGTTTTTTCGCCGTAGCTGCCTGCTACGACTGCAAAACGCGCCTCGCCTAAAATAAAATTTGCTCGCTTTCGCTCAATCACGAAAATCCAAACATGCTCTAAATGTTTATGAAAAACAAGTTTTTGTACTTCGCTATGTTTCTGTTAATCCTTTGTTTACCATTCAGGGGTAATGAAGAAGGCGTTCGTTGGTTATGGGCAGATATTACTTTGATACCTCTTACATTAATGTTTATTTCATTAATGTGTATTGGATTCTACCTCTACGAACAAAGAAGAAAACAAAGAATTAATGAAGAAAAATGTTAGCTAACAGCGTGCATGAGAAATAGCGTGTATAGTGCTAAATCAAAGGTCGGTACTTTTCATTAAAGTCAGTACCTACCCAAGAGTGGCGGTTCAGCGGTTAAATCAAGTGCAGTGCTCCTATTTAATTTTGTGCTTGGCTGACAGTGAAGTGCTCCGAAATACCCCACTGCGGCAAGCGGCAAAACGTTATAGGGCATTTTAAAAGACGACTACGAAACTGTAACTAACCAAAAGCTTGATATGAATTCATCAATAACCTACGTGCGGCAAATTTTCTTTGATACTTCGCTGCGTTTTTTCGCCGTAGCTGCCGGCTATCCCGACTCGCGAGTCGGGACAAAACGCGCCCCCCGCCTTGCGGGACTTCGCTGCGCTACGCTCGTCTGAAACAAAATTTGCTCGCCCTCGATTAATCATGAAATCTTAAACAAGCTCTAAAGGGAAAATTATGAAACTAAAATTCTTTATCTTGACAATTATTCTGCTCTTTGCAAGGGTATGTGACTTTTATTCGACAAGCCTTTGGTTTTTTGACAATCCAACGGGTGAGACTAATCCGTTATATAGATTTTTTGGCGTTGGGTGGACGGGTTTGATAATTTCTAACGTAATTATTGTAGGACTAATCATTTATGCTTTTTACTTCTATTCTTTTAAATATAAACCAACTAGGCAGACATCATCGAGAAATCTTAACGACTTTATTTCAGAATTATACTTTAATGAAAAGGGACGTTTTTTTCAAATTTTCTATAAAATGCCAAAGAACAAATCGGTACTTATAGCGCACACAGGATATGTATTGGTAAGAGTAGTTATTATTGCAAGCTTTTTTGCAACATTTCATAATTTTTGCCAATACTATAACGTGACTTTTTATAATACATTCAGAGAAATTGTAGGTAGACCATTGTATGTAATCTATGGACTTATACTGTTCACGTTTATGTATTTTTCATATCGACTTTGGAGGAAAGAATATAGACTGACAGTTGACAGCAATCTCAATGAGATGTGAAAAAAACGCCCTATAACATCGGTTTGGCAATATGGCGGCTGAAGTGCTTCTATGAAACATTTGTGCAAAGTTCAAGGGCAGTAATTCTATTGAACTGTTGTGCTAAAAATCCGCCACTGCTTCAAGCCGAAAAACATTGTGTGCAATCCAGGTAAGTACTCCCCAAACTTGGAAAAATCAAAAGGATTGCGTAATATTTGAATAAAACAGGTTATGAGATGAAGACGCTCCATATATCTATTTCATAATTAGAGCTTTATAAGTTTGGCATCAAGAAGGACTCCTTGACCTTCACCGAATTAGTTGAACTAATCAGTCGGGAGTTGATGCGTCAGAATCTCGACAGGTGTGTGGAGTTAGCTGAGAAATATGGGTTATCATTCCTGAAAGGTTGTCGCACGAGTCGCCCCCTCGCCAATTAGCCCATCACGCTACTGTTTTGCGAATTTGCTTCAGGTGCCGGGTAAAATGCCATTCAAAAAAGCGAAGCATCCCGGTGAGCGACAACAATCCCGCAAAAGGATGGCGGTAAATCGACTTATGGAATAGTTCATCCGGTAAAATAGTCATATAATCGCGCAGTTCTTTGCGGATATTTTTCCACGCTTCACCGGTTGCCTGAAGCGTTGAATATGGGGGCAGGCTTTCGCCGCTCACATTTTTCGGCGCCTTGAATTTCAAAGGCGTGTGTACAAATACCCACAACAAAAAAATGCGCCAGGCGCCGCCCAACCCGGCATTTTTCAGCGCCGGATTATAGCTGAGTTTCTTTTTCACATAAGCCATCGACATCTGCTCGGCCAGTAGCAGGTGGTGCATGACTTGTAGGGCCGACCAGGCATCGGGGCGGGGCTGACGGTTGAGCTGCGCTTCGCTGTAAGCGGAAAGTTCTGACAACAGTGAGTCCAGTTGCCGGTCAAGTTTGTCAAGTTGTTGAGTGGTGAATTTTTTCATGCCATTTTTTTAATCACAGAGTTACCGGAGTTTCACGGAGTGAGATTTCGACTCCGTGTAACTCTGGTAAATAAAAAAATTATCACTTCTTCAATTCCGCATAGTATTGATGATAATACGGGATCGTCGAAATGCCTTTATAAAAATTGAACAAACCGTAATGCTCATTCGGCGAGTGAATCGCGTCGGAGTCGAGGCCGAAGCCCATCAGCACGCTTTTTACGCCCAAAACTTCCTCAAACAAAGCCACGATGGGAATACTTCCGCCTTCGCGTTTGGGGATAGGCGTTTTGCCGAATGCGGCGCTCATGGCTTTGTGGGCGGCCATATACTCCGGCGTATCGGTGGGCGTCACCACCGGTTCGCCGCCGTGGTGGTAGCTCACTTTCACCTTCACGCAATCGGGTGCAATCTTCTCAAAATGCGCTTTAAAAAGATCGGAGATCTTCTGTGAGTTTTGGTGGGGTACCAAACGCATGCTGATCTTGGCGTAAGCCTTCGAAGGCAGCACCGTTTTGGCGCCTTCGCCGGTATAACCGCCCCAGATGCCGTTTACATCGAGGGTAGGGCGTATAGAGGTGCGCTCCAGCGTAGTATAACCCTTTTCGCCCCAAAGGTCGTTGACGTCCAGTGCAGCTTTGTAGGTCTTTTCATCGTAGGGGGCTTTATTCATCTCCATGCGTTCTGCGGCGCTTACCACCTCCACGTCATCATAAAAACCGGGGATAGAAATGTGATTGTTTTCGTCGTGCATCGATGCAATCATCTTCGCCAGGATATTGATGGGGTTGGCTACGGCGCCGCCGTATACGCCGGAGTGAAGGTCGCGGTTGGCGCCGGTCACTTCCACCTCCATGTAGCTGAGTCCGCGCAACCCCGTTGTAATCGACGGCGTTTGGTTATCGATGATCGATGTGTCGGAAATCAGGATTACGTCGCAGCCAAGCATGTCCTTGTATTGACGGCAAAAAGCGCCGAGGTTAACTGAGCCGACTTCTTCTTCGCCTTCTATCATGAATTTGACGTTGCAGGGCAGGGCGCCGTTGGCCGCCATGGCCTCAAAGGCTTTGATGTGCATAAACACCTGGCCTTTGTCGTCGCACGAACCCCGGGCAAAAATCGCCCCGTCGGGGTGCAATTCCGTTTTTTTGATCACCGGCTCAAAAGGCCCCGAGTGCCACAGGTCGACGGGGTCGGCGGGTTGTACGTCGTAGTGGCCGTAAACCAGGATGGTAGGTTGTGCAGGGTCGACCATTTTTTCGCCGTAGACGATAGGGTGGCCCGCCGTGGGGTACACCTGCACTTTGTCGACGCCTACCTTGCGCAGATGATCTGCAACAGCTTCTGCAGCCCGATGCACGTCGCCTTTGTAGGCCGGGTCGGCGCTTACTGAAGGGATGCGCAACAATTCGAGCAATTCTTCCAGAAACCGCTCCTTGTTTTGCTCAATGAATTCTTGTACTTTTTGCATATCTTGTAGTGGTAACATTTGATTAGCGGTTTCAAAGATACTACAAAGTTTCATTATTTGAGGCGATTGGGTGAGGGGGCGCGGAGGAGATTTATATTAAAAAAGGAAAATCATGAAAGCCATATTACTCAAACAGGAAGGCGATGCCGGGCAACTTTATATCGGCGAATACCCTATGCCGGAGGTCGGCGCCGAAGAAATATTAATTCGCGTGCAGGCCACAGCCCTCAATCGCGCCGACATATTGCAGCGCCAGGGAAATTATCCGCCGCCGCCGGGGGCAAGCGCTATTCTCGGACTGGAGGTTGCCGGGATAGTAGAGCAGGTTGGGCCGGGCGTTACGCAGTGGAAATCCGGCGACAACGTAATGGCGCTGTTGGCCGGCGGCGGTTATGCCGAGTATGCCGTGGCGCACGAGGGTTTGGCGATGCCCATACCCGAAGGCTGGACCTTTGAGCAGGCGGCGTGTATCCCCGAGGCTTTTATCACGGCCTGGCAGGCACTGCATTTGTTGGCGAATACACAGCCGGGCGAAAACGTGCTGGTACACGCGGGCGCCAGCGGGGTAGGGGTGGCGGCTATCCAACTGGCTACGCAACTGCTGGGCGCCAGGTGTATGGCCACCGCGTCGGCTTCCAAACACGCGTTATGCCTGGAGCTGGGCGCCGAACGGGCGGTGGATTACCGCCACGAAGACTTTGCGGCAGCCGCGACAGAGTGGACTGCAGGCAGGGGAGTGGATGTGATTATCGATTTCATTGGAGCGCCTTATTGGCGCAAAAACCTGGAGTCGCTGGCGTTGGACGGTCGTTTGGTCATCCTGGCCATGATGGGCGGCGCCGTTGTCGAAGGCAATATGCCTGTGGGGGCAGTTTTGCGCAAAAGACTGGCTGTTATGGGGTCAACGTTGCGAAACAGGACTCTGGAATACAAAATCGAATTGGTCAAATCGTTTTGGTGTCACGCCGCCGCCGCCCTGCATGATGGCCGCCTTCAACCTGTAATCGATCAGGTTTTCGACTGGACTGAGGTCGCACATGCGCATGCGAAAATGGAATCGAATAGCAATCAGGGCAAAATTGTGCTGATTTGCTAATTTGCTGATTTGCTAATTTGCTGATGTGCTGATGTGCTAATGTGCTAATTTGCTGATAATTGATAAACCTCTAAACTATTAAACTTATAAACAAACCTACAACCTACAACCTACAACCTACAAACCTACAACCTACAACCTACAACCCACAACCTACAACCTACAACCTACAACCTACAACCTACAACATCAGCGCAGCCTGTCCAATATCAGTTTAGCTGTTCGGGTGGAAGCGCCGCTATCGCCCAGGGCGTGATGCAGCTTTTTATAGCCTTCCTGCAAAACGGCGCGTTTATCGCCCAGCAGCGCATTCAGTTCTTCGCTCAGGTTATTGGGAGTCAGCTCGTGTTGTATCAACTCCTTGACGAGCGGTTGGTCGAGAATCAGGTTCACCAGCGAGATATACTTCACATTCACCAGTCGCCGGGCAATCCAGTAGGAGAGCGGATTGCCGCTATAGCAGACTACCTGCGGCACGCCGAACAGCGCCGTTTCGAGGGTAGCGGTGCCGGAAGTGACCAGAGCGGCGTGGCTGTATTGCAGCAAATCGTAAGTGCGATTTTCAACAATAAAAAGTCGTTGTTTGGCTTTAAGCGGCAAATCGGTTTGCCTGATAATATGGTCATAAAAATTGCGGGGTATGGCCGGGGCGCCCGCAATCACAAACTGGCAATGCGGAAAGTTGGGAATTACTTGCAGCATCACCGACAACATGCGCTGTATCTCCTGGCGCCGGCTGCCGGGCAGTAGCGCAACGATGGGGTCGTTATTGAGTTGAAGCTCGTTCATCCAGGCCGGGTTGCGCGGCCTGTCGGCAATCACATCCAGCAGCGGGTGCCCCACAAAATCGACCTCATAGCCGTATTGGCGGTAAAATTCGGTCTCAAAAGGCAGAATCACGTACATACGCTCCACATTTTCCTTGATCTGGTGTACGCGGCTGCTGTGCCAGGCCCAGAGCTGTGGGGAGATATAATAAAATACGCGCATGCCTTGCGATTTGGCCCATTTGGCCATGCGCAGGTTAAAACCGGGATAATCGACGAGAATGAGCGCGTCGGGCTGAAAAGCCTGGATATCTGATTTACAAAAGCGAAAATTGCGCATGATTGTGCGCAGGTTTTTCACTACTTCCAGAAAACCCATAAAAGCCAGGTCGCGGTAATGCTTGACCAGGGTAGCGCCCGCGGCGGCCATGAGATCGCCGCCCCAGGCCCTGATTTGCGCGTCGGCATCTTCGCGCCGCAGGGCTTTGACGAGGTTGCTGCCATGCAGATCGCCCGAGGCTTCGCCGGCAATGATGTAATATTTCATGCTTAAAAAATCGTGGGGCCGAAATAGATGACCCAGGCTATGACGTATGCGGTTGTGGGAAAAACAATGCCGCGCATGGAGTCGAGCCAGCGCCTTTTGTAATAGATATTAAACGGAAAGACATTGAGGCATATTGCAATGACGCTCAGGGTGCGCTGCCGGAAGTTGGGCGACAACCCCTGCGGGTCGAGCCAGCCCCATACTTCCATTTGATCGTAAATGGTGAGCAGGAGAGCGTACCCTACAAAGGGAATAACGAGCCCCACTATTAATCCCACCCAGATGGCGTTTTTGTTCCAGAACATGGTTCTATGTTAGTGTTATCGGTTGTCAGTTTGTCAGTTGAAGGTTATCAGTTATCGGTTAAAATGTAACTAACAAAGACAAGAAATCGATAACCGGCAACCGGCAATAACCTACAGCGTTTCCACCCCCTTCAAGCGGGGGATGGCCTTATAATTCGTCAAATCGTGCATAGAGGGCACCACGGAGATATAGCCGTTTTCGAGGGCCCAGACATCGGTATCTTCGCCCGTGTCGTCATTTTCGAATTTGCCGGTGAGCCAGTAGTATTTTTGTCCGCGGGGGTCGATAGCCTCCATAAATTCTTCAACCCAGCGGGCGTCGGCCTGGCGGCATACTTTGAGACCTTTAATCTCGTTTTCGGGTAATTTGGGAATATTCACATTGAGCAGGCTGCCGTCGTCGAGGCCTTTTTCGAGCACATAAGCCATAAGTTTGCGCACAAAGGGCTTGCAATCTTCAAAATTGGCCGTATAAGAATAATCGAGCAATGAAAAGCCGATAGAGGGGATGCCCTCCAGCGAAGCCTCCATGGCTGCCGACAGGGTGCCGGAATAGATGATGTTGATAGAAGCGTTGGAGCCGTGGTTGATACCCGATACGCAAAGATCCACTTTTCGGCCCTTGCGCACCACGTGTTTGGCCAGCTTTACGCAATCGACCGGCGTCCCGGAGCACTCATAGGCCTCAATGCCGGGAAATACATCTACGGCGTAAAGGCGGACGGGGTCGTGGATAGTAATGGCATGCCCCATACCCGATTGCGGGGAGTCAGGGGCCACGACGATTACGTCGCCCAGGGTTTGGGCCACGCTCACCAGCGCCTTGATGCCGGGGGCGGCAATGCCGTCGTCGTTGGTCACTAAAATGAGCGGTTTACTCATGTCGTTTTTTATTGAATTGCAAAAATACCATACGCGGGCTATTATGACGCTTATTTTACGATGAAAATCAAAACTGATTCGAAGTAGGGCAGTAGTTTCGCTCCTCAAATTGAACACGCCTATGTCTGTGAAGGGAAAAACGGGGGTTATGCTGGTCAACCTGGGAACGCCCGATGCGCCGCAACGCGGAGCTGTATACCGGTATTTGCGTCAGTTTTTGCTCGACCCTCGCGTGATTGATTACCCCTGGCTGCCTCGTCAGTTGTTGGTACAAGGCATCATCGCGCCTTTTCGCTCGGGGAGCTCCGCCAAATTGTACCGGCGACTCTGGACCGCCGAGGGATCGCCGCTCAAAGTGTATGGGCAACGCCTTGCCGCTGGCGTGCAGGCCCTGCTTGGCGACAGCTACGCCGTTGCGTTGGCGATGCGCTACCAACAACCTTCCATCGCTTCGGCTATCCGGCAATTGATGGATCAACAGGTTTCCGAAATCGTCGTTTTTCCTTTGTTTCCCCAGTACGCATCTGCTACTACCGGTTCTGTTTTTGCCGAAGTGATGGCGGTATTGGAAAAAGAAGAAGTGATTCCGCCCCTGAGATTAGTGCGCGATTACTACGACCACGAGCCTATGATCGAGGTATTTGCCGCCAATGCCTCCGCTTTTGACCTGGCATCCTACGATCATTTTATTTTCAGCTATCACGGGCTGCCACAGCGGCAATTGCGCAAGGCCGACCGCTGCGATCATTGCCTGAAAAGCCCCGATTGCTGCCAGACCATCAGCAGTGTAAACCAGTTTTGTTATTCCGCCCAGTGCCATGCTACTACGCAGGCCATTGCCGGCAAATTGAATTTACCTGAAGAAAAATATACCACCACCTTCCAGAGCCGTCTGGGCCCCGAAAAATGGGCGCAGCCCTACACCAGCGAGGTCATTAAAAACCTTGCCGAACGCGGCGCCAAAAGGCTGCTCGTCTTTAGTCCGGCATTCGTGGCCGATTGCCTCGAAACCCTTATCGAAATCAAAGTGGAATACCTCGAAATGTTTGAAGCATTAGGCGGCGAACACCTCGACCTGGTCCCCAGCCTCAACGACGACTCCCGTTGGTTTGAAGCCGTGGCAAACCTGGTGATGAAAAATGCTGTGCGCTAAGAGCATGTTTGGGTTTTCGTGATTGAGCGAAAGCGAGCAAATTTTTTTTTAGGCGAGCGTAGCGCAGCGAAGTCCCGCAAGGCGGGGGCGCGTTTTGTCCCGACTCGCGAGTCGGGATAGCCGGCAGCTACGGCGAAAAAAAGTAATGAAGTATAAAACAAAATTAGCCGTTTGTAGCCAAATCGAAGATTCGACGAAGTCAATTGACGAATGTCCAAACATGCTCTAAGTTCCCGAATAAAAAGAACCCCGTCGCCCGGGCGGGCACAGGGTTCCTAAAACGCGCTCTCTCTGATGTAAAAAAGAAGTTCTTTGTCGTATGTTAAAAACGAATATCCTGCTGTGTTGTTGAACTTTTGTTTAACGCATCTTTTTTACGGCGAAAAATTACAAAAAATAATTTATCAATTAGACAAAAGACCAATGAAAATTTGTGTTGACAACTTTTGTCTTATGCCTTCCTAAATTCGGAAAAAATACGGAACTTTAGCACCGCACAAAAACCTGTTGGATTCCTCAAGTATGGATCCCAAAACCGTCATAATCTCTTGAACATGAAAAACGCTCTACTGCCGCTTGTCTGCTGCTGGCTGCTTTTACCTGCTACTATTTCTGCTCAATTCAGCTTTACCAACCGTAGTAATTGGCTTTTTTATCCCGCTATAAAAAGCGGCGCGCCGATCGCCATTTCGGATATGAACGGCGACGGCCTCGACGATATCGTCAGAATTGACGGCACACAAAACTTGCGCATTGAATATCAAACTCCCGGCGATAACGATTTCTCTGGTTATGCCTACGGGCAATTGCTTGGTAGCCAATGGAGTATTTGTATTGCAGATGTCGATAACAACGGCTTCAACGATATTTTTACCGGCGGCGGCTACAACGGGCTCAAACTGTTGAAGGCGAATTCGACGGGAACGGCTTACAACCTTACCACCTGGTCGATACCGCCGATATTTCTGCAATGCTCTAACTTTGCCGATATTAACAACGATGGCGATATCGATATTTTTGCCTGCCACGACGACGGTGTGAGCCAGGCCTACCGCAACACCGGCACAGGCAATTTTGTGCTGGATACTTCGCTGATTTACCCCGTTTCAACGATACCTTCCGATAATTCGGGTAACTACGGCTCGGTGTGGATCGACTACGACAACGACGGCGACCTGGACCTCTATATCTCCAAATGCCGCCAAGGCGTCAATAATCCGCTGGATGGCCGTCGTCTGAATTTGTTGTTCCAAAACGACGGCGCCGACAATTTCACCGATGTTGCGGAGCAGGTCGGGCTCCGGCCGCTCGCCCAATCCTGGGCCGCCGATTTTGCCGACATTGACAACGACGGCGACCTCGATTGCTTTGTCATTACCCACGACTCGCCCAATAAGCTGTATATCAACAACGGTTTCGGGCTGTTCTCGGAAATTACTCCCCAAAGCGGCCTGCTCACCGCTATGAATGCCGCCGGACCCGGCTTGCAAGCCAAGTTTGAAGACTTTGATAACGACGGCTTTGTCGATTTGCTTTATACTACGTTGGGCAACAACCATTGTCTGTTTAAAAATAATGGCAATAATACGTTTACAAATTTTGCCAATGCATTCCCTACACCCAATCGCATCCACTCGGCCTCTACCGGCGACCTCAACAACGACGGCTTTATCGACGTGGTGGCTTCTTTCGGCTCAGGTTATAATACGCCAGGCGCCGTGTCGGATGTATTGTTTATCAATAACGGCAACAACAATTATTACTTTAAAGTGCGCCTCGACGGCAATACATCCAACCCTAACGGCATCGGCGCCCGTATTGAATTGTACGGTATCTGGGGCAAACAGATCAGAGAGGTGCGCAGCGGGGAGAGTTACGGCATCCATACGTCTATGACCAAGCACTTTGGCCTGGGTGAAAATCCCGTCATCGATAGCTTGATCGTACGCTGGCCTTCCGGTATTGTCGATAAAATTGCCTCTCCGTCAATCAATCAAACGCTTGTAGTAATTGAAGGCGCCAACTGCCAGGCCTCCGTTAATTTCAACTCGGCAGTCAGCGGCCTCACGGTCAATTTTACCGACGCCAGTACGCTGGGCGCTTCTCAATGGCTGTGGACCTTCGGCGACGGCGGCTCTTCAACCGCCCAGAATCCGGTTCACAACTATACCACAGCAGGCGTTTACCAGGTGTGTCTTTCTGCTACCGGCATTTGCGGTAGCGGCCAAATATGCAAACTCGTCAATGTGAGCTGCCAGGCGCCTTTGTCGGCTTTCAGCTACCAGGCTACCAACCTGCAAGTCCAATTCACCGACCTGTCTACCAATGACCCTGCTACCTGGTCCTGGAATTTCGGCGACGGGACGAATGCCAATACCCCAAACCCCACGCATACCTACAACCAGCCTGGCATCTATTTCGTCTGCCTTATCGTGACCAATAACTGCGGCAGCGCGCAATACTGCGAAGTACTCAACGTAGGCTGCGCAGGCGCGCAAGTAGGTTATAGTTATACCGCTACCAGCCTCACGGTGCAGTTTCAGGATATTTCTACCGGCAATCCTGCTCAGTGGAATTGGGATTTCGGCGATGGAAGCTCATCCAGCAGTCAAAACCCCGTGCATATTTACGATGAACCGGGCACTTACCAGGTCTGTCTGGAGGCCGTCACCGACTGCGGTACGCTCGATGTTTGCCAACAAATTACGGTGGCCTGTGCGCCCCCGGCAGTGGGCATTAGCTTCAACGCTTTGGGGCTGGAATACGATTTTGAGGCCTCCGTTGCCGGGGAGGTCAATACATTGCTGTGGACCTTCGGCGATGGCTCAACTTCAACTTTGTTTAATCCGACGCATACCTATGCCAACCCCGGAACTTACGAAGTATGTCTGTACGCCTTAAGCGAATGCGGCCAAGGCGAGCTTTGTCTACAGGTAACGGCAACCTGCGCCCCGCCGGCAGCGGGATTTATTGCCACTATTGTAGGACAACAGGCGAGTTTCCAGGATATATCGATCGGTAATCCGGATACCTGGGCCTGGACCTTCGGCGACGGGGCTACTTCTAATTTGCAAAATCCGCAGCATACCTATGCCGTTGCCGGCAATTACAGCGTTTGCCTGACTGCCTCCAGCGAGTGCGGATCAACGCAACTATGTCAATCGATCACCGTCAACTGTGCCGCCCCGCAATCGGCCTTCGGCTTCCAGTCGACTGCCCTGGGGGTAACCTTCACCGACAACTCAACAAATGCCCCTACAAGCTGGCTGTGGACCTTCGGCGACGGGTCAACTGCTACTACGCCTAATCCAATACATGTATATATCGCCCCCGGCACTTATCAGGTCTGTCTGACGGTGACCAGCGCCTGCGGCAGCACTCAGAGTTGCCAGAATGTGACGGTAAGCTGTGCCGCGCCCGCGTCGGCATTTGGTTTTCAGACCAATAACCTGGCAGTGACGTTCAATGACTTATCGACCAACAGCCCGGCTTCATGGGTGTGGACCTTCGGCGACGGCGCCGTATCGGGCTCTGCTAATCCGCAACATACGTATGCGGCGCCGGGTACCTACCAGGTTTGCCTGACTGCTACCAGTCTGTGCGGCAGTACCCAAAGTTGCCAAAATGTTACTGTCAGTTGCGCTGCGCCGGTATCGGCTTTCAGCTACCTTAGCAGCAACCTGGTCGCCAGCTTCACCAACCAGTCGATTAACAATCCTACTTCCTGGAGTTGGACCTTCGGCGACGGCGCCACGGCTACAGGGCCCAACCCTCAGCACAGTTATGCCGTTGCAGGCACTTACCAGGTTTGCCTGACGGTTGGCAGTTTGTGCGGCAGCAATCAATTTTGCCAGTCGGTGACCATCGTTTGTCCGGCGCCGCAGGCTGACTTTTCTCTTAATATCAATGGATTAACGGTGTCGTTTAGCGATAATTCGGGAAATACCCCTACTGGTTGGACCTGGATTTTCGGCGACGGGTTGGGCGGGGTTCAGCAGAATCCGGTTCATACTTATTCCGCGCCGGGTAATTATCTGGTTTGTCTGACTGCCGAAAGCGATTGTGGGCAAAATCAGCATTGCGAGCTGGTGACAGTCTCCTGTGCGGCGCCACAGGCCGGATTTACATCACAGGCCCAGGAATTGGCCCTCAACTTTACCGATTTTTCTACCAATAACCCGGATCAGTGGTTATGGACCTTTGGCGACGGCGCCTCCTCTACCCAGCAAAATCCCGGTCATACCTACGAGTTGCCTGGCAATTATGAAGTTTGCCTCATTGCAGGCAGCATCTGCGGGGTAGATACTTTCTGCGTCACGCTTGAGGTAACCTGCGCGCCGCCGCAGGCCAATTTTGAATCCCAGGCCGATCAACTATCGGTGACCTTCACCGATTTGACCGCCGACCAGCCCACTCAATGGCTATGGGATTTCGGCGACGGCGCTACCTCCAGCCTCCAGTCGCCGTCGCATATCTACGCGCTGCCGGGCAGCTACACAGTTTGCCTCACGGTGGGCGGTATTTGCGGAACCACCGAGCGCTGCGAGCAGATTACGGTGACTTGCGCGCCGCCTTCTGCTGAATTTTTGGTAAATCAAAACAACCTGGCAATAACCTGCAACGCCAACACCACCGGCGTCGGAGTACAGTGGAGTTGGGACTTCGGCGACGGCGCTACGGCCGATACGCCGATAGCCAATCATACCTTCGATACGCCGGGCCAATACGAAATATGCCTTACGGTAACTACGCCCTGCGGCGAATCAACCCAATGCGAGACCATTACCGTTTCATGCGCAGCGCCCGAGGCTATGTTCTCGGTATCCGGCATCGGCCTGAGCCTCATATTCCTGGATGCTTCTACCAATAACCCGGATAACTGGTTCTGGGATTTTGGCGATGGAACCTCCTCTACCGACCAAAATGCCTTCCATACCTATACGGCCCCCGGTGATTATATCGCCTGTCTGACGGCCTCCAGCCCTTGCGGCTCGGATACCAATTGCCTGACCATCCTGGTCGTAGTGGACCGCACGGAACAGCCGGCTGACCTGCAGGAATGGACCTTGGCGCCCAACCCTGCGTCAGGACAAATAATGATGAAAGCTATTATGGCAGAAACAGCTGAAACGGTAATAAACGTTTATAATGCGCAAGGCATATCCGTTTTGAGAAAAGAAGGGGCATTGCTACAAGGCGAAAATGCTATTTATTTTGATGTAACAGATTGGATTCCAGGCATGTATTGGTGGGTGTTGACAACTGAGCAAGGAACCGCCGTTCGATCATTGATTAAGCAGTGATTGCCTGGACTGTTATCAACAAAAATGGAATACTATGAAAAAGCTGTTTTGGTATATATGGCTGGCGGCGTTATTGCCCGTTTGTTTATCAGCGCAGCCCAGCGAAGGCGGGTCGCCGGTGAGTTGGTCGCCCGAATGGAAAACATTGACAGCCGGTAATCCGGTACCCATTTTTATCGCTCCAGCCCTGGATATGGATGCTGTGCGCGCCGATGACAGGGCAAGGGGAGGGGGCAATCGCTTCGCCGCGCCTATTGCTGTTGATATTGACCCGGGGCAGTCGGGGCAATGGCTGGCGCTGCCCAATGGCGACCGCATCTGGCGTTTGCAGCTCACCTCTGCCGGCGCATTGGCTATTGCCGTATTTTATGAAGATTTTTATTTGCCGAAAGGCGCAAAACTATTCATGTATAGTCCCGATGGAAAACAAAAACTCGGCGCCTATACATCACGCAGCAACCCGGTGAGCGGCCGCTTTTTTACCGGACTGATTAACGGTACTTCGGCTGTGGTAGAATACTACGAACCCGCTGAAGTGCGCGGACAGGGCGGCTTTCATATTTTCAGGGTCGACCATGCTTATCGCAATGAAGCCATTGCCGCTTCTTCACCCGATACCTCTTCAACTGGCTTTGGCTTTGCCTGTTCACTGCCCTGCCATATCAACGCCAATTGCACCCAGGGCGCCAACTGGCCTGATCAGAAGCGGTCGGTATGCCGTATTGTATTAATTGTGGAGGAAGGTATGGGCTACTGCTCCGGTACCCTGATGAATAATACGGCCAATGACGGCAAGCGCTACTTGCTCACTGCTTTTCATTGTCAGGACGGCTACACGCCGCTGTATGATCTGTGGCGTTTTGATTTCAATTATACGGCACAAGGCTGCACCAATCCGGCCTCAGAGCCCACATTTCAGTCCGTATTGGGATCCCAATTGCGGGCCGGCCGGCAGGCCAATGATTTTTTATTGCTAGAACTCACCCAGGCTATACCGAATAATTACAATGTATTCTTTGCAGGATGGGATCGCGCCACAGTTGCGCCGCAGCAACCATTTATGTTTCACCATCCCAAAGGCGATATTAAAAAAATATCGGGAGCGCCAAATAGCATTATTTTTACCGGGCCCATCACCTGGAGCAATGATGTAGTGACGCCGGCGTCGCACCATTTCCGGTTGTTCTACAATTACGGCACTTTCGAACTGGGATCGTCGGGGGCATCGTTGTTCAACAATGCAGGCAGGGTGGTAGGGCAATTACACGGCGGCTTCACGGAATGCGTCACTACCTCGACGGCTTATTACGGGCGACTTACCCTGTCGTGGGATGGCGGCGGTTCTTCGTCAACCCGACTCAAAGACTGGCTCGACCCGCTGGGACTTTCGCCCTCTTCGCTCAACGGCATCAACCAGCCACAGGGACAGGTAGCTGCTATTTCCGGGCAGATAAAAACTGAAAATAATCTTTCGATAGCAGGCGTATTGGTGCAACTCATTACCCCTGGTGATACCCTCGAGATGACTACTACATCTAATGGGCAATTTAGTTTTATCGGGCAGGAAGCGGGCCTGGACTATTCGCTTCGCGTGAGCAAAAATGTCAACGTCAAAAACGGGGTTTCCACTCAAGATATCATCAACGTCAGAAAACACATCCTCAATGTCGACGCCCTGGATACGCCCTATCAATTGCTGGCCGGAGACGTCAACAATTCGGGCTCGCTGACGACTTCCGATTTGATACAAATCCAGAAAGTAATATTGAGCGTCTCCAATGCTTTTGATAATGTTCCTTCCTGGCGTTTTTTGCCGGCAAGTTTTGTCTTCCCCAACCCCGGCAATCCCTATCCCGATGTACCGCCGTTTGGCCGTTTCGATTTCACGCTCGACGATGATATCGTGGTCGATTTTCGCGCGATGAAATCCGGCGATGTCAACAACAGCGCTGATCCGGGGATGTAGTTGTGATGCCGGCTGGGATTCAACTTGGCGCTGGTAATGCCCGGCGATGGTGTTCATTGTGATAGATGGTAAAAAACAGCATCTCCCGCAGGGTCAATTTACCCAATAGCGGATGGGGCAGGAGGTAGGTATCCAAATCTCGCTCATTCCATTGTTGGAGACGCCGGAGCATCAGCTCTTTTTGCCGGGTGAAGCTGTTGATCAAATCCGCCCGGGCCGATAGCGGGATAGCCGGCGGTATAAAAGCGGTGGGCGCAACGCCGCCTTGTGCCAGTTTATCCTGGTATTTAGAAACCAGTTTGTCGTAGGGTCTGCTTTCCCTGTTGGCTTTTCCAAATAATAGACGCAGCACGAACCTGGGAAGCCCGAGTGCCATGTTGACCGGGCGAACCGAACGCATCAAATGATCGAGGTTTTGCCCCGCCGACCATTTGCCGCCCGGCATCGCTTCAAACCGTTCGTCGGGTATCTCGCTCAAAGTAGCGAGAAACCCGTCGAACGAAGCCTCAATGGCTGCCTCCAATGTATGTTTTGCGTGTATTACCATGTTTGTTGATTGTCGATGTTTATTGTTTGATGCTTGATGTTAAATTGTCAATTATTAATTATTGATTTTTAATTAATTAAAGAGTATCGAATACCAAGCATCCAACATCCAACATCCAACATCACTATTCCTTCCCTTTCACAACGCGCAGCGTCTGTAGCGCCTTGCCGTCGGCCATCAGCTTAACGATGTACACGCCGGGTGTAAGCGCATTTGCCGGGATGGTAGCCGTACCTTCGGCTGCGTTCAGCCTTTGCGTCAGCAGCGGCTGGCCCAGTGCATTAAATACCTGGATAGAAGCTTGCTGATGAGCTGCTTCGATTCGGTAATTCACATCAAAGCTATGAACAAACGGATTGGGCAAAGCGCGAGCAAAAGCAGGGGAGTTCAGCAGATCATCGGTATTCACCGGCATACCTTCGGTTACGAGGAATGCGTCGAAAGCGGCCTCTACCAGGTGGCCCGGCGTATCGTCGGCAGTGCGCACGCGCAGCGTCATATTATCGGTAGGCGTCAAAAAGTCGGCCACATGGAATTCAGAACGGGGGAGCCAGGCGCCGAAAGACGCTTCGACGGTTTCCAGGGTAACCGTTTCCGTTCCGTTGGATAG
Organism: Saprospiraceae bacterium; assembly: GCA_036741235.1. GTDB lineage: Bacteria > Bacteroidota > Bacteroidia > Chitinophagales > Saprospiraceae > JABWBR01. Next base: position 13,835 of record DAINSQ010000027.1, on the reverse strand, counting down.
CTCAACCGTCAGCATATCGTTGGGGTTGCCGTCGCCGCCGCCGTTGAAAAACCAGAGGTTGTATGAAATAATGGGATCGTTGTAGGTCGACAGGTCCATGACCGGAGAGGTCAGCGTCACCTCGCCGTTGTCGACGTCGAAGTCGCCGACGCCGCCGTTGCCGTTGCCGGTTACGTAACATTGAACGCCGATATCGCCGTCGATATCTACGTCTGGGTTGGAATTTTGACCGCCGGTTTGCGTACCGATGGGTTTGGCGATTACCCAAAAGCCGGAAGTGGTACTGGCAGCGGCTTCCGCCATCCAGCCCTGGTCAAACACAAAATCGTCCTGGTAACCTTTGTCGAGGGCCAGCGTAACAGATGAGGTACCGTCGATATTGACATTGGTTTGCACCTTGTGCAGGTACGACCAGGCGCCGGCCACTATTGTATATTCGCCGGCGTAAATATTATCCAGCGAAAACGATCCATTGGCGTCGCAAGTGGTTTCAAAAGCCGAGTTTTCGTTGTAAATCAGGACTTGCGCGCCCGGCACGCCGTTGCCTTCGATGCTGCTCACAACCGAGCCATTGATATTGACGGCAATAAGCGGGTCGAGTTCAACATCGAGGATTGTCAATTCGCCGTTTTCAAGCACTGCAGAAACTGATTTTGGAAAATAACCTTCTTTCTGGAAAGAAACAGTAAAGGTACCCGGCGTAGCCTGTCCCGTTTTGTAATTGCCGGTCAGGTCGGTATTGGCGATATTGATTTCGCTGGATTCGATGGTGACATTTACGCCAAATACCGGCGCATTAGTCTGGCTGTCGGTGACCAATCCTTCCAGCCAGCAAGCTCGTACATAGTTGGGAGAAAGTACCCACAAGCCTGTATTGATATCGGATACCAGTATCCTTCCGGAGGGCAGGTAGGGATATACGCCCCAGGCGCCGCTAAAGCCGCCGTGCGCACCGAAATACGTGTCGAAATTGCCTACCTCGACGAGGTTGTTGGGTTTGGATGCGTCAACGATGATGCACCCGTCGGTATAATAGGAAATGATCAGCCAGTCGTTGAGCACATAAACATTGTGCGGGATAACTGTAGTAGACAGCGTAGCTGCCGGACGGAAGCGGTCGAGTTCCACTATATTGTTGAGATCGGAAATATCGTACGAGCCGACGTATGCGCTGGGGCGCTCATCGGTGGTAAAGGCGATATTGCTGTCGTCAGACAGCCAGATGTTGTGTGTGAAGGTATTGGGCGTGGGTTGTTGCGCCAGTGGGATGACATTGCTTTTGTCTTCGATATTGTAGATGCTCATCGTGCCGTTGTAAATTTCGGCAGAGTACAAAATATTGTCGCGGCCATAAGAATCGTGAGCATATTGTGCGGGGCCTTTGCCCAGGTAAATCGGCGAAGTGGGGTTGGTGGCCACGTCTACAAAAATCACGCCTCCGCTATTGAGGTTGGAACCGTTGAGGTACAACACGCCGAACTCATCGATATTGACGGTATGAATGCGGTTAAGCACGCCCATTCCGGGCAAGTCGGGATTCCAATGTACATACGGCGCGCTGTTGGGCAGGTCGCTCAGGTCAATGATCAGCAGCCCGTCGGTGGTGTTGGGTTGGTCGGTGCCTACGTAGGCGTAGTTGCCGAACGTTCGGATTTCCCGCCAGATAGAAGTTTGGCCGGGGATCAAAAATACTTCAACCGGATTAGCCGGGTCGGCCAGACTTACAATAGAAGTGCCGTTTTCCACGCCTACAAGGGCGTATTCCGTACCGTCGGGCGCCGTCCAGCCCCAGATGTTGCTCAATGCTACATCGTAAGGCAAGTGGCTGACCTGCGTGGCGTTTAATTGGGCAAAACCAGTCAGGTGATAGCACATGCTGATCAGTATCAGCGGTAAAATTTTTCTCATGCTAAAGGGTGATAATTGTGTTGATGAAAAAGCCTTCAAAAGTAGCATTAAAAGAAAGAAATATCCGGTTTATCGCCGTTCAATGACGGCAATTGTTAGGCGGCTGACACAAATCAATTTCTGTTTTTCGTCTTTGATCTCGATGTTCCAGACATGCAGCCTGCGTCCGATTTTCAGGGGCTTGACCGTACCGTATACATATCCTTCGGTTGCAGAATTGAGGTGGTTGGCGTTGAGTTCCACACCAACAGGGGTATGCGTAGCAGGGTCTTCCAGGCAAAGCAGCGAGGCTATACTGCCCAGCGTCTCCGCCAGGGCGGCAGATGCGCCGCCGTGCAACAAGCCCATGGGCTGTTTGGTGCGACTATCCACGGGCATGCGCCCTTCTAAGTAGTCGTCGCCGTAACCGGTGTATTCGATGCCCAGGTTGTGCGCCAGCGTGTTTTGCGATACCTGCGCCAGCAGTTCGAGATTGACAGGTTGTTTCCAGATCATAAGTTTACAGCGATTAACATATTTAGCGTCACGCTATGCGTAACTAGGCAAAAAACTCCTTTATACTGCGGTAAAAAACACCCGCCGGACTATTTGGTTGCTATTCACTCCAACATTTTCGCCGCTGCGAAAGCAGCTATCTCCTCCCATTGACCGGGATTAAAGGCGGCCCAGTGGCCGTCGCGGCGCATCCAGGTGAGCTGTCGTTTGGCGTATCGCCTCGAATTTTGCTTGATCAGGTCGACGGCGGCGTCTAATGTGAGTTTACCCTCAAAATAATCGAATAACTCCTGGTAACCCACTGTTTGCAGGGCATTGAAGTGGCGCAAGGGGTAGAGTTGCCGGGCCTCTTCGAGCAATCCCTGCTCCAACATTTGGTCTACGCGCCGGTTGATGCGCTGGTAAAGCGCTTCGCGGGGCCAGTCCAGCCAGATGTAAACAGGGGTAAAGGGCCGCTCCACAGCCTGCAGGGTTCGAAACGAACTAAACGGTTTTCCCGACGCCCTATACACGGCAATGGCCCTGATGAGCCGGTGCGGATTTTGGAGGTCGACGGTTGCGTAATACGCCGGGTCGATACTTTGCAATTCCCGTTGCAGGGCTTCGATACCTTGTTCGGCGTACAGGTTTTTTACTCCTTCCAGCACTTCGGCAGGCACCTCGGGAAATTCGTCGAGTCCTTCGCACAATGCCTTGATATACAGGCCTGAACCGCCGGTGAGGATAACCGCCTGGTGTTGTTCAAACAGCTTGTCGAGCAAAGCCAAAGCGTCGCGCTCGTAATCGCCTACCGAGTAGCTATCGGCAACGCTCAGGTGGCCGATGAAGTGATGCGGCACGGCGGCGAGTTGGGCTTCGTCGGGCCGGGCGGTGCCGATGCGCATTTCGCGGTAAAACTGGCGGCTGTCGGCAGAGAGAATCTCCGTGCCCAGGTCCGTTGCCAGCCGAATAGCGAGCTCAGTTTTACCCGAAGCGGTAGGGCCGCCAATAACGATGAGAAAATGTTTGCCCGGCATGCCGCGAATTTACAAAAGCTTTGCCACGGCTTTTGTTATTTTTACGGCGATTTACGAAAACAACACATATGCTCTACCCAATTGTAAGGCCGATTGTGCGGGTTGCACTGCAAGTTTTTTTTAAAAAAATATACATTTCCAATGCAGAGAAGCTCCCCAAGGACAAACCCGTGGTGCTCGCTTCCAACCACCCCACGGCGTTCCTGGAGCCTTGCATCCTGGCGTGCTTTCTCGACAGGCCGCTGTATTATCTGGTGCGCGGCGACCTTTTCCTGAAGCCCATGAGCAATTTTCTGCTGCGCGATTTGCACATGCTGCCGATGTTTCGCACCAAAGACCGCGGACTGGCCTATGTCAAGCAAAATTTCGAAACGTTTGCCGTGTGCTTTGACGCCCTGCGCGAAAACAAAACCATGATGATTATGGCAGAAGGCCATACCCAAATGGTCAAACGCCTCAATCCGCTTAAAAAAGGTACGGCCCGGCTCGCTTTCGGCGCGCTGGAAAAATACCCCGATCTGGAGGATGTGTATGTGGTGCCCGTCGGCGTCAATTATACCTACGGCGACCGCTTCCGCTCGGCGGTGATGATCAATTTCGGCGACCCCATCCGCATCCGCGAATATTGGGAGGACTACCAGTCGAATTTTAACGCGGCAATGGCCTCATTTACCGAGGAACTGCGCCAACGGCTTGAACAATTGATCATTTCGATTCCGGACGAGCGGGATGAGGAGATCACGGAGGCTTTTTTGGTGATGAAACGCTCTACTCGCGGCGAAGTCCCTTTTCCCATTTTTTCGCGCAACGAGGGGCCTTTAAAAGAGGAAATGGCCATAGCCGACCGGGTCGCCGGCCTTACGCCCGAAGAAAAAGCGCAGGTAGCAGCCGCAGTGCAGGCATATGAAGGAGAATTAAAAAAACACGGCATTCAGGATGTCACAGTGGCGCGTAATAAACCCAATTCCTGGATTACCACTTTGCTGCTG
>DAINSQ010000027.1:5649-9417 GCA_036741235.1 Saprospiraceae bacterium | reverse complement strand
TCCAGAAAACTTGCCCCGCTTGAGCGCGTAATCGCAATCGCCATCCGGGTGGCGGCTTTGTCGCCGGAGCAGAAAGAACAGGTCAACTCGGCCGTTGAGGAATATGAAAACGCCCTGAAGGCGCACCATGTTAAAGATGAAACCGTAGCGCGCAATAAACCCAATGGCTTGCTGACTGCCATACTGCTGGCACTTTTTGCGGCGCCCGCTTTTATTGCCTATTGGTTCCATTACCCTCCGCTTTGGTTGGGCCGCGAGGTGGCCCGCCGCCGTGTCAGGTTTATTGAGTTTTATTCTTCGGTCATGATGGCTGTGGCGCTTGGCGCCTGGCTGATTTATTATGCTTTGTGGTGGGCCCTGGCTATTTTGGCAGGGCTTAAGTGGTTGATGATTAGCCTGTTATTGCTGCCCGTTGCGGGCTGGGGCGCATTGTACTACGTCGAATCGCTGAAGCTGTGGATTGATAACAACAGATGGTGGAAGCTGGCTCCACAGTTGCGCGATCACATCAGCCAATTGCGCAATATTGCCCAGGAGAAACTACATGTTTAGAATTAGCTTTTAAAAAGTAGTTTGCTCAAAAAAAACTCCTATTTTTCAGCGCCGACAAACAGGCAGTTTGGAAGAGCCATCTACAACAATACCACTACAATTTTATGCAATCAAGGCGTTTTCGTCCTATCGATATTGTGAGTGCCGGCGAACTGCTGGTCGATTTCATTAGCTCGCGTTTTGTTCGCGACTTGCAGAAGGCGGTGAATTTTAAGCGCTTACAAGGCGGAAGCCCGGCCAATTTGTGTATCAACATGGCCAGATTGGGCAACCAGGCAAAACTGGTAGCCACAGTTGGCGACGACCAGATGGGCGTTTTCCTGCGCGATGCCGTAGCCGCTACCGGCGTCGATACCTTGTTTATTCGCGAAATCGCCATGCCTACTACGCTTATCCTGGTGACGCGCTCCAAAAAAGTGTCGAATTTTCAGGCTTACCGCGGCGCCGACAGCTTTATTTTCGACGAGCAAATGACCGATGAATTGCTGTCGCAAACCAACCTCTTTCATACTACCTGCTTTGCACTGAGTCGAATTCCCGCCCAGGTCGTCATTTTTGAAGCCGCCCAACGGGCCATGAAACTGGGTTGCCAGGTGAGTATCGACGCCAATTATTCTCCCAAAATATGGAGCGACCGCGAGGAGGCTCAGCGCTATGTGAGCCGCTACTGCGAACTAGGCGCGCTGGTGAAGGTGAGCGAAGTCGACTGGGAGCGCCTCTACGAAACGCCGCTAAAAGACCCCGAACAGGCCGTTAAACATTTCTCGAATATGGGCGCCAAACAGGTATGCGTCACCCTGGGCAAAGAAGGTTGCCTGGTGGGCGACCACAAAAACGCCCAGTTCCTGCCGTCGAGGGAAGTGGAGGTCAAGGATACCACCGGCGCCGGCGATGCCTTCTGGAGCGGCTACCTCACCGCCTGGCTCGACGGCTACAAGCCGCTGGAGTGCGCCACGGCAGGCCGCCGCATGGCCGAACTGAAGCTGGCTCACTTTGGGCCCTTCCCCGGTCCGGTCGATAAAACCGTCGTTTTTGAGGATATTATCCAAACCCAAAGCTGAAATTCACTCGGCGTTTGAACCGGTCGCTGCCGGCTTTATAGTAACCGCTCACCCAATCCTGCGGGCGGGGTTTTAGAAAGCGCCTTTTCTGTTTTTCCTCGTCGCTGGAGGTGTCCTTGCCGGAAAGATACCTGAAATAAAGGTGGTCGAACAGCCGGAAGTACTCGCCCAGGTAAATGTCCTGAACCCGGGTCTCGCCGGGTTTATTGCTGCAGGGTATAATCACCATGTTTTCGTCGTTTTTATTCGTAGACGGTTCGCTGAAGTTGGCGGAGCCGGTAATCACCACCGGCTCGGGGCCGAGGGGGTCTTTGAGCAAAAACTTGGTGTGAATATACTGGGCGTTGGAGCCGTTAAAGCCGGTGTGAATCTCGTTGAGCCATTGTCCGAAATTGTTGTTCATCTTGCTGCCGGCGGCGGCGATGACATCGGGGTCGGCGTTGTATTTTTCCGCCACGGCCTCGTTGGTGCGGCCGCTGTTGAGCATGATATACCTGACGGCGGGCGACTGCTCGTCGATTTTGGCCACAAAACGTTTATCAAGGTTAAATGGCAGCGTTATGGCGGCCATTTTCTGTGCCGAGCCAAATACATTGGCGTAGAAATCAAGCATTTTCAGTCCTTTGCGGGGGCTGAAAATGGGCGTCATCTTGTTTTTGGGCAGCGTATCGAGGTCCACATCCGGCCAGATTTCGCTGACCTGTTTGGCCAGTTCGCCAATCTTTGGGTCGGCTTTCAGCAAATTCCAATACTGTAAAAAATGGGCGGCAAGCGCTTTGTCCTTGATACAATGCCCCACATTGGAATGCCCGAAAATACCGCCTTCCGAGAGGTTGGTGCTGCCGGTCCACACCATGACGGGTTTGCCGTCTTTGAGCAGCACCATAAACTTGTTGTGGGGGATGCCGTCGGTGTTTTTGCGGGCAAACGTGGCACGCCGGTCGTTGAGGGTAAATCCGGCGGCTTTGAGGGCCGCCTCATTTTGCCTGGTCTGGCTGTCGTGCCCCCGGGCCTCGTAGATGATCTGCACATCCGCACCCCGGTCGAGGGCTGCTTTGAACAACACGGGTATTTCAGGGAAATCCAGCTCGTACATCGCCACGCGCAGTCCGAAGCGGCTGTCTTTGGCCTGGTTGATAAAAGCGACTACCGCCTCATACAGTCCTCTGGACAGCCAGTCGTAGCGTTCCTGTTTCTGCTCCTCGTCAAGTGACTTGGCGTTGGGGCGGATATTGTGGAAGCGCTCCACATAAGCCTGGGAGGCGGCTACTGCGCGGTTGAAGTATATTTCGTGCAATTTGTGTTTGTAGGGCTCCGGCGCTACCTTGATAGACAGGGCCGTTCCAAGTACAGGATCGGCCGGCGTGCCGGTGACGGGGAATACCTGGTATTCGTACTTTCTGTCCTGGCTCACTGCAAAATCGGCCCACACAAAAGACTGGATGGGATGCAGGTTGGTCGGGTACCTTACGCCGGGCCGGGGATCGGGCACTACGGCTTCAAAGGGCTTGTAGCCTTCCATCCAGGCCTCTTCCAGGAATTTGCCGTTTTTGTCAAATTTTTTTCTGAAAAAAGCAAAGCCGAGCAGATTGGCGGCGGCTTCGGGTTTGGCGTCCAGTGCCAGTGTGATCACGTGGGTGCCTGCAATGGCGTGAACGCTGAAGTGTTGGTTAAATACGCCTGTGCGCATGGGATACCAGGTTTTGATACAAATATACACAATAATAACACGTTATGCTTCGAAAGCCGCCGGCCGGAACTTTCCCTTGCATAGATTTGTTGTTAGACTTGGAAAAATATTTGGGCCGAGGGCTTGTTTTTTTAAGTCTGATCGCTACCTTTGTGATCGCTTTTGAAAAAAGCCACACAAGCACAATGCAGGTGACGTGGGTGAGTGGCTGAAACCACCGGTTTGCTAAACCGACGTACTCTGAAAGGGGTACCGAGGGTTCGAATCCCTCCGTCACCGCTTCTTTTCTAAAGTCGTTTCCAACCACAAATTCGGGATGTAGCGCAGTCCGGTAGCGCACCTGCTTTGGGAGCAGGGGGTCCCAGGTTCAAATCCTGGTATCCCGACACATGAAGAGCCCGCCGATCGGCGGGCTTTTTTTATTTGGATAAATTGAGAGATGCCATGATAATCAGGGAGTAGCGC